>NZ_JBKBHK010000019.1:0-41498 GCF_046297735.1 Vogesella sp.
TTTCCGTTCCGGCCTGGCCGTCACCGCGCAACGCACGCCACCCTCCTCCCCTGCGGCCAACCCGGAACCCCTGCCCACCTTCAGGGCTGCCCAAGACCCTGCCCGCGCCGGCGGCTTTGCCAGCGCGCTGGCACGACCATACGTCAGACGGCAGTACCCGACGACCAAGAAAGGGAAAGCATGGCCTCCGTCCGTTCCTTCCGCACTACCCTCAGCTGGCCGGTATTCGTGCCCGGCCTGCTGCTGATCGGCCTGATCCTGGCCTGGGCCACGCTGGCCCCGGCTTCCGCCGAAGCCTTGCTGGGCGCCGCCCAGCGCACCGTCAGCCAGCAATTCGGCTGGTTTTACATCCTGGCGGTCGCCGTGTTCCTGCTGACGCTGCTGGGCATTGCCGTCAGCCGCTACGGCGACATCAAACTGGGGCCGGATGACGCCACGCCAGCGTTCAGCCTGCCATCGTGGCTGGCCATGCTGTTTGCCGCCGGCATGGGCATCGGCCTGATGTACTTCGGCGTCGGCGAACCGCTGCAGCACTATCTGTCACCACCGTTGGCCGCGGCCAATCCGCAAGCGGCCGCGCAGCAGGCGATGAACCTCACCTTCCACCACTGGGGCCTGCACGCGTGGGCCATTTACGGCGTGGTGGGGCTGGTGCTGGCCTACTTCGGCTTCCGTTACCGGCTGCCACTGACGCTGCGCGCCGGCCTGTACCCGATTCTGGGTGAACGCATCCACGGGCCGTGGGGCCACGCGGTGGACGTGTTCGCGCTGGTTTCCACCGTGTTCGGCATCGCCACCACGCTGGGTTTCGGCGTGATGCAGTTGGCCGCCGGCCTGCAGCAACTGGCCGGCATCGACACCACTAGCGATGGCTTCAAGCTGGGGCTGATCGCGGGGGTGATGGGGCTGGCCGGGCTGTCGGCCGCCACCGGCCTCGACAAAGGCGTGCGCCGCCTGAGCGAGCTGAACCTCGGCCTGGCGCTGCTATTGCTGCTGTTCGTGCTGTGTGCCGGCCCTACCGTTTACCTGCTGATGACGTTCAGCGACAACCTGGGCAGCTACTTGTCCGGCATGGTGGACCTCACCTTCCGCACCTTCAGCTACGGCAGCGACGCGCAGCAACAATGGCTGTCCGGCTGGACGCTGCTGTACTGGGCGTGGTGGGTGTCGTGGTCGCCGTTTGTCGGCCTGTTCATCGCCCGTATCTCGCGCGGGCGCACGCTGCGTGAATTCATTGTCGGCGTGCTGCTGGTGCCCACGCTGTTCAACTTCCTGTGGATGACGGTGTTCGGTAACAGCGCCATCTGGCTGGATATGCACGTCGCGGCTGGCGCGCTAGGCAGCGCGGCGGCCAACGTGGACAGCCTGCTGTTCCGCTTCTTCGACTACCTGCCGTTCCCGCTGCTAAGCGGCAGCGTGGCCATGCTCCTGATTGCAGTGTTCTTCGTTACCTCGGCCGACTCCGGCGCCATGGTGCTGGACAGCATTGCCAGCGGCGGCGATACCGCGTCGCCGTTGTGGCAGCGCCTGTTCTGGGCGCTATTGCTGGGCGTCACCGCCGGCGTACTGCTCACCGCAGGCGGCCTGAAGGCGCTACAGGCGATGACGCTGGTGAGCGCGCTGCCGTTTACCGCCATCATGCTGTTGCTGTGCTACAGCCTGTGGCGCGGTCTGCAGTCCGACCATTGCCACCAGACGCAGCAACCGGCGCCGGCCACACAGTTCTGGAGCGGCCACCACTGGCAGCAACGCCTGCGCCAGCTGGTGCAGCGCCCGGACGCCGCCACCGTGCAGCAGTTCATCGACACCGAAGTGCAGCCGGCGCTGCGCACCGTAGCCGACGAGCTCAGCCAAAACGGCGTCAGCGCTGGCGTGCAACGCCGCGACGACGGCAGCGTGCTACTGCGTATCGACCAGCCCGGCGCCCGCGACTTCGTCTACCGCGTGTACTGCCACGGCCAGCCGCAACCGGCGTTCCTGCCGGCGCGGGCCGACGACGGCGTATACCAGTACCTGGCGCAAACCGATTTTGCCGACGGCCGCGAGGGCTACGACATCCGCTATCTGCGCCGCAGCGAGATCATCGCCGACGTGCTGAAACAGTACGAACGCTACCTCAGCCTGCAATGGCAACAGCACGGCCAGCTGCTGAGCAGTGCGCCGGCGCATCCGGGCTGAACACCTCCGCCACCATGCAACGCGCGCCGCCGCCGCCCAGGTCTTCGATGATGTCCAGCGGCGCGTGCACAATGCGGCCGTGCGCGGCCAACGTGGCTTGCTGCGCCGGGGTAAACGCCGCCCAGGCGCGGCTGGACATGGCAATCACCGTGCCGCCGTCGCCGCCACGCAGCGCGATGATGTTGCCGCAGAAGCTGGCCATCTGCGCCTGGCTGATGCTGATCACCGTCTTGCCGTCGCGGCGCAGGCGGCTGCGCACGCGCTGGCGCTCGCCCACGTCGGCAATCGCCGGCAGACAGACCACCGCAAAATCCGGCCCGATCGCCATCATCACATTGCTGTGGTAGATGGCGCGGCCGGCCGCATCCACCGCGTCAAACACCTCGCAGCGATAGCCCAGCCGGGCCGCCAGCGGCTGCAGCAAGGCCGGCTGGCTACGGCCGGAACGGCACAACCAGGCGCGGCGCGCGGCGTGATCGAACACGATGGCGCCAGTGCCTTCCAGGTACTGCCCATGCTGCTCGTGCGCGCTCAGGTCCAGCAGCGTGCGGCCAACCCCCTGCTGCTGCAGCCAGGCCACGATGTCGTCGCGACGCTCCAGCCGGCGGTTGGCCGCCGCCATCGGGTACAGCACCAGCGTGCCGTCGGCGTGGGTGGAAAACCAGTTATTGGGGAACAAGGCGTCCGGCGTATCCGGCCGCGTCTGGGCAAACACCTGCACCTGCACGCCGGCCGCGCGCAAGGCGGCCACGTAGCCATCAAACGCCTGCTGCGCCAGCAGCGTGTGATGGGCGCCGGCATCCGGCACCGGCTGCTGGAAATGGTTGCTGCCCAGCGTCTGCGGGTTGGCACGGAAGCGGCTGGGCCGCACCATCAAAACCTGTGAGGCAAGGGTGGACATGGTTTCTCCCGGTGGGTGGTTTGCCGGGATAGTGTGGCGGCCGGGGCTGACACTTTGCAGTTGGCACACTGGGCATTTTTATCGTTATGCTGTACATATTGATAAATATGGCCAGCAATATGCACCTCAACGACACCGATCGGCAGCTGATTGCCCTGCTGCGCGACAACGCCCGCACCCCGGTCACCGAGCTGGCCGCCACACTGCGCGTATCGCGCGCCACGGTGCAGAAGCATATCGACAAGCTGGAGCAGGCCGGCATCATCGTCGGCTATACCGTGCGGCTGAAACCGGAAGCCGAGGCGCAACGCATCCGCGCCTGGATGAGCGTGGCCGTGGAAGGCCCGCGGGCGCCGGCCGTACTGCAGGCGCTACGCGGCGAGCCGCACGTGTACGCGCTGCACTCCACCAACGGCCGCTGGGACATCGTGGCCGAATTGCGCGCCGACTCGCTGGAGCAGTTCGACCGCGTGCTGGGCCGTATCCGGCTGATTCCCGGCATTGCCGCCACCGAAACCAGCCTGCTGCTGTCCACCTATAAAGCCTGACGCCCGAAAAACGGACAAAAAAAGGCCTGTCCGGTTGGGGACAGGCCACTAAGGGTCGGTTCCCGGCCGCACATGGGGGCCAAGAACACTTAAGACCAGGGACAAAGAGATCACCAGAACAGTTCCAAAGATGCCGATTGCTCAGGCACCCTCATAACGGATCCAGAAGTCAAAGCCGTCGGGCGCGGACCCGGCTGCTTCAACACGGGGCGAATTGTACGGATGTTAACGGGGCTTATTAATAGGCATTCGAAGCTTATTTGCCGCCTGAACTTTGTATACAATGTATTTACGCCACTTTCACCTTCGAATCGAAAAATGGACAAGTTTGACCGCAAGATCATCGCTGCACTGCACGAAAACGGCCGCCTGAGCTTTGCCGAACTGGCCCGCCGCGTAAACCTGTCTGCGCCCGCCGTTGCCGACCGCGTGGAAAAGCTGGAACGATCGGGCGTGATAGCCGGTTATCGCGCAATCATCCGCCCGGAAGCGCTGGGTTGCCCGATACAATGCCTGATCGAGCTGACGGTAAAAAACCAGGAGTACTACACGGTACTGGAGCTACTCAAAGCCATGCCGGAGATCGTGCATTGCGACTCCATCACCGGCAGCAGCGGGCTGATGATCCGAGTCGCGGTGGACAGCATGGGCACGCTGCAGGCGCTGATCGCCCGCCTGATGCAGTACGGCGATACCAAGACCTCGATGGTGATCGACACCCCCATCAGCCACCGCCTGCCGCCGTTGCCGGAAGAAGACTAGCGCGTCGTGCCCCCTCGGTTCGGCAACACCGCACCGGGCAAAGACACTGCGGTGCCCGTCGCAGAAATACGACGCGTTCGATAACTTTACCGCACCAATCATCGCCATCATTCGATGACATAAAACCATGACCGGCCAGCCACGAGCGCTATGCGTCTGCGCCTTTGGCTAAGCTGCGGCAACCACCAAACTGGTGGCAAGCCCAGGAGCCCGCCATGTCCTTCATTCCCCAAACCCACCCGCTATCAGCCAGCGATGCCAGCACCATGCTGGCGCTGCGGGCACAGACCGCCGCTTTCAAAGGCGCCGTTTTCGGCCCCGACGGCCGAGCACCTTACGATGACATCATGCACGCCGTTGCCGAGCCGGCAGGCATTCACTATCAAGCCGACTGTGTTGGCGGCGTCAACGGTTACTGGTGTTTGCCGGCGCAGGCCGCCACCGACCGTGCCATCTTGTTCCTGCACGGCGGGGGCTACGTCATGGGCTCGGCGCGGGCTTACTGCCACTTTGCCGGCCACTTTGCCCGCCTGAGCGGCAAGGCGGTGTTTGTTGCCAACTATAGGCTGGCACCGGAACACCCTTACCCTGCGGCACTGGAAGATGCGGTCGCAGCTTATCAAGGCCTGCAGGCAAGCGGCCGGCAACGGCTGCTGGTGATGGGCGATTCGGCCGGTGGCGGCCTGACGCTATCGCTACTGTCACGGCTGCATACGCTGGGTCACATCGTACAGCCGGTAGCGGCCATCGCCATGTCGCCATGGACCGATCTGAGCAATCAGGGCGACAGCCACCGCAGCCGCCACGACGCCGAGCTGTACCTGAGCAATACCATGGTGAATGCCTGCGCCGCCATGTATCTGGGCCAGACCGCCGCGCAAGATGGCGGTGCCTCGCCGCTGTATGCCGACGTGCACGGCCTGCCACCGCTGCAATTGCACGTTGGCCGCGACGAGATCCTGCTGGACGACAGCCTGCGCTATGCCGAGCGTGCCAGTGACGCCGGGGTGGATGTCTCGCTACACGTCTGGGACGGCATGCCGCACGTGTTCCCCAATACCCCCGGCCTGTTGCAGGCGGCAGACGAGGCGCTGGCCATCATGGCCCGCTTCATCAACCGGCATCTGCCAGCGCTGTAGTACGCCGGCTACATCGCCGTGCGCGATGTAGCCGCGCCTTACCTGATGCAGATCAACACGGCCCGACTGCGGCCAACCTTTGTCGTTGGCAGGCAAAAAAACGGCCTGCCCGGGTATGGGCAGGCCTGAACTATGCACAAAGAAGCAACAGAATACACCTAAAGAACGAGGCGCCCGTCTCCACACGGGCACCGGGCAATCAGCACGGCGGGCACACCCGCCGTGCTGCTCGTCTCGCAACCACTTGATCGCGAGACCAGCCTTACTTGGCGGCCATCCAGGCCTGGGCGGTATCCAGCATGCGGTTGGAGAAGCCCCATTCGTTGTCGTACCACGACAGCACTTTCACCTGACGGCCTTCGATGACGCGGGTCAGGGTGGCGTCAAACACGCTGGACGCCGGGTTGTGCATGAAGTCGATCGATACCAACGGCAGGGTGTTCACCGCCAGCACGCCTTTCAGCGGGCCGTTGGCCGCGGCGGTGACCAGCTCGTTCACTTCGGCCACGGTGGTATCGCGCTGCGCGGTGAAGGTGAGGTCAACCAGCGACACGTTGGCGGTGGGCACGCGCACGGCAAAGCCATCCAGCTTGCCTTTCAGTTGCGGCAGCACCAGGCCGACGGCGGCGGCAGCACCGGTCTTGGTCGGGATCATCGACAGCGCGGCGGAGCGGGCACGGCGCAGGTCGCTGTGCTCGGTGTCCAGCAGCACCTGGTCGTTAGTGTAGGAGTGCACGGTAGTCATCAGGCCGTGCGCCACGCCGATGGCGTCGTTCAGCGGTTTCACCAGCGGCGCCAGGCAGTTGGTGGTGCAGCTGGCGTTGGACACGATGTTCATGTCGGCACGCAGAATGTCGTGGTTCACGCCGTACACGATGGTGGCGTCGGCATCGTCGGCCGGCGCGGAGATCAGCACTTTCTTGGCACCAGCTTGCAGGTGCAGGCCCGCCTTGTCGCGTTTGGTGAAGATGCCGGTACATTCCAGCACGATGTCCACGCCCATGTCGCCCCACGGCAGTTCGGCCGGGTTGCGCACCGACAGCAGCTGGATCGGCTTGCCGTTAACCACCAGTTTGTCGCCTTCCAGCGCCACGGTACCCGGGAACGGGCCGTGGATGGAGTCGTACTTGGTCAGGTGCTCGTGCAGTTCCGGCTTGCCCAGATCGTTGATGGCAACGATTTCAATATCCTTGTCGGCAAAACGTTCCTGCCAGGCGCGCAATACCATGCGGCCGATGCGGCCGTACCCGTTGATGGCGAGTTTCAGTGCCATGTTGTGTCTCCTTTATTCGGGTGAATCTTGCGTGCCAGCAGCACGCTTGCGATGGGAACATCGTTCTCCCAATCCTGCTTGTACTCAATGCCTTACAGCTTTGTAGTGTGCAAATTACCAACACTTTCCGGCGAACATCGCCACCGTCGCGCGCGCTGCCGGCAAAACAGCCTTGCCTTGCGGCCAACCTTGGGTTACTGCGTGGCCACAAAGTGGTATCGATTCCACTATAGCCGAAAAAAGACCCCGGCTATACGCCGGGGTCGAAGGAGAGCAAAGCCTCAGGGTGCAAACACCCGGTCGCTTACTTCAGCTGGCTGGCAAACTGCGACGGGTCGCCGCCTTCCACCACCAGGTGAACCAGATTGCCGGGCATGGCCATCACGCCGCTCACGCCCAGTGCTTTCAGATTGCCTTCGTTGATGCGGCTGGCGTCGGCCAACTCCACGCGCAGGCGGCTACCGGCCACCACTTCCACGGCGCGGATGTTGTCGCTACCGCCCAGCGCGGCTTTCAGTGCGCCACCATCGGCAGCGGCGGCTTGCGGGTTGGCCAGCGCGGCGCGGATTTCATCGGCAATCAGCTCGGCCTCGGGGCCCAGTACCACCTGTACGCTACCGGCCGCCGGCTTGATCATGCCGCGCGAACCCAGCGCCTTCAGGGCAGCTTCGTCGATCGCGTCGTTGCTGGCCACTTGCAGGCGCAGGCGGGTGGTGCACGCGTCCACGCTCTTCAGGTTGGCCGCACCGCCCAGCGCGCCGATAAAGCCACGCGCACGGTCGCTGCCCTTGCTGCCCAGCGAGGCGGCGGCGCTGCTACCGGCGGCCACTTCTTCGCGGCCCATGGTCATCAGGTTGAATTTCTTGATGAAGAAGGTGAACAGCACGTAGTACACGGCAAAGTAGGCCAGGCCCACCGGAATCAGCAGCAGCGGCTTTTGCGCGATGCCGAAGTTCAGCAGGTAGTCGAACAGGCCGGCAGAGAAACCGAAGCCCAGTTTCACGCCCAGCGCGTGCATCAGCGCCATCGAGATGCCGGTCAGCACCGCGTGGATGGCGTACAGCGCCGGGGCCAGGAACATGAAGGCAAACTCGACCGGCTCGGTGACGCCGGTCAGCGCGGCGGTCAGGCCCATCGACAGCAGCACGCCGCCTACCGCGGCCTTGTTTTCCGGACGCGCGGCACGGTACATCGCCAGGCACGCAGCCGGCAGGCCGAACATCATCACCGGGAAGAAGCCGGACATGAACATGCCAGCGCTCTTGTCGCCGGCAAAGAAGCGGCTGAGGTCGCCGTGTACCAGCTTGCCGGCGGCATCGGTGAAATCACCCAGCTGGAACCAGGCAAAGGTATTGATGATGTGGTGCAGGCCGGTAACGATCAGGATGCGGTTGAGCACGCCGTACACGAACAGGCCGAACTCGCCGGCGCCAATCACCCAGTGGCCAACGGCGTCGATGCCCTGCTGGATCGGCGGCCAGATATAGCCCAGCACCACGCCGGCCAGCAGCATGGCAAAACCGGTAGCGATCGGCACGAAGCGGCGGCCGCCAAAGAAGGCCAGGTAGGACGGCAGCGCGATGTCCTTGTAGCGGTTGTACAGCAGGCCGGCGCTGATGCCGGCGGTAATGCCGGCCAGCACGCCCATGTTGATCTTGGCGTCGATCACTTTCAGTACTGCGGTCAGCACCAGGTAACCGATGGCGCCGGCCAGGCCGGACGCACCGTTGTTGTCCTTGGCAAACCCCACGGCCACGCCGATGGCGAACAGCAGCGCCAGGTTGCCGAAGATGGCATCCCCGGCTTGCGCCATCACCGGAATGCCCATCAGGTCCGGCTGGCCCAGACGCAACAGCAGGCCTGCCACCGGCAGGACGGCGATCGGCAGCATCAGGGCACGGCCCAGCTGCTGTACGCCGGCGAACTTGCTTGAAGTACTCACTGTGTTTCTCCTCTTCGTTTTAATGCAGGCCGCCAGTTGGGAGGATGCGACGGCCTGACCAGATCAACGCAGCAGGGCCGCAGCGTCGGCTTGTAACCGCGCCCGCACTTGTTGCGCCGAATTCAGCGACTGCAGGTCCAGCGCCAGTTGCTGGCAGGCACTGCTGTCCAGACGGCGGACGGTATCCTTGATTTCCGGCACAAGCGACGGGCTGACCGACAGCTCGGTAACACCCAGGCCCACCAATACCGGCGTGGCCTGCGGGTCGGACGCCAGCGCGCCGCATACCCCTACCCACTTGCCGTGCTTGGCGGCGCCGTGCACGGTCAGCGCGATCAGGCGCAACAGCGACGGGTGCAGCGCGTCAAGGTTGGCCGCCAGCGCCGGGTGGCAGCGGTCCATCGCCAGCGTGTACTGGGTGAGGTCGTTGGTGCCGATGGACAGGAAGTCGGCGTGCTCGGCCAGCTGGTCGGCCAGCAAGGCAGCCGACGGTACCTCGATCATCACCCCCAGCTGCGGGCGTTCGCTGACGCCCAGCTCGGCGGCCAGCTCGTCCAGGCGCTGGCGCACGCGCTGCAGGTCGGCCACGTCGGCCACCATCGGCAGCAGGATGCGCAGGCGCGACAGCGGCTTCAGCTGCAGCAACGCGCGCAGCTGCGCGTCCAGCACCGCCGGCATGGCAAAGCCGGTGCGGATGCCGCGCAGGCCCAGCGCCGGGTTGTCTTCCGGCGGCAGCGACAGGTATGGCACGTCCTTGTCGCCACCGGCGTCCAGCGTACGGATGATGGCGGTGCGGCCTTCCAGCGCGTCCAGCACGTCCTGGCAGGCGGCGCGCTGCTCGTCTTCGGTAGGGGCGTCGTGACGGTCGATAAACAGGAATTCAGTACGCAGCAGGCCCACGCCGTCGGCGCCGTTCAGCACCGCGTCACGCGCTTCGGCCGCGTTGGCGATGTTGGCCGCCACCTCGATGGCCACGCCGTCGCGGGTACGCGCCTGGCCGGCAGACTGCTCGCGCAGCGTGCGGCGACGCTGTTCGCGCTGGGCGATGTCCTGGCGGGCCGCATCCAGCGTGGCGGCGTCGGCGTGCGCATCCAGCCAGCCTTCGCCGGCGTTCAGCAGTGCCTCGCCGCCGGCAGCCAGCGCCAGCGCGGCCGGGCCGCACGCCACCAGCGCCGGGATGGCCAGCGCACGGCACAGGATGGCCACGTGGTTGGTGGCGCCGCCGCGCGCCAGCACCACGCCGGCCAGCTGTTCGCGCGGCAGGCGGGTCAGCTGCGACGGGGTCAGGTCGTCGGCTACCACAATGGCCTGCGCCGGCAGCTGCGGTGCGGCTTCTTCGCCGCCCAGCAGTACATCCAGCACGCGGCGTTCCAGGTCTTTCAGGTCGGCCACACGCTCGGCCAGCAGCGCATTGCCCAGCCCCAACAGCACCTCGCTCTGCGCGCGGATGGCGCTGCGGTAGGCGTAGGCGGCGCTGCGGCCATCCAGAATGTAACGTTCGGCGGCTTGCGCCAGTTCCGGATCTTCCAGCAGCGCCAGATGGGCGCCGAAGATGTCGCTTTCGGCGTGGGCGCCACGCTTGTCGGCCTGCGCCACGTCGGCGGCCACTCGGTCGCGCACTTTTTGCAGCGCAGCGTTCAGCGCGGCCAACTCCGGCTCTACGCCGTGGCCGCGTTCCGGCACCGTGCGTTCCTGTTCGGCCAGCAAGACCAGGGTGCCGACGGCCAGGCCCGGCGCGGCGCACACACCGCCCAGCTTGCCGTCGTCACGGGCCTGCACCGGCACGGGTGCGGCCACGGCAGCGTGGCCGGCGTGGCTGGCGGTTTGCAGCGCGGCCACCACGGCGGCCAGCGCCTCGGCAGCTTGTTCGCCGCTGGCGTGCACGCTGACGCTATCGCCTTCACCAACGCCCAGGCCCATCACCGCCACCACGCTACGCGCGTTGGCGTGCTGGCCGGCAAAGTGGATATCGATCTGGCAGGGGTAGCGGCGCGCCACCGATTGCAGCAGCGCACACGGCCGTGCGTGCAAGCCGCCTTCGTGTGCCACCACCGCGCTGGCGGTGAGGGCGGAGGATTCTGCGCCGTGGACGGCGCCAGGGTGGGAGATGGCACCCTGGGCCGTCACGGTCAGAAAACCCGGCGCGCCGGCTTCCACAAGGCCGGACGCGTCGAGGGAGAGAGCCATGTCGTCGCTGTTGGTGACCACCACGACGGTAATGAGGGACGGCGCGCGACGCGCCACGCTGTCGATGTCGATATCCACCAAAGGTTGGCCGCGCTGCACGCGGTCGCCCTTCTGTACGCGGGTGGCAAAGCCGTGGCCGCCCAGCTTCACGGTGTCGATGCCGATGTGCAGCAGGATCTCGGCACCGTTGGCCGCACGCACGGTGACGGCGTGGCCGGTGTTGGACACCTGACTGATCTCGCCGTCGCACGGCGCCAGCAGGGTGGAAGACAGCGGCTCGATGGCGAGGCCCTGGCCCATCAGGCCACCGGCAAATACCGGGTCGGGCACCGCGCTCAGCGGCAGGACCACGCCGGCCAGCGGCGCGTGCAGGGTAACGGTTGCAGACATCGGGTTTCCTTCTCTGAAGCGCGCACGCTGCCCCGCAGCGATGCGCTCAAGTCATGCTGGTTTCAGTGCCGTCGGTCTTGGCCGCGGCATCGCTTTGTGGTCGGCCTGCTGCCGGCAGCCGTGGCTGCCGGCCGGTCGACTTAGACAGTCAGGGTTTCTTTTTTCAGGTGACGCGGGGTGTCCGGGTTGAGTCCGCGCGCCTCGGACAGGCGCGCCGCCATCAGGTAGAAGCTCTGGATCGCCAGCAGCGGGTCCAGTGCTTCGTCGCCGGCAGTAGCAAGGGTGAGGTTACGGCTGGCCACGTCGGCCGGCGCTGCCAGCAGCACGTTGGCACCGCGGCCGCGCATTTCGTCGGCCAGTGCCACCAGGCCGGCTTGTTCCGGGCCACGCGGGGCAAAAATCAGCAGCGGGTAACCGTCGTCCACCAGCGCCATCGGGCCGTGCTTGATTTCGGCGCCGGAGAACGCTTCGGCCTGGATGACGCAGGTTTCCTTGAATTTCAGTGCCGCTTCCAGCGCTACGGCAAAGCCGAGGCCGCGGCCCACCACCATGATGCGCTCGGCCGGCACCAGCACGTCCAGCGCGCTGCTCCAGTCCTGACGGGTGGCGTCGGTGAGGTGATCGGGCAGGTCGTTCAGCGCGCCCAGCAGGGCGGTGTCGTTCTGCCAGTGCGCTACCAGGCGTGCTACGGCAGACAGGGTGGCGATATAGCTCTTGGTGGCGGCGACGCTTTTTTCTTCGCCGGCACACAGCGGTACCGACCATTCGCAGGCAGCTGCCAGCGGGGAGTCGGGTTTGTTGACCAGCGCCACGGTGCGGGCGCCGGCCTGGCCCAGGGCGGCCATGGTGTCGATCAGGTCGGGGCTGCGGCCAGACTGCGACAGCGCCACGGCCAGTTGCCCCTTCACGTTGAGCGGTGCTTGATGCAGCGTCAGCAGCGACATCGGCAGCGATACCACCGGCGTGCCGGTGCGCTGCATCGCCAGGTAGGCGAAATAGTTGGCCGCATGATCCGAGCTGCCGCGCGCCACAGTCAAAGCCAACTGCGGCGGCGCTTTCGCCAGTTCGCGCGCCAAGACGGCCAGCCCTTCATCGGCATACATATGCTGGGCAGACACCGCCTGGGCGGCAAACAGGGCTTCATCAAGCATTAACGAGCTCAAGACACTCTCCTTCTACGAATACGCGTTGCAACTGCAGGTTTGAATCCATCACCACGATGTCAGCCCACGCGCCTTCCTGCAGCCGGCCGCGGTCGTGTACGCCCAGGTAATCGGCGGGGTACAGCGACAAGCGGTTGCTGGCGGTGGCCAGCGGCACACCGATCTGCACCAGGTTGCGCAGGGCCTGATCCATGGTAAGGGTGCTGCCTGCCAGCGTACCGTCGGCCAGGCGCACTCCGCCCAGGCACTTGGTGACCGTCTGCGAGCCCAGCTTGTACTGGCCGTCCGGCATGCCGGCCGCAGCCGTGGAGTCGGTGACGCAGAACAGGCGGGGGATGGCACGCATCGCGGCGCGGATGGCCCCCGGGTGGACGTGCAGCAGGTCCGGTATCAGCTCGGCGTACTCGGCGTGTGCCAGTGCCGCCCCTACCATGCCCGGCTCGCGGTGGTGCAAGCCGGTCATCGCGTTAAACAAATGGGTAAACCCGCTGGCGCCGTTTTCCAGCGCCGTCACTCCGTCTTCGTAGCTGCCCAACGTATGGCCCAGCTGTACGCGTACGCCCTGCCGGCTCAACTCGCGGATCACTTCCATGTGACCGGCCACTTCGGGCGCGAGGGTAACCAGGCTGATCGGGGCGAGCGACCGGTAGTGGTTGATTTCTGCCATCGCGGCTTCCACCGCGTTGTCCGGCTGCGCACCCAGCTTGCCCTTGTTGATGTACGGGCCTTCCAGATGCACGCCAAGAATGCGTGCGCTACCCGGCTGCCGGCTGCGGCTGGCGTCGCCCAGCGCAGTCAGTACCGTTTCCAGCGCCTCGCGCGGGGCCGTCATGGTGGTGGCCAGCAGCGAGGTGGTACCGAAGCGGGCGTGGGTACTGGCCACGTGCTGGGCCGCGCGGCCCGCTTCCATGATGTCGACACCGCCGCCACCGTGGACGTGCAGGTCGATGAAACCCGGCAGGATGTAGCGCTCGGCGTCGCCGGCGGCGGCCAACCTGCCGCTGATGGCAGCGATCCTGCCGTCGTCACCCAGCTGCAGCTCACCGTCCATCCAGCCGGCGGTGGTCAGCATGCGGCCTTGCAAAACTCGTGTTGCGTTCATCGTCTCAGTTCAGCGACAAAGTCGTAGTAATCGTTGCGACACCAGGTGTCGGTCAGCTCGATGGCCACGTTTTCTGCCGTGTAGCCGATACGGGTAATCAGCAGCATCGCCTCGCCCGGCTTGATACCGGCGGTGGCGGCCAGCTCGGGCCCGGCGTTCACGGCGCGGATGTGCTGCAGCGCGCGCACGATGGGGTGACCGGCCTTGTCCAGGTAGGCGTACAGCGAAGCGCCTACCGCTTGCGGCTCGGGCAGGTAGGCCAGCGGCAGCGAACTCTGCTCGATGGCCATCACCACCCCGTCGGCCAGGCGCTGGCGCTTCAGGCGCGCCACTTGCGCATTGGGCGACAGGCCCAGCTTGATCACTTCTTCGTGCGTTGCCGCCGCCACCGTGCGCGACAGCCATACCGATGACGGCTCGAAGCCCTTCATCTTCAACATTTCGGTAAAACTGGTCAGGCGCGACAGCGGCTGTTCCAGGCGCGGGGTAATGAAGGTTCCCGAGCCATGACGGCGGCGAATCAGGCCTTGCTCCAGCAGTACATCCAGTGCCTTGCGCGCGGTAACGCGCGAAATGCCCAGCTCTTCGGAAAAGGTACGCTCCGAAGGCAGTGCCTCGTCGGCCTGCCACCAGCCGGCGTGAATCGCCTCGGCCAGCTTGCGTGCAAACTGCAAGTACAGCGGGGTGGTGGAAGTCTCTTCCGGTTTCAATGCATCCCAGCGGCTATCCATAGGGCTACCCTGCAAATGGTGATTCAAAGGCGCCATTGTAGAACCCCGCCCATTTGCTGCCGATGCGGAACATGACTTTGCACAACCGCAAAAGTAATACCACTAAAACACCACGTCAATACCAATCTATCAAATACCAGGGCAGATACAAGAAATGCAACACCTTGAAATGCCTTGCATTCAAGCCTTATCGCTTATGCCGCAGTGCAAAATGCCATGCAAATGCCAGTTAATGGCATTTTTATGACCTAAAAGTGGTATTAATCTGGCTTGCAAATCCGGCCACAAAAAAAGCCCGCAACACGCGGGCTTTGGCATAAGCGCGACAGGTATCAGCCGTCGCGACGGGCCTTGGGGCGCCAGCCGATCAGCACTACCGCCAGGATAATGATGGCCATCGCCCCCATTTCGTGCAGGCCGACGTGCTCGTCCAGCAGCCAGACACCCAGCAGGACGGCGATCACCGGGTTGACGTAGGCGTAGCTGGTGGCCGCCGCGGCGCTGACGTTCTTCAGCAGGAACAGGTAGGCGGTATACGCCACCATGGAACCAAAAAACGCCAGGTAGGCCACTGCCAGCCAGCCGGCCAGTGGCGGGTTGGCCGCCAGCTGCTCACCGGCGGCGGCACTGCCCAGCAGCAGTGCCAAACCGCCACAGATCATCATTACCGCACTGGACATCAGACCTTTGGGTTGCACCAGGTGCTTGCTCCACGCCGAGCCGAACGCCCAGCCGGCAGAGGCAAACAGCAGCGCGGCGGCGCCAGCCGGCGACGCCTGCAGGTTGGCCCCCATGTTCAATACCACCATGCCGACAATGCCCAGCAGAATGCCGGCCACTTCCATCTTGCGCGGCACGTGGCCAAAGAAACGGGCAAACAGGGTGGCGAACAGCGGCACCGTGGCCACCACCAGTGCCGCCACGCCGGACGACACGTCCTTCTCGGCCAGCGTGACAAAGCCGTTGCCGATGGCCGGCATCAGCACGCCGAGGATGGCGCAGCTACGCAGCTCCTGCCATGTAGGGTTGGCCTCGCCACGCCAGCGCAGCCAGGCGTACATCAGGCTGCCGGCGGCCAGAAAGCGCACGCCGGCCATCATGAACGGCGGCCAGTATTCGACACCGATACGGATGGCAAAGTAGGTAGAGCCCCAGATCACGTACAGGGCAAAGAAAGCAGCAAACAGCTTTAGCTGGTGGGAAGAGTCGGTCATGGCGGGTTCCAGTCAAGGCTGTGACCTTGCCTGCAGCCCATGACAAAAACAAGATGCCACAGCAGAAAACGCTGTTCAGCAGCCTGTACTTCTGGCTTGGTCTCAGGCCAGCGTGGTCACCATCACATGATGATGTTGACGCAAGCCTACGGTACGAAAGCCCTGTTGCTGATAAAAACGCAAGGCTGGGCTGTCCGGATGCACGGCCAGCGACACCTGGCTATACCCCTGGTTGGCCGCACGGTGTAACAGCGTATTCAGCAACTGACGGCCCAAGCCCTTGCCGCGCACATCCGGCAGCAGTGCCATACGTAATTGCGGCGTAAAGATATCGACAAAAGCCAGGCCAATACTTTCCGGCAACAAGCGCAACCAGCCTGCGCCAACGTCACGGCCGGCCTTCTGTGCCACCAGCCCCAGATCAAATGGCGAACCCCAGTCATCGACCAAGGCCGTACACGCAGGCGGCCCAGCATCAGGATGAGGCCAGGTACTCAGCGTCCACCACGTATGCAAACCGGGCTGATCAACCGGCAATAAAGGACGAAAGGCAAACATGCTGGTATTCGTAACGCTCCGAAATACAAATTTAAGCGGCCACAGCCGAGGCTGCATACAGCAATCGCCCTATCACAGCGGCCGCGTTGGCAACCAAAGGATAGGGCGACATATAGAATGGCAATATCATAGGACAGATCTGCATCCACTGACCAACAAGAAAAACGCGTCGATCATTAGCGGTACTGATAAGCAATGCTTAAGCCGGCTGTAACACATAGCCCGGCGCCGGAATGCCCGGCCACAGCTCGTACAGCACCTGCGGTTTGGTGAGGCCGCCGTGGCGCGGGCTGGCCGGAATGCCCAGCATCATCGCCGCCGCCACGCTCAGCTCGCCCACCCGGTTGCTCGGGCCGCGGTCTGCCACCACGCAGTCCACGCTCTTGCCCTGCCAGGTTACCCGCGCCAGACAACCGCGCACCACGCCCTTGGTGCGCTGGATCACCAGCGGCGGCACCACGATGTAAGGCTCGGTGGCGGCATCGACATACGCCGCCGGGTCATCCGCCGCCATGCCGGGGTGGCGGTACCAGGTCATCGACGGAATGGTGCCGTCGGGCAACACCCGCGGTTCGTTGTCGTTATCCAGAATCACGATATCGCGCGCCCACTCGTGCAGGCAGATCACCTTGCCATTGATGCGGCGCATGCCGCCGTTGGCCAGCGACTCCAGGCCTTGGTCATCCTCGCGGTAGGCCGCCAGCGACCCGTGCTGGCCGTTGGCGCCATCGGCATCGATATCGGCGTCGGCCATGAAGTAGACGCGGTCGCTGGCGTCCTGCCAGATCTTGCAGACATAGCCTTCTGCCGAAATCACCCCCAGTAATTCGTCCATGATGCGCTCCCGTGAACAGGCAGCCCCGGCGGGGCTGCTGTATTCGGGATGGCATGACGGGCAGGGTTCTATACAGCGCAGACGGTCAGCCATGCTGCATATCGTGGCCTAACTATCAGGCTAACAGCACATTCGATAATGCAAACCATGCTGCTACCCAAACGGCCTGACAGTAAAAATCCCCCCTGCCGCCAGCGACAGAGGGGATGAATACCGGTTGCAGCCAACGTTGGCCGCAGGCTTTACGCGTTGTAACCCAGGTTGGGCGCCAGGTCGCGCTCGGCCTGCGCCACGCTAACGCCACGCCGGGTAGCGTAGCTCTCCACCTGGTCGCGGGCAATTTTGCCCACGCCGAAGTAGCGGCTGTCGGGGTGGCTGAAGTAGAAGCCGGACACCGCCGCCGTCGGCAGCATGGCGTAGCCCTCGGTCAGCGTCATGCCGATGGCCGGCGCGTTCAACAGCTCGAACAGCTCGCGCTTCACAGTGTGGTCCGGGCAGGCCGGGTAGCCCGGCGCCGGACGGATACCGACGTACTGCTCGTCGATCAGCGCCTCGTTGTCCAGGTCTTCACCGGCGGCGTAGCCCCAGAACTCGGTGCGCACGCGGTGGTGCATCAGCTCGGCAAAGGCTTCGGCCAGGCGGTCGGCCAGTGCCTTGAGCAGGATGGCGCTGTAGTCGTCGTTGGCAGCCTCGAAGCGCGCCACGTGGGGGTCGATGCCCAGACCGGCGGTGACGGCAAAGGCGCCGATGTAGTCCTGCACGCCACTGTCGGCAGGGGCGATGAAATCGGCCAGCGCCCAGTCGGGGTTGGCCGCCGAGCCGTCCTTGGTGGCTTTTTCCAGCTGCTGGCGCAGGCCTACCCAGGTCATCAGCGGTGCGCCGTTGTCCGGCGACAGGATTTCGATATCGTCCACGTCCACGCTACGCGCCGGGAACAGGCCGATCACCGCGTTGGCCTGCAGCCATTTCTCGTCGATGATCTGCTGCAGCATGGTCTGCGCGTCGGCCCACAGGCCGCGGGCGGATTCGCCGACAATCTCGTCGTCCAGAATGGCCGGGAAGCGGCCGGCCAGCTCCCAGCTCTGGAAAAACGGCGTCCAGTCGATGAAGCGGGCGATCTCGGCCAGGTCGTAGCGCTCGAAGCGGCGCACACCCTGCCACTTCGGCGCCGGCGGCACGTAGCCGGCCCAGTCGATGCGGTGACGCGCCTCGCGCGCCTTGGCCAGCGGCAGCAGCTTGGCGTCGCCACGGCCTTCAAAAATGGCACGCGCCTTGGCGTAGTCGTCGGCCACTTCCTGCACGAAACCGTCGCGCAAGGTGTCGGACAGCAGGTTGGAACACACCCCGACGGCACGGCTGGCGTCCGGCACGTAAATCACCGGGCCGCTGTAGTGCGGGGCGATCTTCACCGCGGTGTGCACGCGGCTGGTGGTGGCGCCACCGATCAGCAGCGGGATGTCGAAGCCCTGGCGCTGCATTTCTTTCGCCACGTGCGCCATTTCTTCCAGGCTGGGGGTAATCAGGCCGGACAGGCCGATGATGTCGGCCTTGTGTTCGCGGGCGGCGTCCAGAATGGTCTGGCACGGCACCATCACGCCCAGGTCGATCACCTTGTAGTTGTTACAGCGCAGCACCACGCCGACAATGTTCTTGCCGATATCGTGCACGTCGCCCTTCACCGTGGCCATGATGATCACGCCCTTGGCCGGCGCGTCCTGCAGGCCCATGCGGATTTTTTCTTCCTCGATGAACGGCTCCAGGTGCGCCACCGCGGCCTTCATCACGCGGGCAGATTTCACCACCTGCGGCAGGAACATCTTGCCGGCGCCAAACAGGTCGCCCACCACGTTCATGCCGTCCATCAGCGGGCCTTCGATCACGTGGATCGGGCGCTCGCACTTCAGGCGCACCTCTTCGGTGTCTTCGACGATGAAGGTGGTGATGCCCTTCACCAGCGCGTATTCCAGCCGTTTTTCTACCGGTTGGCTGCGCCAGGCCAGGTCTTCACCCTTGGCTTCCTTGGCGTCGCCACGGAAGCTTTCCGCCAGCGCGATCAGCGCCTCGGTGGCCGCCATGGCATCGTCGCCACGCATCAGCACCACGTCCTCGATGCGCTCGCGCAGCACCGGGTCTACCTCGTCGTACACCTCCAGCGCGCCGGCGTTGACGATACCCATGGTCATGCCGCGCTGGATGGCGTGGTACAGGAACACGGCGTGGATGGCCTCGCGTACCTTGTTGTTGCCGCGGAAGCTGAACGACACGTTGGACACGCCGCCGGAGATCTTGGCGTGCGGCAGATGCTGCTTGATCCAGCCGGTGGCCTCGATGAAGTCCAGGCCGTAGCGGGCGTGTTCCTCGATACCGGTGGCCACGGCAAAGATGTTGGGGTCGAAAATGATGTCTTCCGGCGGGTAGCCCACTTCGTCTACCAGCACGCGGTAGCTCTTCTCGCAGATTTCCACCTTGCGGGCGAAGGTGTCGGCCTGGCCGGCTTCGTCGAAGGCCATCACGATCACCGCCGCGCCGTAGCGGCGCAGCAGGCGCGCCTGCTCGACAAACTTGTCCTTGCCCTCTTTCAGCGAGATGGAGTTGACGATGCCCTTGCCCTGGATGCACTTGAGGCCGGCTTCGATCACATCCCATTTCGAGCTGTCGATCATGATCGGCACCCGCGCGATGTCGGGTTCGGCGGCGATCAGGTTGAGAAAGCGCACCATGGCCGCCTTGGCGTCCAGCATGCCCTCATCCATGTTGATGTCGATGATCTGGGCGCCGTTTTCTACCTGCTGGCGCGCCACGTCCAGCGCCGTGGCGTAGTCACCGTTGAGGATGAGCTTGGCAAACGCGCGCGAACCGGTCACGTTGGTACGTTCGCCGACGTTGACGAACAGGTCCTTGTCGCCGATGTTGAAAGGCTCCAGGCCGGACAAGCGGCACTTGGGCTCGATCTGCGGCAGCGGGCGCGGCGGCAGGTCTTTCACCGCCTCGTAGATGGCCTTGATGTGGCCCGGCGTGGTGCCGCAACAGCCGCCGATGATGTTGACCAAGCCCGACTCGGCCCATTCGCGGATCTGCGGCGCCATGTCTTCCGGCAACAGGTCGTAGCCGGTGGGCGCCAGCGGGTTGGGCAGGCCGGCGTTGGCGTGTACCGACACGAAGCTGTTGGCGATGCGCGACATCTCTTCCACGTACGGGCGCAGCAGGTCCGGCCCCAGCGCACAGTTCAGGCCGAAGCTCAGCGCGTCGGCGTGCGACAGGCTGTTATAGAAGGCTTCGGTGGTCTGGCCGGTCAGCGTGCGGCCGGACTGGTCGGTGATGGTACCGGAAATCATGATCGGCAAGCGGGGCACGGTTGGCCGCGTGTCGAAGTACTGGTGGATGGCAAACACCGCCGCCTTGGCGTTCAGGGTGTCGAAAATGGTTTCCACCAGCAGGAAGTCGGCGCCGCCCTGCACCAGGCCGTCGATGGCGGTGGTGTAGGTGTCTACCAGCTCGTCAAAGGTAACGTTGCGGTAGCCGGGGTCGTTTACGTCCGGGCTGATGCTACAGGTGCGGCTGGTGGGGCCCAGCACGCCGGCACAGAAGCGCGGTTTGTCGGGGGTGGCGGCAGTCTGCGCTACGCACAGGTCTTTTACCAGCTTGGCGGCGGCAAAGTTCAGCTCCCACACCAGCGACTGCATGTCGTAGTCGGCCATGGCGATGGCAGTAGCGTTGAAGCTGTTGGTTTCGATAATATCGGCACCAGCATCAAGGTATGCTTGGTGAATCTCGGCAATGATCTGCGGCTGGGTCAGTACCAACAGGTCGTTATTGCCCTTGAGGTCCACCGGCCAGTTGGCAAACCGTTCACCCCGGTACTGTGCCTCGGTCAGCTTGTACTGCTGAATCATGGTCCCCATGCCACCATCCAGAATGAGGATGCGGCGGGCAAGCAGGTCGTAAACAGGGTGAGAAGTCGGCTTTGGCATGTTGAGTGTGGCTTTTCTGTAAACAGACAGACGGTGAAGGCAAAGCCTCATCTTATCATCGCCTTCCGGCCTCAACCGACCATCCTTTAGAACAAGAGGGCATAACATTGCCCGGGGAGCCGAATATGTCTACTGCACAACGCCTTGGCTACCTGCTGGTTGCGTGCTGCGGTACCGTCCATGCGACACCACCACTACGCATAGGCGTGGCAGAGTCAGACGCTGCGCCCATTGTGGTGCTGAATGCTCAACGCCAGCTGGCCAGTGGCCTGTCCAAGGACTTGGGTGACGCACTAGCCCGTGCGCTGTCCACCCGCGCCAGCTTTACCGTATTGTCGCGTAACCGGGTAGAGCCAGCGCTACAAAGCGGCAAGGTAGACCTGATCTGCAACTCTAACCCGGCCTGGTTTGCCAACAGCAGCCGTTATGGCTGGACCCGCGACTTTTACCCGCAGATCGAACGCATCGTTACCCTCAAAACCCACCCGCGTACCATCAATAGCAGCGACGAGCTTGCCGCGCTGCGCATCGGCGTCATCCGCGGCTACCACTACCCCACGCTGGAGCCGCTTTGGCAAAGCCAGCGTGCGGAGCGGGCCAACCATCCGCATCTGGATTCCAGCCTGAAGGCGCTGGGGCTGGGCATGGCCGACGCGGTGGTCAGTTCGGAGCTGGAGTTGGCTGCCTGGGTCAAGCAAAACCCGCAAGCTGGCCAGCAGCTACGTATGCAACCGTGGGTGGTATCGGTGATGCCAACAAAATGTGCGGTGGCACCGGGCGGCAAATACAGCGTTGCCGTGCTGAATGAGGGCATCGCCCAGTTGGAAAAGCAAGGCGAACTTAACCGTATCCTGCAGCGCTACCGCTGGAAAACCCGCTAGCATCTGCCGCCACGACCTTGACGCGCCGTCCGGCATGGCTATGCTGACGGCGTGTTGCGTTTGCAAAGCCCAAGCCATGACCCACTACCTGTACCTGCACGGCTTCCAGTCCGGCCCACAATCACTCAAGGCTCGTGAAACCGCTGCCTACCTGCACGCCATCGCACCAGAGGCTACCTTCGACAGCCCGCAGCTATCGCCCTACCCGGCGCAGGCGATAGCACAGATGACTGAGTACATCGCCGGCCTGACGCAGCCGGTGGTGCTGATCGGCAGCTCGCTGGGCGGCTATTACGCCACCTGGCTGGCAGAACGCTTTGCCCTGCCGGCGGTGCTGATCAACCCAGCCATCCGCCCGGAAGACGACCTGGCGCGCTTCATCGGCCCGCTGCACAACCCGTACACCGGCGAGCACTACACGCTGGGCTGGCAACACATGGACGAGCTGCTGGCGCTGCGGCCACCGCGGCTGACGGCGGCCAACTACTGGCTGGTGCTGGGAACGGCAGATGAAGTGCTGGACTGGCGCCAGGCGGTACGCTACTACCGCGGCGCGGCCACCACGGTGCTGAACGGTGACGACCACCGGCTGCAAGGTTGGCCACAATGCCTGGGACAGCTGCTGACAATACCGGGGCGACAGCCAACGATATAGTACTGGGCCATGCTCAGGCCGGGCCCGAAACCTGCAAGGTCAAGGCTTCACGGTCTCGCAACATGGCGTAATCACCACGGGCTGCATGGCAGAGTACAGTCGCCAACAGTTCCAGCCGTATCGGCTTGGTCAGAAAGTCATCCATACCGGCCGCCAGGCAAGCCTGACGATCTTCGTCAAAAGCATTGGCAGTCAGCGCCACGATGTCAGGCTGTGCCGGCAGGTCATGCCCCCGTATGGCCTCGGTGGCTTCCACGCCGCTCATATTGGGCATCTGCATATCAATCAGCACCAGATCGACATTACCCTGGCGCATCTGCTGCAACGCCTGCACGCCATCGTCGGCGAGCGTCAGGCGGCTAAGCCCCAGGCGCTGTAGCATCTTCACGATCAGCTTCTGGTTGATCGGATTATCCTCTGCTACCAGCACGCGCAGGGTACGTGCCGCCTCGGGCAAGCTCACATCTTGCGTGATAGCGCCCGCCAATACGGGTGCCGCGACTGTTTCGGCACGCCAGCTGAAAGTAAAACAGCTCCCGGCGCCGGGTTGACTCTGCACGTGGATATCGCCACTCATCGCCAGCGCCAACCGCCGGCTGATGGCCAAGCCTACCCCGGTACCGCCATGTCGGCGTGTAGCCGAACTGTCGGCCATCTCGAAAGCGCGGAACAGCCGCCCTTGCTGCGCCAAGCTCATGCCGATGCCGGTATCACGTACCGCTACTTGCCAGCAGGCATGGCCATCCTGCTGCTTCTGCAGCGATACCTGCAAGCTGATCTGGCCCTCCTCGGTGAACTTCAGCGCATTGGACAACAGATTACCCAGCACCTGGCGGATGCGGTCGGCGTCGCCGCGCAGCCATGGCAGCGCCTCAGGGCGGTCAAGCCACAAGCTCAGGCCCTTGGCATTAGCGCGAGTGCGGTATTGCGCCGCGACACCGTCCAGCAACGCCAGCATGTCTACCATGTCGCGACGCAGGCTGAGATTACCGTTTTCAATACTGGACAAGTCCAAGATATCGTTGATCAACACCATTTGTGCTTCGGCGCTTTGCTGCAATGTCTGCAACAGATCATGCTGTGCAGCCGATAGCGGCGTACCAGAGAGCAGCTCTGCCATGCCCATCACACCATTCATCGGGGTACGCAGCTCGTGGCTCATCACTGCCAGAAATTCAGTCTTGGCACGCATGCCAGCCTCGGCCAGCGCCAGTGCTTGGCTTAGCTCCAGCGTACGCTCGGCGACCTTTTCCTCCAGCAGGTGCGCCGCTGCGGCCAGTTCGCAATTAGCGGTATAAAGTTCCAGGCTTTTGGCTTCCAACAGGCGTTCGGCCTCCTGGCGGGCAGCCTTCTCACGCGCCAGCCGCTTCTCCAGGCGCTGGATGATGTCTTCGTCGCTCATGTTTTTTCCAGCACAAAACGCACCACCTTGCCATCAGCGTCCAGCGGCTCACGCAGCAGGCGGACACGCCCCTGCTCGCCATAATGCGCTATGGCACCATCGATCAGCCCCACTGCCAGGTCGGCCAAGCAACGCGGCGAACGGTACACCACCGCCAGACGTTGCGCGGTATGCGATTCCACCTCAAACGACGGTAGCTCGGCATCGGGGTATAGCTTGCGCACTTCGGTATGGATAACCTGCTCGATGTGGCTGACCAGCTGGATAGTGCTGTCGCAAGCGTTGATGAAAGCGGGGTACAGCACGAAGAAGCGGCCAAACAGGTACTGGCCGAAGGCGTGGATCAGCACCGGCACCTCGATACCGCTACGCTTGGACAGCGCTACGATCAGGCTGACCATCTCCGGAAACGGGTAGGTCCCCACCGCGGTATAGGCCCCGCCATGCGGCAGATCGGCATCGTCGATGATGTCGTCCACCATGTCGGCAGAAAACTTCTGCTCCACCAAGCCGAGAAATTCGGTAAACACCACACCTTTCATATGCCTCCCCTTTCAGGAACCGCACTGAACAATCTGTTTATCCTGCGGCAAACCACTTTGATGCACTATCGGCACAGCAGTACCACTCGCAACCGGCGCCAAATAGCCCTGCACAATGCGGGGTAAGCAACGGCACCGTAGTGATGGCAAGTGCCGCAGTATTTGGCGATACATTCGATAAGGAAGACCATGAATTTGCGCGTACGATTTGACATTAGCGGCGGCCCTGACGTATTGCAAACCGAACACGTCGATTGCGGCCAACCCGGTCCCGGCGAGGTGCTGTTGCGACACACTGCCATCGGCGTCAACTTCATCGACACCTATCACCGCAGCGGCCTGTACCCGTTGCCGCTGCCATCCGGTCTGGGTAGCGAAGCCGCCGGCGTGGTGCTGGCGGTGGGCGAAGGCGTCGGCCACGTGGCTGTGGGCGACCGCGTCGCCTACGCCGGTGGCCCGCTGGGTGCCTACAGCCAGCAGCGGGTGATACCGGCGCAACACCTGGTGACACTGCCGGACAGCGTCAGCGACGACACCGCCGCCTGCCTGATGCTGCAGGGCATGACCGTTGCCTACCTGATCCTGCATACCTACCGTGTACAACCGGGCCAGACCGTGCTGTGGCACGCTGCTGCCGGCGGCGTAGGCCAGATTGCGGTGCAATGGCTGTCGGCGCTGGGCGTGACGGTGATCGGCACCGTGGGCAGCGCCGACAAAGCCGCGCTGGCGCGCGCATTGGGCTGCGCCCACGTCATCAACTACCGCGAAGAAGACGTGCCGGCACGCGTGCGTGAACTGACCGGCGGCGCTGGCGTGCCGGTGGTGTACGACAGTGTCGGCAAGGACACCTTCGAGATGTCGCTGAACAGCCTGGCGCCGCGCGGCATGCTGGTCAGCTTTGGCAACGCCAGCGGGGCAGTGCCGGACTTTTCGCCGCTGCTGCTGGCGCAGAAAGGCTCGCTGTTCTTTACCCGCCCGCGCCTGCACGACTACATTGCCACCCGCGCCGAGCTGGAAGCGCTGGCCGGCGCGGTGTTCGAACAGGTGGCCAACGGTACGGTGAAGGTGCAGCCGTCGGCGCGCTACGCGCTGGCCGACGCCGCGCAAGCGCACCGCGACCTGGAAGCGCGCCGCACCACCGGCTCGCTGATCCTGCTGCCGTAATAAGGTGCGGCCAAGCCGGCAAGGTTGGCCGCACGCAGCATGAAAAAAGCCTGCCATGCGGCTAATGCCGGTCAGTTAATGCTGACTGGCGTCTTTTTGGCTTGGGGTTTGCTGCGTTCAGGAGTGCTGTTGTGTCCGCGATGCGGACAATAATCTAGATGCCGGTTCCGCCCGGCAGACGGGAAAGGGGGCGGATTGCCGCCCCCTTTTCATTCCCCCGCAACCCGGGGCTGCTCGAAACCCCGTTCAAAATGGCACGCCCCAGGCGCCGCCGAACTCGCCCCTCGCTAACGGCTCGGGGCTCAAACAAATCGGCGTCTTAAAACCTGGGGCGCACCATTTTGCCCGGCTCGCGCCAACGGGATGGGGCGCTACACTCACGCCCTTCTACTTGACGGCCAAGCATATTCGCCCAACCGAATGGCATCATGCCATGCGGCAGGCTTTGTCTTACTCGCATACCGGGTTTACACCCCCAGCGCCTCGGCCAGCTTGCTGCGGCGGGCGGCCAGGCTGGCCGGCAGGGCGTCGGCCAGTTTGGCAAACCACTCGTCGTGGGCAGCCAGTTCCTGACGCCAGGCGGCCTCGTCCAGCACCATCAGCTGCTGGAAGTGCTGCTCGGTAAAGCTGTCCAGACCGGTCCAGTTCAGGTGCGCATAGGCCGGCACCTTGCCCAGAGGGCTGTCTTCGGCCTGGGCGGTGCCTTGTACGCGACCGACAATCCATTCCAGCACGCGCATGTTGTCGCCAAAACCCGGCCAGATGAACTTGCCGTCGGCGTCGGTACGGAACCAGTTGACGCAGAAGATGCGCGGCAGCTTGCTCACCTTGTCGGCCATACCCAGCCAGTGCTGGAAGTAGTCGCCCATGTGGTAGCCGCAGAACGGCAGCATGGCGAACGGGTCGCGGCGTACCACGCCCTGCGCGCCAAACGCCGCCGCGGTGGTTTCCGAACCCATGGTGGCAGCCATGTACACGCCGTCTTCCCAGCTGGCGGCTTCAAACACCAGCGGCACGGTGGACGAGCGACGGCCACCGAAGATGAAAGCCGAGATCGGCACGCCGGCCGGGTCGTTCCACGCCGGGTCCAGCGACGGGCACTTGGCCGCCGGCACGGTAAAGCGCGCGTTAGGGTGCGCCGCCTTGCGGCCGGTTTCCTTGGCAATCTCCGGCGTCCAGTCCTTGCCCTGCCAGTCGGTCAGGTGTGCCGGGATGTCCTTGCTCATGCCTTCCCACCACACGTCGCCGTCGTCGGTCAGCGCCACATTAGTGAAGATCACGCCTTCGTTCAGCATCGCCATGGCGTTGGGGTTGGATTTCACCGAGGTGCCCGGCGCCACGCCGAAGTAGCCGTTTTCCGGGTTGATGGCGTACAGCTGGCCGTCGGCACCCGGTTTGATCCAGGCGATGTCGTCGCCCACGGTGGTGACTTTCCAGCCGTCGTAGGTTTTCGGCGGAATCAGCATCGCGAAGTTGGTCTTGCCACAGGCGCTGGGGAAGGCGGCGGCCACGTAGCGCTTGTCGCCTTGCGGGCTTTCCACGCCCAGGATCAGCATGTGTTCGGCCAGCCAGCCCTGGTCGCGGCCCATGGTGGAGGCGATGCGCAGCGCGAAGCACTTCTTGCCCAGCAGCGCGTTGCCGCCGTAGCCGGAACCATACGACCAGATCTCGCGGGTTTCCGGGTAATGCACGATGTACTTGGTGTCCGGGTTGCACGGCCACGGCTTGTCGGCCTCGCCTGCGGCCAACGGTGCGCCCACCGAGTGCACGCAGGGCACAAACGGGCCGTCTTCGCCCAGCACTTCGTACACATTGCGGCCCATGCGGGTCATGATGCGCATCGAGGCCACCACGTACGGCGAGTCGGTCAGCTCGATGCCCACATGCGCAATCGGCGAGCCCAGCGGGCCCATGCTGAACGGAATCACGTACAGGGTGCGGCCGGCCATGCAGCCGTCGAACAGGCCGTGCAGCGTGCTGCGCATTTCGGCCGGGTCCATCCAGTTGTTGTTGGGGCCGGCGTCTTCGCGGCGGGCGCTGCACACAAAGGTGCGGTCTTCCACGCGGGCCACGTCGGACGGGTCGGAGAAGGCGGCGTAGGAGTTGGGGCGTTTTTCCGGGTTCAGCGCGGTCAGGGTGCCGGCGGCCACCATCTTGGCCAGCAGCTGCTGGTTTTCCGCTTCGGAGCCGTCTACCCAGTGGATGGCAGCCGGTTTGGTGAGGGCGGCCACTTCGGCTACCCAGTCGATCAGTTTCTGGTGGCGAACAAAGCTTGGGGCTTGCAGGGTCATGTCTACCTCGTCATGAGTTGGGCAGAGCAGCCGACAAAACCCGCCCCCGTCCCGAAGGCCGGGCGGGTCTGGTAGGCCGCCCTGAGGGGGCTGCGGCATTATCGCGCAGCTGTAGTCAATGAGGTACAACCCTGTCTGTTTTAACGCAAACGCCATCACAATTTAGGGATGCGTCACGCCTTTTTGTTGCGTAAAGATCGCAAACTGCTGGCTGATCGATAGCAAGGCGTAGTGCCATCACTACTTTATTGCGCCACACCCGCCGCAAGAAAAAGCCCCCTTCCGTAGAAGGGGGCTGTCGTCAGCCTGCGGCCAACCTTAGCCGGCCGCCAGCGCGGCTTCTTCGTCGGGGTCGATCTCCTCGCCGAGGAAACCGCCGCTCTGGTGCGCCCACAGCCGGGCGTACAGGCCGCCCCTGGCCAGCAGCTGCTCGTGGCTGCCCTCTTCCACCACCCGGCCCTTGTCCAGCACGATCAGCCGGTCCATGGCGGCGATGGTGGACAGGCGGTGGGCGATGGCCACCACGGTCTTGCCTTCCATCAGCCGGTACAGGCTGCTCTGGATGGCGGCTTCTACTTCCGAGTCCAGCGCGCTGGTGGCTTCGTCCAGCAGCAGGATAGGCGCGTCCTTCAGCATCACGCGGGCGATGGCCACGCGCTGGCGCTGGCCGCCGGACAGCTTGACGCCGCGCTCGCCGACGTGGGCGTCGTAGCCGGTGCGGCCCTTGGGGTCGGTCAGCTGCAGGATGAACTCGTGTGCCTCGGCCTTCTGCGCTGCCGCGATCATGTCGGCGTCGCTGGCGTCCATGCGGCCGTAACACAGGTTGTCGCGCACCGAGCGGTGCAGCAGCGAGGTGTCCTGCGTCACCATGCCCACCTGCGCGCGCAGGCTGTCCTGCGTCACCTGGCGGATGTCCTGGCCGTCAATCAGGATGCGGCCGCTTTCCAGCTCGTAAAACCGCAGCAGCAGGTTGACGATGGTGGACTTGCCGGCGCCGCTGCGGCCAACCAGGCCGATCTTCTCGCCGGGGCGGATGGTGAGGTTCAGACCGTCGATCACCACTTTTTCGCCGCCGTAGCTGAAGCGCACGTTGTCGAAACGCAGCTCGCCGCGGCCAACCTGCAGCGGGCGCGCGCCCGGCGCGTCGTGGATGGCAATCGGGCGCGACAGCGTGGTAATGCCGTCCTGCACCGTGCCGATGTTCTCGAACAGGCTGGACATCTCCCACATGATCCAGTGCGACACGCCGTTCAGGCGCAGCGCCATGGCGGTAGCGGCGGCGACTGCCCCCACGCCCACCTCGCCCTGGCTCCACAGCCACAGCGTGGCACCGGCGGTGCTGGCAATCAGGCCCATGCTGAGGATGTGGTTAACAATCTCGAAGCCGCTCACCAGCCGCATCTGGCGGTAGGCGGTGTGCATGAACTCCTGCATCGCGCCCTTGGCAAAGCGTGCCTCGTGGTTACCCTGCGAGAACAGTTTGACGGTGGCGATATTGGTGTAGGCGTCGGTAATGCGCCCGGTCATCAGGCTGCGCGCGTCGGCCTGCTCGCTGGCGGCCTTGCCCAGGCGCGGCACGAAGAAACGCAGCGTCAGCACGTACAGCGCCAGCCAGGCCAGGAACGGCCACAGCAGCACCGCGTCGAAGCTGCCCACCACCGCCACCATGGTGATGAAGTAGATCACCACGAACACCATGATGTCGGTGATGATCAGCACCGTGTCGCGCACCGCCAGCGCGGTTTGCATCACCTTGGCCGACACGCGGCCGGCAAACTCGTCCTGATAAAACGCCATGCTCTGGTTGAGCAGGTGGCGGTGAAAATGCCAGCGCAGGCGCATCGGGAAGTTGCCGAACAGGCCTTGGTACTTGGCCATGGCCTGCAGCGCAATCAGCAGCGGGCTGGCCAGCAGGATGGCGCCCAAGAGCAGCAGGTTGTCGCGCTCCTTGTCCCACAGCTGCGCCGGCGGCACGTGGCTGAGCCAGTCCACAATCGAGCCCAGCATGGAAAACAGCAGCGCTTCAAAGGCACCGATCGCCGCCGTCAGCAGCGCCATGGCCAGGATCAGGCCGCGCATGCCGGCGGTGGCCGACCAGACAAACGGGAAAAACCCCTTCGGGGGTTGCGGGGGCGGGGTATCCGGGTAGGCATCTACCCGGCGTTCAAACCAGGAAAACAACATAAAGATCGCTCCTTGCCGTTGCGGGGTGGCCGCTACGGTTCAGGTTTACGGGCCACAGGCCCACATTGCGTCACGCGCCGGCATTCGTCGCCGGCACAGCGTCGCCTAAAGAACAAAGACACGGCAGCCACGCAGCTGCCGCATCCACACCATGGCACAAAGCATGCCATGCGGGAAACTGCCCGTGAAGACAGGGCCGCCGGCATTCTACCCGCAGCCCGCGCCGGCTGGCGAACGGCTATGCTGTACACACTGTTCACGCTGTCATTTTATTGCCATGACCATTCCCCACCTGTCGCTTGCCGACGCCCGCGCGCTGCACCTCGCCGCCCAGGGCCTGCTCACCCCGCCGCGCCGCAAGGCCACCCGCGACGACGTACTGGCCGCCATCCGCCGCATGGCGCTGCTGCAGATCGACACCATCAGCGTGGTGGCGCGCAGCCCCTACCTGGTGCTGTACAGCCGCCTGGGCCACTACGACCCGGCCTGGCTGGACAGCCTGCTGGCCGACGGCGCGCTGTTCGAGTACTGGGCGCACGAGGCCTGCTTCGTACCGGTGGAAGACTACCGCCTGCTGCGCCACCGCATGCTGGACCCGGCGGCCATGGGCTGGAAGTACTCGGTACGCTGGATGCAGCAGCACCACGCTGACATCGAACGGATGCTGGCGCACATCCGCCAGCACGGCCCGGTACGCTCGCGCGACTTTGCGCGCCAGGGCGGCAAGGGCAATGGCTGGTGGGACTGGAAACCGGAAAAACGCCACCTGGAGGTGCTATTCACCAGCGGCCAACTGATGGTGCGTGAACGTGAAAACTTCCAGCGCGTGTACGACCTGGCCGAGCGCGTGCTGCCGCACTGGGACGACGCGCAGCACCTGCCCGCGCCGGCTGCCGCCCGCCACGACATGATCCGCGCCAGCTGCCGCGCGCTGGGCCTAGTGCAAGCCGGCTGGGTGGGCGACTACTACCGGCTGCGCGGCAAGGTCAGCGCTGCCGAGCTGACGCCACTGATCGACAGCGGCGAACTGCTGCCGGTACAGGTAGAAGGACTGAAGGGCGACAGCTACGTGTACCACAGCCTGCAAGACGCACTCAGGTTGGCCGCAGGCGGCCAGCTGAAAGCCAGCGCCTGCAGCGTGCTGTCGCCGTTCGACCCGGTGGTGTGGCACCGCGCGCGCGCCAGCCAGCTGTTCGGCTTCGACTACCGCATCGAGTGCTATACCCCGGCGCCCAAGCGCCAGTACGGCTACTTCGTGCTGCCGCTGCTGGTGCGCGGCCAACTGGTGGGGCGGCTGGACGCCAAGGCGCACCGTGCGCAAGGCGTGTTCGAGGTAAAGGCGCTGTACCTGGAGCCAGGCATCAAGCCGGGCAAGCGCCTGCAGCAGGACATTCTGAAGGCGCTACAGCAGTGCGCCGACTGGCACGGCACGCCGCAATTACGCTTTGGCCGGGTACCGGACGGCTGGCAGACCTGATACCTGCCAGCGCCAGCAACAGGCACGTCATGGCGGTGGCAGCGGCGTCACCCCCGGCAGCGCCTGGCGGCCAACCTGCAGCACCGGGCAATTCACCACCAGCTCCAGCGGCTGCAGCCGCACGTCGCCGGCATCCTCTGCCGCCAGCACCTCGTCCACCGAACGCAACTCGCGCACGCTACGGCCCGGCTGCCAGTGCACCATGATCACGTCCCATAGCGGCGAGTAGGCCGCATCACGGTTGGCCGCGCCCACAGGCTGCGGCACCGACGGCAACACGCTGGGCTGGGCGGCAAACTTGTAGATGCGGTCCAGCACCGAGCGCGGGTTGGGCGCCTGCCGGCTCAAGGGCAGCGCATTGGCCAAGCGGGGCACCAGGTTGGCCGCGTTGTCGATGGCGGCGTCGGCGCGCGAGGCGTCGGTGGTGAGGTACCACACCGGCTGGCCGTCAAACCAGCCCTGGCGCACCGGTACCGACATCGTGGTTTGCGCGGTGGCGGCCAAGGTTGTGGCCACCGTGGCCAGCGCCAGCAAAATCCGTTTCATGCTTCACTCCTGGCAGACAGCGCCAGCTTGCGTTGCTGGCGCAGGGTATGGATGCCAGTCAGTACGATGGCGCCCCAGATCGGCCCGTAGGTGAGCAGCCCGTCCGCGCCCAGCGGCTCGCCCAGCACGGTGATGGCCAGCACGAACAGCAGCGCCGGCTCCACATAGCCCAGCAAGCCCCACAGCCCCATCGGCAGCAAGTGGCTGGCGGCAATATTGCACAGCAGGGCCACCGAACTGAGCAGGCCCAGGCCGGGCAACAGCCACCAAAAGCGCGCCTCGTCCAGCACGCCCCAGCCAGCCGGCCCCAGCCATAGCAGCATGGCCAGCGCCACCGGGAACATCAGCGCCATTTCCAGCGCAAAGCCGCACACCGGGTCCAGCCCGCTCTTGCGTCGCAGCACGAAATACGGCGGGTAGCCCAACACCACCAGCAGCGTGGGCCAGGCGATGGCCCGCGTCAGCCACAGCTCGTGCAGCACCCCCAGCATGGCCAGGCCCACGGCAATGGCCTGTAGCCGGTACAGCCGTTCGCCGTACAGCAGGCGGCCCACCAGCACCATCACCAGCGGCGACAGGAAGTAACCCATCGATACCGCCATCACCTGGCCGTGCAGCGGCGCCCACAGGAACAGCCACAGCTGCACGCCCATCAGCGCGGCCATGCCAGCCACGGCGGCCAGCAACGACGGCTGCCGCCACATGCGCTGCCAGCTGTCGGCAAACGCCTGGCGCTTGCCGGTAAGCAGCACGATCAGCAACACACCCGGCAGCGTGCACAGGACACGCCAGGCAAAGATGCCCAGGCCATCCAGCGGCCGCAGCTGGGTAACGTAAGCCGGCAACAGCGAAAACAGCAGTGACGCGCTGATCGACAGCGCAATACCGCGCCCGGACGGCGCCTGAGGGGTGGTCATATCGAATCCCGAGTGAATACCCGGTGATAGTGCCGCAAATGACGGCCTGCGGCCAGCTAGCCGCTACAGCCACTCATACCTGGCAGGCCAGTACATAACAAGCCGGCCCGCACACGCGGACCGGCTTGCTCTTGCCCTGCGGCCAACCTTAGCCGCTGTTGCGCAGGCCGGCGGAGATGCCGTTGATGGTGAGGTGGATGGCGTACAGCGCTGCCTCGTCGTCCGGCTCCTGGCGCAGGCGCTGCAGCAGTTTCACCTGCAGCAGGTTCAGCGCGTCCAGGTAGGGCAGGCGGGTATCCAGGCTGCGCGCCAGCGTGGGGTTGCCCTGCAGCAGCTTGTCCTGACCGGTGATGGCGAAGAACGCGGCCAGCGTCTTGTCGAACTCGGCCTGCAGGCCGCCGAACAGGCGGTCGGCCAGCGCCGCGTCGCCCACCAGCGCGGCGTAGCGGCGCGCGATCTGCAGGTCGGCCTTGGCCAGTACCTGTTCCATATTGGACAGCATCACCTGGAAGAACGGCGACTGGCGGTACAGCGCCTGCAACTGGGCCAAGCCGGCGTCGTTACCGTGTGCGGCCAGGAAGGCCGACACCGCGCTGCCAAAGCCGTACCAGCCCGGCAGCATCACCCGCGATTGCGACCACGAGAACACCCACGGAATGGCGCGCAGGTCTTTGATGCTGGCCAGCGCCTTGCGCGAGGCCGGGCGGCTGCCGATGTTGAGTTTGGCGATGGCGCTGATCGGCGTGGCTTCCATGAAGTACTGCATGAAGCCGTCCGATTCCACCAGCGCACGGTAGGTACGGTAGGCGTGGCCGGACAGCTCGGCCAGCACGCTCTCGTCGGTATCCTGCTGGCTGCCCTGGCTGAGGGTGGCTTCCAGCGTGGCGGCCACCAGCGCTTCCAGGTTGCGGGTGGCGTTGTCCGGGTCGGCAAACTTGGCGGTGATGATCTCGCCCTGCTCGGTAATGCGGATGCGGCCCACCACGGTGCCGGCCGGCTGCGCCATGATGGCTTCGTACGACGGGCCACCGCCGCGGCCAACCGAACCGCCCCGGCCGTGGAACAGGCGCATCTTGACGCCGGCGGCGTCGAACACGCGCACCAGGCGCTGCTCGGCCTGGTACAGCTCCCACTGGCTGGTGAGGTAGCCGCCGTCCTTGTTGCTGTCGGAGTAGCCCAGCATCACTTCCTGCACGCCGTTGCGGCTCTTCAGCAGCTGCTGGTACCAAGGCAGCGCAAACAGCTGCTGCATGATGCCGGCGGCGGCGTCCAGGTCGGCAATGGTTTCGAACAGCGGCACCAGGTTCAGGCTGATGGCCGGCACGCCGCCGTCCAGCCGCAGCAGGCCGCTTTCCTTGGCCAGCAGCGCCAGCGCCAGGATGTCGGACACGCTGGCGCAGTTGGAAATGATGCATTGGGCGATGGCGCCCTGGCCGAACTGCTGCTGTACGCGGGCCGCCTCGCGGAAGATGGCCAGCTCTTTTTCGCTGTCGGCGCTGTAGCTGAGGAACGGCGAGTACAGCAGACGCGGCGTGGCCAGCTCGCGCAGCAGCACGCGCACGCGGGCGGCTTCGTCCAGCGCGGCGTAGTGCTCCAGGTTGGCGTGGGCGAACAGCTCGCCCACCACGGCGGCGTGTTTTTCGGCGTGCTGGCGCAGGTCCAGCGGCATCAGGTAGAAGCCGAACACGTCCACCGCGCGCGCCAGCTTGCCCAGCCGGCCGTACACCAGCAAGGCGCTGCCGTTGGCGGCCAGCGAGTCGCGCAGCGCGGCCAGATCGGCCTGCAGCGCGTCGGTGTCGGGGTAGGCGTCGCCGGCGGTCCAGCGGCCGCGCAGCGGCAGGCCCAGGTTGGCCGCAGTGGCCGACAGGCGGCCTTCGATGGTGGCCAGCGCCAGACGGTACGGCTCTTCGCGGCGGCTGATGGCGCTATCGGGCGAAGCGGCGGCCAACGCGGCCACAGCGGGCGACACGCGGATGTGGCGCGACGACAGCGACAGCTCGCGGTACAGGCCGGCCAGCTCGTAGAAGTAGTGCTTGAACGCCACCTCGGCCTGGCGGGTAATGGCGTGGCGCAGCACGCTGGCGTCCACATTGGGGTTGCCGTCGCGGTCGCCGCCAATCCAGCTGCCGACGCGCAGGAAGGACGGTATCGCCGCGTCCTGGCCCCACAGCTCGCGCATCTGGCGGCCCAGGCGCTCATACAGCGCGGGAATGGCCTGGAAGAACGACAGCGGGTGGTAGGCGACGCCGTTTTCGATCTCGTCGGCCACCGTCATCTTGAACGGGCGAATTTCGGTGGTTTGCCACAGCGTGTGGATGACGCGCTGCAGCTTGGCCTCGACTTCGGCTTCTTCTTCCGGGGTGATGTCGGGTGACGACAGCTGCTGCAAGAACTTGCGCACCGCACGGTGGCCGTCCAGCACGCTCTGGCGCTGCACTTCGGTGGGATGGGCGGTGAGCACGGCGCTGACGCTGGCTTCTTGTAGCGCAGCGTTCAGGCTGGCAAAGTCCACGCCGCTATCGTGCAGGCTGGTGAGCGCACGCGACAGGCTGCCACGCTGCGGGGCGCTGCCGGCACGCTGGTGGGCGCGGCGGCGGCGGGCGTGGTGCAGGTCTTCGGCAATATTGAACAGCTGCGAATACAAACCACAGGCGCGCACCAGTGCCGTGGTGGTGGCCGGTGACAGCCGCTCCACCAGCGCGTCGGCGGCGGCGTCGTGGCGCTGGGCACCGCTGGGGATGGCGCGGATCTCGTCCACCACCTCGGCGCCTTCCTGTTCCAGCAGCAGCGCTTCCAGCAGGCGGTTAAGCCGTGCCAGGTCTTCACGCAGCGGTAAATCCTTGTCCTGATCGCTCATACGCTATTTCCCTAATATTTTATTGTGACAAACACTGCGAAGATGGCCGGCATGGACACCGCCCTGATCCTCATTCCCGATTTCCTGCTCATCCTGTTCGGCTTCGCGCTGCGGCGCAGCGGCTGGCTGGCGCCGGCGTTCTGGGGCGAGGCCGAGAAATTCGTTTACTTCGTACTGTTCCCGCCACTGCTATTCCGCGCGCTGGCGCGGGCGCAGCTGGACCTGGCCGCCAGCCTGCCGATGTTGGCCGCAGGCTTGCTGTTTACCGCCTGTGCCTTTGTGCTGGGCAGCGCGGCCAAGCCGCTGTTCCGGCTGCCGCAGCCCAGCTTTGCCGCCGGCAACCAGGGCGCCTACCGCTTCAACACCTATGTTGGCTTTGCGGTCATGGGCACGCTGGCCGGCGAGCCGGGCATTGCCACCATCGCGCTGCTGTGCGGCAGCATGGTGCCGGTAGTCAACGTGATGGCGGTGGGCCAGCTGGCGCACGGCAGCGAGCGCGGCATGCTGTACGAGCTGCTGCGCAACCCCATCATCTGGGGCATCTGCAGCGGGCTGGCGGCCAACCTCAGCGGTCTGTCCATCCCCGGGCCACTGTTTGCCGCCATCGACCACCTTGCCGCAGCGGCGCTGCCGCTGGGGCTGATTACCGTGGGCGCCGGGCTGCGCTTTGCCGTGTTGCGCCGCCACGCCGGCCCCTTGCTGTACTGGAACGCCATCAAGCTGCTGCTGTTGCCGGCCATCGCCGTGCTGGCCACCGGCCTGCTGGGCGTCAGCGGTATTTATCGCCAGGCCGCGCTGGTGATGAGCATGCTGCCCACCGCCACCTCGGCCTACATCCTGGCCGTGCGCATGCAAGGCGACGGCGAACTGGCCGCCGCAGTGGTGACCACCTCGACGCTGGCGGCCATGCTGACCATGCCGCTACTGCTGGTTTTATTGCTGTAATCCTGCCGCAAAAGCGGCGTACCGTGTAGTTAAACTACAAGGTAATGTTGCAGCTACACACACCCTGCCCTGTATCAAGGTTGGCCGCCGTGTGCGTGCTAGAATGCCGGCCATCCTTTTCTTCGTGCAGGACCCGTTCATGAACAAGCTCGTCATCGCCAGCCGCGAAAGCAAACTCGCCATGTGGCAGGCCGAACACATCAAAGCCCGCCTCGAGGCGCTGTACCCGCAGCTCACGGTGGAGATCCTGGGCATGACCACCCAGGGCGACCAGATCCTCGACAAAACGCTGTCCAAAATCGGCGGCAAGGGCCTGTTCGTGAAAGAGCTGGAGCTGGCCCTGCAAGAAGGCCGCGCCGACATCGCCGTGCACTCCATCAAGGACGTGCCGATGAACCTGCCGGAAGGCTTTGCCCTGGCCGCCATCTGCGAACGCGAAGACCCGCGCGACGCGCTGGTATCCAACCGCTACGCCAGCCTGCACGAGCTGCCGCACGGCGCCGTGGTGGGCACTTCCAGCCTGCGCCGCGAATCGCAACTGCGCGCCCGCTTTCCGCACCTGGTGATCAAGCCGCTGCGCGGCAACGTGCAAACCCGCCTGCGCAAGCTGGACGACGGCGAGTTCGACGCCATCATCCTGGCCGCCGCCGGCCTGAAACGCCTGGGCCTAGGCGAGCGCATCCGCCAGGAGCTGGCGCCGTCGGAAAGCCTGCCGGCCGTGGGCCAGGGCGCGCTAGGCATTGAAATCCGCGCCGACCGCGCCGACCTGTACACGCTGCTGGCGCCGCTGAACGACGCCGACACCCACGCCTGCGTCACCGCCGAACGCGCGTTCTCGCGCGTGCTGGGCGGCAGCTGCCAGATTCCGATCGGCGGTTTTGCCACCATTACCGACAACCTGATCACGCTGGGCGGCTTTGTTGCCCACCCGGACGGCTCCGAAATGCTGACCGCCAGCGCCAGCGCACCGCGCGAATACGCCGACGCGCTGGGCCGCGCCGTCGCCAAGAAGCTGCTGGACCAGAACGCCGCCGAGCTGATCGAAGCGGTGGTGGCCGAGCAGGCAGACCGCTAAACCATGGCCGGCACCCTGCTGCTGCTGCGCCCGCCGGCCCAGGCTGCCCGCCTGCAGACGGCGCTGGCGTCGCTGGGCGTGGCGTCCGAGCCGTTCTGCGTGCTGGACACCGTGGCCGACGCCGACGGCCTGGCCGCCTTGCCGGCGCTGGCGCGCGTCAGCCACTGGCTGGTCTTTGTCAGCCCGTCGGCCATCGACATCGCCTGGCCGGTGCTGGCCGACAAGCTACCCCCCGGCGTCAAGCTGGCGGCCGTTGGCCGCGGCAGTGGCCAGAAGCTGCAAGCCGTCAGTGGCCGCGGCGTGCTGTACCCGGACGATGGCAACGACAGCGACGCGCTGCTGGCACTGGCGCCGATGCAGCAGGTAGCCGGCCAACGCATCCTGATTGTGCGCGGCCACGACGGACGCGCCCAGCTCGGGGAAACCCTCGCCGCGCGCGGTGCGCTACCGCGCCACGCCGACGTCTACCGGCGCGAGCCACGGCAGCCGGACTGGGCACGGCTGATTGCCCTGCTGCGCAGCGGCGGCCTGGCCGGCCTGGTGGTGACCTCCAGCGACATTGCCGACGCGCTGTTTGCCCAGGCCAGCCCCGAGCAGGCTACGCTGCTGCGCAGCCTGCCGTTCTTTACGCTGCACCCACGCATCGCGCTGCGCCTGCGCCAGCACGGCGTGGCCAACCTGGCGCTGTGCGACGGCAGCGCCGGCGCGCTGGCGGCCATGCTGGCGAACTGAGCTCCCCGCGCCAGGTCTACCCGGACATCCCTGTCGGGGCATGCTGTATGGCCACTTGCCTTGCCGGGCAAGGCGACATGTGGCGTCAAGCGGCTGGCAGCCCCATCGACAGAACGTTACAATGCCTTTCAAGTTACGGCGCCTGACGCCGGCTCCAGCAACCCTGCCGCCATAATGCGGCAACCTTGCGGTGACACGACATCCCATGAGCGAAGCCACTCCAGTCGACAAGGGCAGCGCGCTGCCTGCCAAGAAATCCGTCAACCTCGCGCTGATTGTTTCCCTGATCGCGCTGGGCGTGACCGGCTGGCACTACCTGGACAGCCGCCAGCAACTGAACGACGCCAAACAGGCGCTGGCTACCCGCCTGGCCGAAAACGGCGGCAGCACCAAAGCCATCCAGACCCAAGCCGAACAGGCACTCGCTGCTACCCGCGCCGCCGAAGCCAAGCTGGCGCTGCTGGAAGCACGCGTCAACGAATCGGCCGGTCAGTACGCCACGCTGGGCGCCATGTATCAGGAGCTCACCAAAAACCGCAGCGACTGGCTGCTGTCCGAGGTAGAACACACGCTAGCCGTAGCTAGCCAGCAGCTTCAACTGGCCGGTAACGTCAGCGGTGCCATCACCGCGCTGGAAATGGTGGACAACCGCCTGTCGCGCTTCGACAACCCGGCACTGATTCCGGTGAAAAAAGCCGTCGCCAAAGACCTGGAAACACTGAAAGCCCTGCCCTATCTCGACACCGTAGGCCTGACGCTGAAACTGGACAGCCTGATGCTGGGCGCCGAAACACTGCCACTGGTAATCGACCATCACCGCCTGGCCACCACCAGCGCCCGCCCGGCACTGCCGGCCAGCGCACCGTGGTGGGAACGTCTGCTGGCCGACGTGACGCAGAGCCTGGGCGAGATGGTACGCATCCGCCGCATGGACAAACCGGAAGCACTGTTACTGTCGCCGGAGCAGGCCTTCTTCCTGCGTGAAAACATCAAGCTGCGCCTGCTGGATGCGCGCCTGGCGCTGACCCAACGCGACGGCGCCACCTACCAGGCCGACCTGGCTGCCGCCGCCCAGTACGGCGCCCGCTACTTCGACCGCGACGCCCCAGCCACGCAGAAATGGCAAGCCACGCTGGCCGAGTTGGCCGCAGCGCGTCTGGAAGTGAGCCTGCCCGACCTGTCTGCCAGCCTGAAAGCCGTGCGCGACGCGCAAGGCAACACCGTGGAGTAAGCCGTGAGATTCGTGTTCTGGATTGTCGGGCTGTTTGCCCTGGCGGTGCTGATTGGCCTGGCGTCGACGCTGAATACCGGCTACGCCATCCTGTTCGTGCCGCCGTACCGCATGGAAGTGTCGTTCAACCTGCTGATCATCGCCGTGGTGGTGCTGATCCTGCTGGCCTACGGCGTGCTGCGCCTGCTGGGCATTGCGGCCAACCTGCCGCATGAAGTGCGCGCCTTCCAGCGCCAGAAAAAGCTGCGCGCCGCCCGCCATGCGCTGCGCGAGGCCGCCATCTCGATGTTTGAAGGCCGCTACCAGCGTGCCGAGCGCGAAGCGCTGAAATCCATCGACGACGAGTACGCCGACGAAAACCGCGCGCTGGCACTGATGATCGCGGCCCGCTCCGCCGCCAGCGTGGGCGACAACGCCAAGCGCGACGGCTACCTGTCGCGGCTGGAAAGCATGCCGGAACGCATCCAGCTGGCGCGCCACATGGTGGAAGCCCAGATCCGCATGGACGCCAAGCAGCCGCTGGAAGCGCTGGCTGCCATCGAACGCGCCCGCGGCATCAGCAGCAACCTCACCTCCGCCCTGCGGCTGGAGCTGAAAATCCGCCTGCTGCTGAAGCAGCCGGAGCAGGTGCTGCAACTCACCGAAAAGCTGCTGAAGGCCGATGCCCTGGAAGCCGACCAGGCCCGCCGCTACCGCCTGGCCGCCTACCGCCAGCAGCTGGTTGGGCTGGGCAGCGAGCGCGAAGTGCGCGACTGGCTGAAACGCATCCCCGGCGTGGAAAAGCAGAACCCCGACCTGGTGGTGGACATTTCGCGCCACCTGATCGCGCTGGATACCTACCCGTTGGCCGCGGAACTGATTGCAGCAGCGTTGGCAGACGAAGAGCAGGCTACACCGGAGCTGGCACGCGAATTGGGCATGCTGGCCGAGCATATCGATAGCCCGCGCCGCCTGGCGCTGATGCGCGACGCCGAAAACTGGCTGAAATCGCGCCCGCGCGACCACATGCTGCTGCTGGCGTTGGGCCGGCTGGCACTGGCCGAACAGCTGTGGGGCAAAGCGCAAAGCTATCTGGAAGCCAGCGTATCGCTGCAACCCACGCTGTGCGCCCACGCCGAGCTATCCAAGCTGTTCGGCAAGCTGGACAAAGCCGACAAGGCCGCCCAGCACCAAGCGCTGGCGCTGGACATCGCGCTGAGCCAGGGCTGCTGAGCATGAAAACGCTGCTGAGCGCCGCCGCACTGGGCCTGCTGCTGACAGCAGCTATGCCTGTGCTGGCGACACCGCCCGTCAAGGCGGCAGCGGCCGTCAGCCAGCCGGGTGTACTGATCGACGTGCGCACGGCGGAGGAGTACGCCAGCGGCCATCTGCAAGGTGCGCTGCTGCTGCCGGTAGACCGCGTCGCACAGGAAATCGCCGCCCGGGTACCGGACAAGCACACGCCGATCCGCCTGTACTGCCGCAGCGGTCGCCGCTCGGCGCTGGCGCTGGAAGCGCTGCAACAGCTGGGCTATACCCGGCTGCAAAACCTGGGCGGGCTGGAAGAAGCCAGCCACAGCAGCCAGCTGCCCGTCGTCAAATAAGAAAACCGCCCAACCGGGCTAATGCCAGTCAGTTAAGACTTGCGACTGCAAATCCAGTAAAAGGGAACATGTTCATCATGTTCCCTTTTTTGCTGTATGAGCCTGCTACAACACGCATTAAA
>NZ_JBKBHK010000020.1:0-38994 GCF_046297735.1 Vogesella sp.
GTGTGTGGCAGCGTGTCATTTAATGCGCGTTGTAGCAGGCTCATACAGCAAAAAAGGGAACATGATGAACATGTTCCCTTTTACTGGATTTGCAGTCGCAAGTCTTAACTGACTGGCATTAAGCCACTGGCTGCCTTTTTTGGGTCCTGCAAGCGGATTAGCGCTTGAAGAAGTTGCCAAACTTCTGGTTGAAGCGATCAACGCGACCAGCGGTATCAACGATCTTCTGTTTGCCGGTGTAGAACGGGTGGCACTGGGAGCACACCTCGATGTGGAACGCTTCTTTGCCCATGGTGGACTTGGTGGTGAACTGGTTACCGCAGGAGCAGGTAACGGCTACTTCTTTGTAGTTCGGCTGAATATCGGCTTGCATGGCTTTTCCTTTTCACTCGGGTACAGGGGTTTTGCCTGTACTTCTTCAAAACGCGTGATTATCCAGACTATGCCGGATATTGGCAAGGAAAAGCTGGCCGCGGCCAACCTTCCCTGCTGTTGATGCCTCAGGCACGACGCCAGGTGGTGCCGCCGGCGCTGTCTTCCAGCACGATGCCGGCAGCCGTCAGCTCGTCGCGGATGCGGTCGGACTCGGCCCAGTTCTTGGCCGCACGTGCGTCCTTGCGCGCCTGGATCAGCGCTTCCACCTGTTCGGCACTGAGGCCGCCTTCGGCGCTGTCGCCTTGCAGGAAGGCTTCCGGGTCGCGCTGCAGCAGGCCCAGCACGCCGCCCAGGTCTTTCAGCAGGCGGGCCAGCACCAGGTCCTTGCTCTTGTTCACTTCGCCAGCCAGCTCGAACAGGACCGACACCGCTTCGGAGGTGCCGAAGTCGTCGTCCATCGCCGCCTTGAAGCGCGCCGCGTACGGGTTGGCCCAGTCGATGCCGCTGCTGGCGGGCAGGTCCAGGCCGCGCAGTGCGGTGTACAGACGGGTCAGGCCCTGTTTGGCGTCGTTGAGGATGCCGTCGGTAAAGTTCACCGGGCTGCGGTAGTGGCTGCGCACGATGAAGAAGCGGATGACCTCGCCGTCGAAATGGCCCAGCACGTCGCGGATGGTGAAGAAGTTGCCCAGGCTCTTGGACATCTTGGTGCCGTCCACGTTGATGAAGCCGTTGTGCATCCAGTAGTTGACGTACTGGTGACCATGAGCACCCTCGCTCTGGGCGATTTCGTTCTCGTGGTGCGGGAACTGCAGGTCTTCACCGCCGCCGTGGATATCGAAATGTTCGCCCAGGTGGTGGCAGCTCATGGCCGAGCACTCGATGTGCCAGCCGGGGCGGCCGGCGCCCCACGGGCTTTGCCACTGCGGCTCGCCCGGCTTGGCGGCTTTCCACAGCACAAAGTCGAATGGATCGCGCTTGTTCGGGTCCACGTCGATGCGTTCGCCGGCGCGCAGGCTTTCCAGCGTCTTGCCGGACAGCTTGCCGTAGCCATCGAATTCGCGCACAGCGTAGTACACGTCGCCGTTGGGCGCCGGGTAGGCCTTGCCACGGTGGATCAGCTTGCTGATGATGTCCTGCATGCCGCCAATGTGCTGGGTGGCACGCGGCTCGAAGGTTGGCCGCAACAGGCCCAGCGCTTCGGTATCGGCGTGCATGTCGGCGATGGTTTCTTCCACCAGCGCTTCGGCGCTGATGCCGCGCTCGGCAGAACGCTTGATGATCTTGTCGTCGATGTCGGTAATATTGCGCACATAGGTCACGTCGTAACCGCTGGCCATGAACCAGCGGTAGATGACGTCGAACGCGGTCAGCATGCGGGCGTGGCCGATGTGGCACAGGTCATAGACGGTCATGCCACACACGTACATCTTTACCTGGCCGGGTACGAGGGGTTTGAATTCTTCTTTCTGGCGGGTCAGTGTGTTATAGAGGTTGAGCATGGCTACCTTGGCCTGTTCCGGTTATGTGACGAACCGCTATTGTAGCAAAGCCGTCAAGCCCCCTGCAGCCGGCATCGCCGACAGGCAGCAGGGCCAAGCCAGACGCGGCGTGCAGAACAAGAAATCAAGACAGGAGTAAGCATTGTGAATTGGGGAAGCGAACTGCTGGCCAGCCTGATCTGGCTGGGCCAGGCCATGGTGATTACCTTGCTGCTCAGCGGCGGCGCGGTATGGCTACTGACGCGGCATACACAGTGGGGCCGGCAGTTCTGGCGGCTGTCCGGCGACTACTTCCAGCCGCGCAAACACGGCTGGCGGCCGCTGCTGAGCCTGCTGCTGATCGTGCTGATTACCCTGGCCGGGGTGCGGCTGAGCGTGCTGTTTTCCAATTGGTACAACGGCATGTACACCGCGCTGCAAAAGCTGGACGAAAAAGCCTTCTGGGCATCGATGCTGCTGTTTGCGGCGCTAGCCACGGCACACGTTGGCCGCGTGCTGTTCGAGTACTACCTGCAGCAGGCTTTCGTCATTCGCTGGCGACAGTGGCTGAACGAGCGTCTGTTGGGGCAATGGCTGCAGGGCCAGGCCTACTACCGCAGCCACCATCTGGCGACGCCGGCGGACAACCCCGACCAGCGTATCCAGCAAGACATCACCAGCTTTGTCGGCAGCAGCCTCACCCTGTCGATGGGGGTGATCGACGCGCTGGTATCCACCTTCGAATTCACCATCATCCTGTGGGGGCTGTCGGGCGCGCTGGCCATTTTTGGGGTGGAGATTCCGCGCAGCACGGTGTTCATTGCCTACGTCTACGTCATCGTGGCAACCGTGTTTGCCTTCCGCATCGGCCGGCCGCTGATCCGCCTTAACTTCCTCAACGAAAAACTGAACGCCGATTACCGCTACAACCTGATGCGGGTGCGCGAATACAGCGAAAACATCGCCTTTTATCGTGGCGAACAGGTAGAAGGCAACAGCCTGCGCCAGCGCTTTGGCGAAGTCATCGACAATGTATGGGCACTGGTTTTCCGTAACCTGAAGCTAAGCGGTTTTAACCTTACCGTCAGCCAGACCGGGGTTATCTTCCCCTTCCTGCTGCAAGCCAAGCGTTTCTTTGCCAAAGAAATCTCGCTGGGTGACATGGTGCAAACCGCGCAGGCATTCGGCCAGCTGCAAAGCAATCTGTCGTTCTTCCGTACCTCGTACGACAACTTTGCCGAATACAAAGCCGTGCTGGACCGCCTTACCGGTTTTCAGGATGCCTGCCAGCAAGCCGTCCAGCTGCCGCAAGCTGCTCGTAACGATATCGATAGCGGTCTGACACTGCAAAACTTCACCGTGCGCCGCCCCGATCAACAAGTATTGATCGACCAGCTGCAGCTGGCGCTGCACAGTGGCGACGCGCTGCTGATTCGCGGCCCGTCCGGTAGCGGCAAAACCACGCTGCTACGCGCCGTGGCCGGGCTGTGGCCACACTGCGACGGGCAGATTGCCTACCCGCAGCAGGGTGCACTGTTCTTGTCGCAGCGGCCTTATCTGCCGCTGGGCAGCCTGCGCGACGCGCTGAGCTACCCGCAGGCCGCCATTGCTGACAGCGCGCGCATCAGCCAGGTGCTGAAAGCGGTGCAGCTGGGCCAGCTAAGCAGCCGGCTGGACGAGGTAGCCGACTGGAGCCGCATTCTGTCGCTGGGCGAGCAACAACGGCTGGCTTTCGGCCGTTTGCTGTTGGCCGCACCACAAGTAGCCTTCATGGACGAAGCCACCTCGGCCATGGACGAAGGGCTGGAAGACGCGCTGTACCGGCTGGTACGTGAACAGCTGCCCGGCACGGTACTGGTCAGCGTGGGCCATCGCAGCACGCTGCTGACACACCACAACCGCCAGTTACAGCTACTGGGCAGCGGCGGCTGGCAAACAGACAGCTAGCCGGCGGCTTCGATACTGCTGGAGCATGCGCTGCAGCCCCCTGCGGCGCATGCAACACTTGAAACTGCCACCTCATGATAGGTGGCTTTTTTTATATCAAAACATACAATAAAACACCGATCCGATGCATAATCGAATGTCATCGCATTGTATATCGTCATCATGCCGCATCCTTCTGCCCTGCCCGACCTGCTTGCCGCACTGCGTACCCCGTTAGGCGAGCGCATCAGCGTGGCTGACGCCGTCCGCGCCCACCACGGTCACGACGAGTCTTGCCACCCCGACGCACTGCCGGACGCGGTGGCATGGCCACATAACACCGCCGAAGTCAGCGCCATCGCACGCCTGTGCAGCCAGTACGGTGTACCGCTTATCCCCTATGGTGCCGGTAGCTCGGTAGAGGGCCATACGCTGGCTATTCACGGCGGCATCAGCCTGGATATGTCGCAGATGAACCGGATTGTGGCGGTACACGAGGCCGATCTTACCGCCACGGTGGAAGCCGGCGTGACCCGCATGCAGCTTAACCGCGAGCTGCGACACAGCGGCCTGTTCTTCCCTATCGACCCCGGTGCCGACGCCACGCTGGGCGGGATGAGCGCCACCCGCGCCAGCGGTACTAATGCCGTCCGTTACGGCACCATGCGCGAAAACGTGCTGGCGCTGACGGCAGTACTGGCCAGCGGCGAAGTGGTGCACACCGGCAGCCGTGCCCGCAAATCATCGGCCGGCTACGACCTGACGCGGCTACTGGTAGGGTCGGAAGGCACGCTGGCCATCATTACCGAAGTCACCGTCCGTCTGTATGGCATGCCGGAAGCCATGTCGGCAGCGGTGGTGAATTTCGACAGCGTGCGTGGCGCGGTCGATACCGTCATCCAGAGCATCCAGTGCGGCATACCGCTGGCGCGGGCCGAAATGCTGGACGGGCTGACCATGCAGGCGGTGAATCGCCATAGCCGCACCGACTACCCCGAACGCCCGACGCTGTTCCTGGAGTTCCACGGCACCGCGCAAGCGGTAGCCGAACAAGCAGCCATGGTGGGCGAGCTGGCTGCGGCCAACGGCGGCGGCGACTTTGCCTGGGCCACCCAGGACGAAGACCGCAACAAGCTGTGGCAGGCGCGCCATAACGCCTACTTTGCCGGCCTGCAGCTGCAACCGGGCAGCCGCTGCGTCGCCACCGACGTCTGTGTGCCGATTTCGCGCCTGAGCGAATGCATCGAGGCCACCTACGCCGACCTGGCCGCCGAAGGCGTGGCTGCACCGCTGTTCGGCCACGTGGGCGACGGCAATTTCCACCTGATGCTGCTGGTTCAACCCGGCGACGACGCCAGCCTGGCGCGCGCCAAGGCCATCAACCACCGGCTGGTGCTGCGTGCCCAGCAAATGGAGGGCACGTGCACCGGCGAACATGGTATCGGTATTGGTAAACAGGCCTATCTGGCCGCAGAAGCCGGCACGCACGGCCTGCAGCTGATGCGTGCCATCAAACAGGCGCTAGACCCGCAAGGCCTGCTCAACCCCGGCAAGATCTTTCCGCTACAGCCATGATGCTGTCACGCAAGCCGCGCCGCGCCGCGCACTTTGCGCAGCGCCAGGACCATTACGCCCTGCCCGCGCGCCGTACTGCGGCACTGCTGGTGGGCTGTATTTTCACGCTGATGTTTTGCGTGGAGTACTTCCAGCACTATTCGCACTGGGAAAGCATCCTGCTGCCACGCGTGGTTGGCATTGTGTGGGCTTTCGGTGCCCTGCTGCTGATGCACGGCCGTCGCGGCCGGCTGTGGGGCAATGTGTTTCATGCCAGCGTAGGCGTGGTGTACCCGCTGATCGTGGTGTGGTTTGGCTACGAGCTGAACCGCATCGGCGTGGATTACCTGTCCATGACCCAAGGGTTTGCCGTCATCGATCTGGTACTGCTGGCCACGGCATCGCGCTTTCGCCTGCTGTGCATGGCTTCGCTATGCAACTGGACCATTGCGGTAGCGTCGCTGCAGCTGTTCGAGCTGAGCAGCTTTGCCATGGCCACCGTGATCGAAAACGTCACCATCAGCCTGCTGCTCAGCCTGGCTGTGGCGCGCATCATGCTGCATCACGCCCGGCGCTATTACGACAACCTGCGCAAATTGCGAACGGCACGACATCAGGCCGAGCAAGCCATGCGCGAGCTGGCCCGCAGCCATAACGAGATGCAACACATGGCAGACCGCGACCTGCTGACCGGCCTGTTCAACCGCCGCGCTGGCATTCGCCATATCACCCAGTTGCTGGAAAGCGCGTCGCAGCACAGCAGCCTGGCGCTACTGGAGATCGATCTGGACCGTTTCAAGCCGGTGAACGACCAATACGGCCACAAGGCAGGCGACGTGGTACTGCAAATTACTGCCGAACGGCTGATGACATCGCTACAACATGGCGACGTGTGTTGCCGCTTTGGCGGCGACGAGTTCATTGTGGCGCTGAGCCGCCGCCAGCCACAAGAAATTGACCGGCTGATCGCCGAGCTGGATTACGAGCTGAGCCGACCGATCGCCCTGCCCTCGGGCAACGTGGTATCCATTACCGCCAGTATCGGCCGCTGCGACATGCACGCCAGTACCAACCTGGAAGCATTGATAGAACAGGCTGACAACGCCATGTACCTCAGAAAACGCCAGCGCAGCCAAGACCCGGCACTACCGTTTGCCGAGCGGCGGCAGGCGCCACGCAGTGCGTTAGGCTAGCCAGCCAGCAAGGCAGGCCCTAGACTGCCGGCTGCTTTTGACAGGACAGCATCACCATGCAGTTTCACCCGGACGACGTGACATGGAGCGCCATCCGCGCCCAAGGCGCCGGTGGCCAGAACGTCAACAAGGTGGCCAGCGCCATACACTTGCGTTTCGATATTGCCGCCTCGCGGCTGCCAGACACGCTGAAGACGGCCTTGCTGGCCGCGGCAGACCAGCGCATCAACAAGGATGGCGTCATCGTCATCAAGGCGCAGCAATACCGTACCCAGGAACAAAACCGCGATGATGCACTGCAGCGTCTTCAAGCCCTGATTGACGCTGCCGCCCACCGCGACAAGCCACGCAAGGCAACCAAACCCACGCGCGGCAGCCAGCTACGGCGGTTGGCAGGCAAATCCAATCGCGGTAGCATCAAGGCCTTGCGTGGCAGGGTAGATTATTGACATGCTGCGCTGCGGCTGGCATTCCCGGCGCTTCTATCCTTAAATTCAGACAATCTCACGCCTTGCCTATCAAGGGGAACGCAGGCTCATGAACGTTGGTATCGGTTATCTCATTACCCTGGCTTGTATTTTCGGCGCCTACATCCTGCACGGTGGCAATATGCAGGTCATCATCAAGGCACTGCCCACAGAAATGATGGCCATTCTGGGCGGCGCCATCGGTGCCTTCGTGGTGACCAACCAGGGCAAGACGCTGAAAGCCGTCAAAGGCGCGCTGCCTACCCTGTTCAAGGGTTCGCACTACACCAAAGCCCGCTACATGGACTTGCTGGGCATGCTGTTTGAAATCCTGGTCAAGATCCGTAAAGAAGGCTTGATGTCGGTGGAAAAAGACATCGAAGACCCGCACAGCAGCGCGGTGTTTTCCAAATACGAAGCCATCGCCCACGATCATCACGTGATGGACTTCATCACCGACTATCTGCGCATCATGGTGTCCGGCAACCTGAACGCGATGGAAATCGAAAACCTGATGGACATCGAGATCGAGACCCACCACCACGAAGGCCACGCGCCGGCAGCCGCCATTACCCGGCTGGGCGATGCCTTGCCGGCCTTCGGTATCGTGGCAGCGGTACTGGGCGTGGTGAACACCATGGGCTCGGTAGGCCAGCCGCCAGCGGTGCTGGGCGGCATGATCGGTTCGGCACTGGTCGGTACCTTCCTTGGCATTCTGCTGGCTTACGGTATCGTGGCGCCGCTGGGTACCTTGCTGGAGCAGAAACTGGACGACAGCACCAAGGAGTTCCAGTGCATCAAAACCGTGCTGCTGGCCAGCATGCAAGGTTATGCCCCGCAAACCGCGGTCGAATTCGGCCGCAAGGTGCTGTACTCCACCGAACGCCCCACCTTCCAGGAGCTGGAAGAAAGCATCAAAGGCAAGAAGTAACCCGCTTCATGCCGACAACAGCGCCCCTCGGGGCGCTTTTTGCTTTTTGGCCCGACACGCATTGACAGCCTGCGGCCAGCCTTTTTTAATGGGCGGCCTTCATTGCAAAACCACCCCATGACGTACGATGCAACCCACTGGCAGGCCGTCTGCCAGCAACTGGCCCAGCAGCACGCAGGCGACGACGGCGCGCACGACCTGGCCCACCTGCAGCGCGTATGGCAAGCCGCCCGCCTGCTGCTGGACAGCTACCCGCAAGCCGACGCGCTGGTGGTGATGGCGGCGTGCTATCTGCACGATCTGGTCAACCTGCCCAAGAACCATCCGCAACGCCATCTGGCCTCGCGCCAGGCGGCAGCCTTGGCCTGCCGTGAGCTGGCCGCTGCCGGCTTCCCGGCCGACAAGCTGGCCGCGCTCGGCCACGCCATCGAGGCGCACAGCTTTTCGGCGGCCATCACACCGCAGACACTGGAAGCACAGATTGTGCAAGACGCCGACCGTCTGGACGCACTGGGTGCCGTGGGCCTGGCAAGGCTGTTTTATACCGCCGGTAAGATGGACAGCCAGCTGGCGCACCCGGATGACCCGCAAGCGCTGCAGCGGCCGCTGGACGACCGCCGCTACGCACTGGACCACATCACCGTGAAACTGGCGACGCTGCCCGCCACCATGCAGACCGCAGCCGGCCGGTCGCTGGGCGAACAACGCCTGGCCTGGCTGATGCAGTTCCGGGCCACCTTTCTGGCCGAATGGGGCACCCCACCCCAGCCCTGAATGCACGCGGGCCAACCCGCGGCAGCTTGCGGCCAACCCTGGCCACAGGCACCGGCAACAGGATGGCAAAGACCGTCCGTGCCACCTTCACCACCACAACACCTGTGATAAAAAATGGACATTCAGCAACTGATTGACGACATCGCCCGCGATATCGTCCCCTACCTGTCAGCCGGCAAACCGGCTGACTACATCCCGGCACTGGCCGGCGAAAGCACCGAGCAGTTTGCGATGGCGGTTTCCACCCTGGACGGCCGGCACTACCATACTGGCCTCGCCGACAAGCGCTTTTCCATCCAGAGCATTTCCAAAGCCTTCATGCTGGCGCAAACCCTGGCCCAAACCGGCGAAGACCTGTGGCAACGCGTGGGTAAGGAACCCTCTGGCAACCCGTTCAACTCGCTGGTACAGCTGGAGTACGAGCACGGTATCCCGCGCAACCCGTTCATCAACGCCGGTGCGCTGGCGGTGACCGACATCGCCATCAGCCAGCTGGGCGACAGCAGTGCGGCGCTACGCACCTTCCTGCGCGAGGAAAGCGGTGAGGAGGCCCTGGATTTCGATTACGTCATTGCGTCATCGGAAGCGGAACACGGCCACCGCAACGCAGCACTGGCGCACTTCATGAAAAGCTGTGGCAATGTCCGCAACCCGGTGGATCAGGTACTCGCGCACTACTTCCGCGCCTGCAGCCTGCGCATATCGGTACGCGAACTGGCACGCGCCGGCCTGTTTCTGGCCAACCACGGTATGTCGCCGGTAAGCGGCAAGCAACGCCTAAGCCGCAGCCAAGCCAAGCAGATCAACGCCATCATGCTTACCTGCGGCACTTATGATGCGGCCGGCGAGTTTGCCTACCGTGTGGGCTTGCCCTGCAAGAGCGGCGTCGGCGGCGGCATTCTGGCCATCCTGCCGGGCAAGATGAGCATTGCGGTGTGGAGCCCGGGGCTGGACGCGCGCGGCAACTCGCTGGCGGGCCTGGAGGCACTGGACCGCTTCACCACCCGTAGCGGCGAATCGGTGTTCTAAGCCAGCCTGGCCGCAGCACACCTGCTGCGGCCAGGCTCGGCTACAGATCAGCCCTAGTAGCGTGCCTGCGCCTCGGCGAGCAGCTGGTTAAGGCTACGATCCTGCTTCATGCGCACGATGGTACGGTTCAGACGGTCCATTAGCACCTTGGCCTGCGGGTGCTGCCGCGAGATGGCAAAGTAGTTCGGGTCTTGCATGATGGGCAGGCTGACAATGCGCAGCTGTTCGATGGCAATACCCGCCTGTCGTGCGTTATAGCGCACCGCATGCACACCGCCAGCGATCACAGCGGCATCCAGCCGACCAGCCACCAGCATCTGCAGCCTTTGCTGCGGGCCACCGTCCTCGTTGATGAGCATGGAAGGCATGGCTGCATTGAAAGCTTCGGTAAAACGCGAGGCACGCGTAGTACCCACCCGACGCCCGGCCAGATCGGTGGGGTGGTGAAAGGCAAACGGCCGCGCCGCAGCCTGCACCAACACCACCGGGTCATCCATCACTTTCAGCGAAAACAGCATCTGCTGCTCGCGCTCCGGCGTTTTGGAAAACACCGGCGCCATGATGCCCTTGCCGGCCGCTACCTCCTGGATGGCACGCGCCCACGGTACGCAATGGGCACGCACCTCGATACCGGCCTGCTTCAGAATCGCCAGACCCAGCTCCACACCGTAACCCCTGGCCTTGCCATACTCGGCGTAGTGCTTTGGCACCGTATGCTCGCTGCAGTACATGCGCAAGGGCTCGGCGGCGGCCAACCCAGGGTGGCACAATGCAAACAAAAAGCCTGCTATCGAGCAGGCTTTGGCCAGGCGGACTACGAGCATCAACCTTCCAGCACCGCAGAGGTGTACACCTCTTGCACGTCGTCCAGGTCTTCCAGCGCGTCCAGCAGCTTCTGCATACGCACAGCGTCATCGCCCGCCAGTACCGACTCGTTCTGCGGACGCATGGTCACCTCGCCCATCTCGGACTTGAAGCCGGCCGCTTCCAGCTCGCCCTTGATGCGGGTGAACTCGTACGGCGGGGTAATCACTTCCAGCGAGCCGTCGTCGTTGCTGACCACGTCGTCGGCACCGGCTTCCAGTGCCTTTTCCATCAGCGCGTCTTCGTCAGTACCCGGTGCAAACACCAGGTAGCCGCAGTGGGTAAACTGGAAGGCCACGCAGCCATCGGTACCCATATTGCCGCCATATTTGGAGAAAGCGTGGCGAACGTCGGCTACAGTGCGGGTCTTGTTGTCGGTCAGGCAGTCCACCATCACTGCCGCACCGCCAATGCCGTAACCTTCGTAACGGCATTCCATGTAGTCCACACCTTCCAGCGTGCCGGCACCACGGTCGATGGCGCGCTGGATATTGTCCTTGGGCATGTTAGCGTCCCAGGCTTTATCCACGGCCAGACGCAGGCGCGGGTTGGAATCCAGATCCGGGCCACCCATCTTGGCGGCAACGGTGATTTCCTTGATCAGACGGGTAAAGATTTTGCCGCGCTTGGCGTCAGCGCGTTCCTTCTTGTGCTTGATGTTCGCCCATTTACTGTGGCCAGCCATAAAAGCCTCGGTTTGATAGTGTTGGCAGCTTGCCACCGGCAAGCCGCAAAAAAGCAGAGCGCGATTTTAGCAAAAAGCTAGCGCAGCTTCAGCACCCCGCCGATAAAGTCGAACGACTCGCGGTAAATCTGGCTGATGGCAGGCTCCATCAGCGGCAGCGACAGGTACAGCGCCACAAAGCCGATGAACAGCGTCACCGGAAAACCAAAGGAAAACACGTTGAACTGCGGCGCTGCCCGCGTCATCACGCCGATGGCCAGGTTGATTACCAGCAAGGTTCCCACCACTGGCAACGATAGCCACAAGCCCCAGGCAAACAGTTGGCCGCCCCACACTGCCACCGCGTTCAGCGAGCTGACCGGCAGCGGGGCACCCACCGGCATCAGGCGAAAGCTTTCCGCCAACGTAGCAATCAGGATGTGGTGGCCGTCAAAAGTAAGAAACAGCAAGGTAGCAAACACGGTCAGCACCCGCGATACCGCTGGCACCTGGGCTGATTGCTGCGGGTCGAAAAACATGGCAAAGCCCAGACCCATCTGCGAACCCATCAGAAAACCGGCCATTTCCACCGCGGTGAGCGCTACCCGCATCACCACCCCGATGATGATGCCGATTAATAGCTGCTGAATGACGATCAGCGTACCCTGCGCCGACACTACCGATACCTCCGGCATGGGCGGCAGCATGGGCGCCAGCAGCACGGTCAGAAACAGGGCAAAGCCGGCTTTGTAACGCTTGGGAATACTCTTGGACGACAGCAGCGGGTCGGCCAGCATCAGACCGACGATGCGAGCAAACGGCCATAAAAAATACGCCAGTAGCGCGTTGATCTGGGCATCGCTAATGCTGAGCATGGGCTAACCGATAACGCTGGGAATGCTCTGGAACAGCCGTGTCATGTAGTCCAGCAGGGTATTGAGCATCCAGGGGCCGGCCAGTACCAGCACCACGAACATGGCCAGCAGCTTGGGGATGAAGGTGAGGGTCATCTCGTTGATCTGGGTGGCCGCCTGCAGGATGCTGACCAGCAGGCCGACCAGCAAGGCAGCAGCCAGTGGCGGGGCCGAGACCAGAATGAGGATATACAGGGCGTTTTGTACCAGATTGATGACTGTTTCCGGGGTCATGGCGCCTCCTGCTATTTAACCGCAAAGCTCTGCACCAGCGAGCCCAGCAGCAATGCCCAGCCATCGACCAGTACGAACAACATCATCTTGAACGGTAACGAGATGATGACCGGTGACACCATCATCATACCCATTGCCATCAGGATGCTGGCCACAACCAGATCGATGATCAGGAAGGGGATGAACACCATGAAACCGATCTGGAATGCGGTTTTCAGCTCGCTGACCACAAAAGCCGGCACCAGCGTTTTCAGCGATACGTCAGCCTTGGTAGCCGGCGCTGGAGACTGCGAAATCTCAATGAAGAACTGCAAGTCTTTTTCGCGCGTCTGGCTGAGCATGAAGGCCTTCATCGGTTTGGCGGCTTCGTCTGCCGCCTGCTGGAAGGTAATGCGGTCTTCCGATAGCGGCACCCAGGCCTTGTTGTACACCTCGTCCAGCGTCGGTGCCATCACGAACACGGTGAGGAACAAGGCCAGCCCGATCAGCACCTGGTTAGGCGGCGACTGCATGGTACCCAGCGCCTGGCGTAGCAACGACAGCACGATGACAATGCGGGTAAAGGCGGTCATCATCAGCACCATGGCCGGGATGAACGTGAACCCGGTCATGAACAACAGCATCTGCAGGCTGAGCGAATAATTCTGCCCGCCGCCAGCACTGGGCGTGCTGTTCATCATTGGCAGACCGGCGGCCCAGGCACTCAGTGGCAACAGCAGCGACAACAGCATCGCCAACCAGAACTTGCGTTTCATTCGGCCTCGCCCCCCTGGCGCTTACGGCTCTTTTCGATGATGGCGGCCAGCTTTTGCGCAAACGGCGGCATGGTCGCCGCCACGTTGGCCGCTTCCGCCTGCGGCGGCTTATCCAGCGTCTTCAGCAGGGTGACACTGCGCGAGGTAACGCCCAGCACCAGCCACTCGCCTTCCAGCTCCACAATCACTACCCGCTCATGCGGGCCAACCATGACGCCACTGACCACCTTGGCCGGCTGAATGCGGCCCAGCATGCCGGTCATGGTAAAGCGACGAAACAACCAGGCCACCCCGACAATGGCGGCCAGCACGATGGCCAGCCCGAACAGCATCTGCAACAAGCTCCATAAAGGCGAAGGCCCCTCTACCGGAGGGGCCGCCGCCCAGGCCGGGCCGGCAAACAGGGCCAACGCGATCAGGCTGCGCATCATTTCTGCAACCGGCGAATGCGCTCGGCCGGGGTAATGATGTCGGTCAGGCGAATACCGAAACGGTCGTTCACCACCACCACCTCACCCTGGGCAATCAGGCAGCCGTTCACCAGCACGTCCATCGGCTCACCAGCCAGACCATCAAGCTCTACTACCGAGCCTTGCGCCAGCTGTAGCAGGTTGCGGATGGCGATCTTGGTACGACCCAGCTCCACGGTGATTTGCACCGGGATGTCGAGAATCATGTCCAGGTTTTGCGGGCCACCCTGCGGCTGTGCGGCACCCGAGAAATCCTGAAACAGGGAACTGGCCGACTTGGCCTCGGCCGCAGCAGTATTTTCTGCCACTTCCTGCTCGGCCATCGCCGCTGCCCAGTCGTCCATCACGTCGTTGCCACCATCCACGGCACCGGCGACGGAATCGGGGTCAAAGCCTTGTTCTTCAGCCATCTTCGTTTTCTCCGTTTGGCGAGTCGGCCAGGTCGTGCGCTCCGGCCAGAATCGTCTCTACCTTCAATGCATAGTTGCCGGACACGGTGCCATAACTGCACTCCAGCACCGGAATGCCGGACACGTCGGCCACCAGCTTTTCGGGGATATCCACCATGATCACATCGCCCTGCTTGAGGTTGAGGATCTGGCCCAGGGTAATCTTGGCCGTGGCCAGCGTGGCCACCAGCTCTACCTCGGCCGCTTGTACCTGGCGCTGCATCAGGTTGACCCAGCGGTTGTCCACCTCGGTACGGTCTGCTTGCATGGCACTGGCCAGAATATCGCGCAGCGGTTCCACCATCGAGTATGGCAGGCAGACGTGGAAATCCCCGCCACCAGCACCCAGCTCGATATGGAAAGTCACCGCCACCACTACCTCGGTAGGGGTGGCGATGTTGGCAAACTGGGTATTCATCTCGGAACGCAGGTAGGAAAACTCGATCGGGTAAACCGGCTCCCACGCTTTCTGGTACTCGGTAAACACCACTTCCAGCATTTTCTGGATGATACGCTGCTCGGTAGGGGTAAAGTCGCGGCCCTCTACCCGAACGTGAAAGCGGCCATCGCTGCCGAACAGGTTATCGACCACCAGAAATACCAGATCCGGGTCGAAAATCAGCAGACCGGTACCGCGCAGCGGCTTGATGTGAACCAGGTTGAGGTTGGTAGGTACTACCAGGTTGCGGATAAATTCGCTGTACTTCTGCACCCGCACCGGGCCGACCGAAATCTCGGCATTACGGCGGATGAAGTTGAAAAAGCCGATACGCAGATTGCGCGCAAAACGCTCGTTGATGATCTCGAGCGTCGGCATGCGGCCGCGGACAATGCGCTCTTGACGGCCGATATCGTACGACCGTACTGCGCCGCTGTCCGCACCACCTGCTTCGTCGTCCTCCTCCCCGGTAACGCCGCGCAGTAGCGCGTCTACCTCTTCCTGGGACAGGATTTCATCAGCCATAGACGCTTACTGCTGCTGGATGATGAAGGAAGTGAACAGGACGCTCTCTACCGGTTCTTCTTCGGCGGCATCCATCGACTCGTTCATGATGCGCTTGATCTGCGCACGCAGTTTCACCTTGCCCTCGGGCGACGCAACTTCTTCTTCGCTCTTGGACGACAGCAGCAGGATGACGGCGCTACGAATCTTGGGCATGTAAGCCTTGAAGTTGGTCTTGGCGGCTTCGTCGTACAGCTCGGCTTGCATTTCAAGCTGCAGCATCGGCGCGGTGGGGCCTCCGGACAGGTTCACCACGAAGGGCTCCACCTTTTCAAAGATGGGCGGGCCTTCCTTTTTCTCTTTCTTCTTGGGTGCCTCGGCCTTCTCGGCAGAAGCATGGCCACCACCAGCGGCTTCGGCCGCGTGCTTTTGCCCCAGGAACAGATAAGCGCCCAAACCACCAATTGCTGCCAGCACCAACACCAGAAGCACGATGACGATGATCATCAGCTTCTTGTTGCCACCCGCCGGCGCCGGAGCGGCTGCAGCTTTCGCGTCGTCTTTTTTCTCTTTTTCAGCCATGTGGGTTCAACTCGTGATGAAGAAAAGGTTGCTGCGTATTTTCCTTATTTCCGGGTCAGTTGAACAGCGTTTAGCTTGATAAAAGCTTATGCCTGGATACTTAAACCATGATGATGCTGCCCGGAAGCAGCGATCTCGCGCTCCAGCCGGGTCTCATCAGGCTGTCGAGCGGCGGCATGGCGCTGCTGTCCGTGTTGACCCGATTGCTGTCGCGCTTGTTCCTGCGCTTGTTGTTGCGCTTGCTGACTGGCCTGTTGCTGGGTGGAAACCTGGGTGCTACCCAACTGGATGCCGCCCTGCTCCAGTAGCTTGGCCAGTTGCGGCAAACTGTTTTCTACAATGCTCTTGGCTTCAACGTTGGCCGCCACCACCGAAATCATGGCCCTGTCTTGCTGATCGAAGCGGATGGAGATATCCAGCGGCCCCAATTGCTCGGGATTAACCTGGATACTCGCAGAGTCGACGTTCATTGACACCATGCTACCCAGCTTCTGGCCAAACGCCTCCCGCCATTGCGGGGTATCGGCCATTGGCTGCGCTATGCGCCAGTCGCCAGTTGCCGGGGTGGACGCTGAGGCGGGTGCGGTCAGCAGCGGCGGCAACATTTGCCGCTGGCTGCCGGCTGACAGTTCCTGATTTGCCGCCATGTCTGCCGTGGCCTGCGCTGCTTCGCGGCGGAACATCAAGCGTACATCCGCCGGGAGCACCTCGTTACGCTGACGCGCAGGCAACATGCTGTCACTGGCCGGCGTCCACGGCTGGCGCATGGCATCGCCCTGCCCCGACTGCGCTGCCGACTGCTGCGCTTGCAAGAAAACACCAGGCTGTGTAACAGGCGCGGAGGGTCCGGCATGGGTGTTGGCAGGCTGCGCAGTGCCAGCCTGCAGCCGGCGGGCCAACGCCTCGCGCTCGGCTGGCGACAACGCCAGCAACGACGGTACGGCACTGGCAGCCTCTGGCAAGCGCGGCGACTGGCCAGCCTGGCTGGCATCAAGCTGACGCGCCAACTCTGGCAGCGCCTGCGCAGCTGGCAAACCGCTTTCAGTACCGGTGCGCTCAAGCGGCGCATCGCGACGGGAAGGCTGTGCTGGCGGGACGTGCAGCCCAGCCTGCATGGCAGCAGCTGTCGCGGCATCGGGTACCAATACCGCCGGGCTGGCAGCATCGCTGGCTGGCTCCGCATTCGCGTCGGCAACTGGCGGGGTAAGCTTGGCTACTGGCAAAGGGAAGGCAGCCTGCATCTGAGCCAGCAAGGCATCGTCAACGCGCCCGGATGACAAGGTCTGCTCATCCACTGTGGGTAGAGGCCTGTCCGCTAGCGACTGCGGCGCAGATGGTTGCGGCAACAGGCTAGCCGGGCTGGCTACCAGACCCAACGCCGCGCCAGGATCGTTGGCCGCAACACTACTGCCGACACCACCCAGTTGGCCGGCAAACAAATCAGCAAACAGCCAGGTATCGCTGCTACCGGCTTGTCCGGCAATGGTTGGCGCGGTTGCGGCAGCGCTTTGGGGCGCGCGGCTTACGTCGGCAACCGGTTTAAGAGAGAAGCCCATGATCGGCACCTCGGGTACGGAACAGCGGCTTTAAAGCAGAAAACATGCCAATGCACCGTAGCAGGTGCTAACCTTAGTCCGGCTTGCGGCGGGCGGCAAATTCGTCCAGCGCCTTTTGCTCTTGGCGACGCTGCTTCAGCGCCAGACGGACTTTCTCGCGCGCCTGCAACACCTCGTACGACTTCAGCTGCTTGCGCTGCTGTAGCCAGGCTTGCTTTTCCATCAGGAAACGCTGCATGGCACGGTCGACTTCGCGCTGCTGCTGCTGTTCGGCGTCGCCCAGCTTTTGCATGAACAAGCGAAAGTCGGCCCACTGCGCCACGCTGGTACCGGCCTGACCTTGCTGCAGCATGCGCTGCTGATAGTCCTGGATGAAGCCTTTCACCTGCAACAGTGTGTTTTCCGCCTGTTGCTGCGCCGCCTGCGCTTTGCGCATGCGCTCGGCTGCCGCATCGAGGCGGTCGTTAGCCAGACGAATCAGCAGGTCGAACTTGCTCATAACGATGATCAGCCGGTCAGCACTTCATTAAGCAACATGGTACTCATGCCGGCGTCGACATTTTCGTGCTGTGCCTGCACCAGAAAGCCGGTAAGCCGGGTATGCAGGCGGATGGCTTCGTCCAGCATCGGGTCGGAACCGGGTACGTAGGCGCCGACACTGATCAGATCACGGCTGCGCTGGTAGCGCGAGAACAGCTGCTTGAAGCGGCGGGCGCTGTCCATGTGTTCGCGCGGCACCACGTCCACCATTACCCGCGAGATCGACTGCTCGATATCGATGGCAGGATAGTGGCCGGATTCGGCCAACTCGCGCGACAGCACGAAGTGGCCGTCCAGAATGGCCCGCGCCGAATCGGCGATCGGGTCTTGCTGGTCATCGCCTTCCGACAGCACGGTGTAGAAAGCCGTAATCGAGCCCCCACCCGCCTCGCCGTTACCGGCGCGCTCGATCAGCTGCGGCAGCTTGGCAAACACCGACGGCGGGTAACCCTTGCTGACCGGTGGCTCGCCGATGGCCAGTGCAATCTCGCGTTGCGCCATCGCATAACGGGTGACCGAGTCCATCAGCAACAGCACGTCCAGGCCTTGGGCGCGGAAGTATTCGGCTAGCGCGGTAGCGTAGGCGGCGCCGTGCAGACGCATCAGCGGTGGCATGTCGGCCGGGGCGGCCACCACCACCGAACGTGCCAGGCCTTCTTCGCCCAGGATGTGCTCGATGAAGTCCTTCACCTCGCGCCCCCGCTCGCCGATCAAGCCCACCACCACCACGTCGGCGCGGGTAAAGCGCGCCATCATGCCCAGCAGCACCGATTTACCGACACCAGAGCCGGCAAACAGGCCCAGACGCTGGCCGCGGCCAACCGTCAACAGACCGTTGATGGCCTTGACGCCCACGTCCAGCACATGGCGCACCGGGGTACGCTGCAACGGGTTCAATGGCTGGCTGTACAGCGGGTAGTACGCCTCGGGAAACACGCCTCCCTTGCCGTCCAGCGGCCGGCCCAGCGAATCCAGCACCCGGCCCAGCAGGCTCAGCCCTACCGGCACTTGCCGCCCCAGCGGGCCGTTGACCTCGGCCTTGACCTGCTGCTGGCCGTAAGCCGGCGGCTGCACCCAACGTGCCGGCCGTACCGGCGTGCCGGGCAGCAAGCCCTGGATATTGCTAACCGGCATCAGGAACAGCTTGTCGCCGGCAAAGCCCACCACTTCGGCCTCCACCACGTGCTCGGGCGTTACCTGCACCTCGCAGGCACTGCCTACCGGCAGGCGCAAACCCACCGCCTCCATCACCAGGCCGGTCACACGCGTCAGCTGGCCTTCCGGCAACCATGCCGGCGTCTGCTGCAACGTCTGTCGGCACGACTGCAGGTAGTCGCGCTGCGCTTGCAGCAGGTCAATCATGGTCGGGCACCCCCAGCGCTTCGCGCAATGCGGCCAACCTTGGTGACAGCGTCAGGTCCAGCCGCACGGTGCCGGTATCGACAATGCAGCCACCGCGCGCGATGGCCTCGTCCGGCAGCCATTGCCAGCTGGTGGCCGGGTGGCGCTCCTGGGCAAAGGCCTGGATCACGGCCAGGTCTTCCGGATTGGCGCGTACCCGCGCCTGGGTCAGCCCGTGGCCGATATCGTCCAGCGCCGCCTGCAGCACCGGCAGCACCGCCTTGTCGTCCAGCGCGATACGCGCGGCAACAATCTGTTCGGCAAACCCTACCGCCAATTGCAGCACCTCGGCCGACAGGCCTGCCCCCAGCTGTTGCAGCTGGTCTTGCATGGCTTGCTGCAGCTGCGCCAACGGCGCCCAGTATTGCTCGAAGTTGGCCGCAGCGTCGGCCAGCGCCTGCTGCGCGCCTTCCGCTTGCCCCTGGGCAAAACCCTCCTGCTTGCCGGCCTCAAAGCCGGTCTGCCAGGCGTCCTGATGGATGGCTTCCAGCTCAGCAGCAGTCGGATACGCCGGCGGCGGCAGAACCGGCTCTTCCGGCAGCAGCTCGGCGGCCGGTTCCAGCGGCTCGGCCGCTACTGGCGGCTGCAAAGCAGAAAGCCCCTCGACGGGGGCTTCGCTAGGGTTGGCCGCGGCGGGTGCCGGCTCCGGGCTAGGCGCCGGCGCCGCCCCGATTTCACCGAACCGCCACGACTGCCACTGCCCGAGCGCTTCTGCCGGGATGATGTTGTTACTCGACAAGGCCTTCGTCTCCACCCTTGCTTGCAATCACGATCTGGCCTTCGTCGGCCAGCTTGCGCACGATCTTGAGGATTTCCTTCTGCTCGGCTTCCACTTCGGACAGCTTGACCGGGCCTTTGGATTCCAGGTCGTCGCGCAGCATTTCGGCAGCACGCGACGACATATTGCGGAAAATCTTGTCCTTGAGTTCCTGGCTGGTACCCTTCAGTGCCACCACCAGCGAGTCGGACTGCACTTCGCGCAGAATGGTCTGGATGGAGCGGTCGTCGATTTCCAGGATGTTGTCGAACACGAACATCTTGTCCTGGATACGCTGCGCCAGCTCCGGATCGTACTCGCGGATGTAGGACAGCGCCGAGGCTTCGACGTTGGAACCCAAAAAGTTGAGGATTTCGGCGGTCATGCCCACACCACCGGCAGCGCTCTTCTTGACGCGGTCGGAGCCGGACAGCAGCTGGGTCAGTACGTCGTTCAGTTCGCGCAGGGCCTGCGGCTGTACGCCTTCCAGCGTGGCGGTACGGATCAGCACCTCGTTACGCATGCGCTCGGGGAAGTAGGACAGGATGGCACTGGACAGGTCGGGATCGAGGTGCACCATGATGGTGGCGATAATCTGCGGGTGCTCGTTGCGGATCAGGTCTGCCGCCGACGACGGGTCCATCCACTTCAGGCTCTCGATACCGCTGTGGTCGTTGCCTTGCAGGATCTTGTCCAGCAGGTTGGCCGCCTTGTCCGGGCCCAGCGCTTCCACCAGTACGTTACGCAGGTATTCGTCGGTAGCGCCAAAGTTGGCACGCGCCGCGCACTCCTCGCGGAACTGGCCGACGACTTTTTCCACTTCCTCGTGGCTGAGGTTGCTCAGGCCGGCCATGGCCAGACTGAGCTTCTGCACCTCTTTGGGCCCCAGGTATTTGAATACCTCGATCGCCTCGGCCTGCCCCAGGCTGAACAGCAGCACCGAGCTGCGACGAATACCGGCATCACTCATCTGACGTTATCCATTCCTTGATGATCTGCGCTGCCATGCGCGGATCGGCTTTCACCAGGTCACGAGCAGCCTGCAGATGGGCTTCGTACTGACGACGGGCCTGCTCCTTCGGATCGAGGTTTTCGCTGCCCGCACTGCCTTCGCCGGTAGCGGACACACCGTCTTCGCCCTCTTCGCCGGCCACCGCCAGCAAACGGCCGCCAGCGGTAGCGGCTGCGCCTTCCTGCTCCCCTTCCGGCAGCACCGGTGCCGGCGGCTTGGTAACGTCGCGCATGATGGGTCTCACCACACCGAACAGCAGGTACAGCACTGCCAGCGTCAGCAGGCCATATTTGATCAGCTCACCCGCATTGAGGCTGACAAAGTCGATAATACGATCTTTGGCGGTACTGGCCGGTACCGTGTCGGCGAAGCTGGCATTGACCACATTCACCGAGTCGCCACGGTCTTTATTGTAGCCGATGGCTTCCTGCACCAGACTCTGGATTTGTGCTGATTCTTTCTCGGTCAACGGGGTAGGCTTCACCTCACCGTTAGCATCGGCCACCATTTTGTAGTTCACCACCACCGCAGCCGTCAGCCGTTTGATATTGCCCTTGGGCATCTTGGTGTGCTGAATGGTCTTGTCCACCTCGTAATTGGTGGTGATCTCACGGTTGATCGTGCCCGAGGCGGTACCCATCGGCAAACCGGACAAAGTTGCCGTACCCGGCGCCGCTCCCGGCGGCAGGGTCAACGGGGCCGATGCTGCCGACGGTGGCTGGTTGGTCAGTGCACCAGGCACACCGGAAGGCAGGCTGGCATCCCGCCCCAACGATTCGACAATCTGCTGACTGCGGGTGGCAGACGGATTGGGCGTGGAGTTGGGACGATAGGTTTCCGACGTCTGCTCTACCTCGGCAAAATCGACGTTGGCCGTCACCTGGGCGCGGGCATTGCCCTTGCCGAAAATAGGCTCAAGGATAGCCTCGACACGCTTGGCGTAATCGGCCTCAATCTGACGCACGTAATCCAGCTGGCGCCGGTCGAGACCGGACGCGTTGTTGAGGTCTGGCAAGCTGGACAGCAGGTTGCCATCCTGATCGACGATGGAGACATTGCGCACCGGCAGGTTGGGTACCGAACTGGAAACCAGGTGCAAGATACCGGCGATCTGGCCGGCATCCAGAATGCGACCACCACGTAGCGTGAGCATGACAGAGGCAGTAGGCAGCTGCTGCTCGCGCACGAACACGCTTTGCTTGGGCATGGCCAGATGCACGCGAGCGGCCTCGACCACGCCAACCGATTCGATGGTACGTGCCAGCTCGCCTTCGATGGAGCGCTGATAGTTGACCTGCTCGGCAAACTGGCTGATGCCGAATTTCTGTTTGTCCATCAGCTCGAAACCGACCCCCCCCGCCTTGGGCAAGCCCTGACTGGCCAACTTCAGCCGTACATCGTAAACCTTGTCGTTGGGTACAGAAATCACGCCACCATCACTAATCTGGTATGGCACGTTCATCTGTTGCAGGGCGGCGGTAATCTGGCCACCATCACGGTCGGCCAAGCCGGTGAACAGTACTTTGTATGCCGGCTCGCGATTAAAGGCAAACAGCGCAATGGCAATAGACAACACCGCGGCAACCGCGGTGAAGAAGATGATTTTCTTGTTATTGGGAAGGGCCTTGAAGCGCTCCAGCGCTTCGTTCAGGCGCACCCTCCAGGCAGGCGTAGCGTTGTCTACCAGATCAGCCATACAGTGGTTGTTTCGTTATTGATTCTTCCGCTGCCAGCCGAGGTTAACCAGCGCAGCGCTACACTTGCGTATTCATGATTTCCTGGTAAGCCGAAACCAGCTTGTTCCTGGCCTGCATCATGGTCTGGAAACTCAGGCTGGCCTTCTGCATGGTTACCATGACGTCCTGGATATTGACGCCTTCTTCGCCCAGCTCAAAGCGTTTTTGCAGCTCTTGGGACGTCTGCTGCACCTGGTTGACCTGCTCCAGCGTGGTTTTCAGCACATTGGAGAAATCAACCTCCGGTGTCTCTTCCGTGGCCGGCGCCTGTTTGCCGGCCGCCAGTGCAGACATGGCGCGCAGCTCGCCCAGCAACTGATTGATACCTTGCGTTGACATGTTGACCTCGTCCGTAACACGGGGCGATCAAACCGACTCGCCGTCCTCTTCGCGATAGCGCTGCAGCTTGTAGCGCAGCGTTCTTTCACTCATGCCCAGCCGCTCTGCGGCCAGTTTCTTTACACCACCCGTCGCCGCCAGCGCTTCCAGAATATGACGCTTTTCCACCGAACGCATGTCGGTTTCTTGCGGGGCAGCCTGGGGCACTTCGGGAACAGGAATGGCTTTAGCGGACGTGGCAACATTCAGCATCAGATCGGCGGCAAAAACTTCCGCACCCGCGGCAAGAATTGCCGCTCGTTGCATTACATTGTCCAGTTCGCGGATGTTACCTTCCCAACTATAGGCCGTCAATTCTCGCTCGGCATCGGCGCCCAGCACCAGACGGCTTTTTCCCATGGCTTCAGCGTGCTTACGCAGCAATTTTCGTGCCAAAGGCAGAATGTCGTCCCGTCGCTCGGCCAAACCGGGCAGGTTGAGCGGGAAAACATTCAGCCGGAAGTACAAATCCTCGCGAAAACGCCCGGCGGCCACTTCGGCCTGTACGTCACGGTTGCTGGTAGCCAGCACGCGAATATTCAGTTTGATGGTGCGCATGCCGCCAACACGTTCCACTTCGCGCTCCTGCAGCACGCGCAGCAACTTGGCCTGCAGCGGCAGCGGCATTTCGGTAATTTCGTCCAGCAGGATGGTGCCGCCCTGTGCTTGCTCGAACTTCCCCGGCATGGCGCTGGTGGCGCCGGTAAAAGCACCCTTCTCGTGACCGAACAGGGTGGATTCCAGCAGGTTATCCGGAATCGCCGCGCAGTTCACTGCCACAAACGGGCCATCCTTGCGCCGCGAGTGCTGGTGCATGAAACGCGCCAGCACTTCCTTGCCGGCGCCGCTGGGCCCGGTGATGAGGACGCTGGCGTCGCTGGGCGCGACGCGGCTGGCCACCGAGACGATCTGCTTCATGGCCGCCGACTCGGCCACCATGGCTTCGGCCGTTACTTCGGGCGCTTCCAGCAGAAAGCGCTCCACCTCGTCGATCAGTCGCTGCGGCTCAAACGGTTTCAGCAGGTAATGGCTGGCACCGGCGCGTAACAGCTCGACGGCGCGCTCTACCACGCCGTAAGCGGTCATCAGCACGAACGGCAACCCCGGGTAACGGTCCTTGATGTGGGCAAACAGGGTGTAGCCGTCCATCGGCTGCATCTGCGCGTCGGACACCACCAGGCCCACCGGCTCCTGGCGCAACACCTCCAGCGCGGCTTCGCCGTCGCTGGCTTCCACCACATTGAAACCGGACAACATCAGGGTATCCACCAGCGCTTCGCGCAGGTCGGCATCGTCTTCCACCACCAGTACGGGCAATCGTTTCATGCTTGCTTCTTCTGTTTCACACTAGCGCTGCGGCAGCCTGCCGCAGCGGAATATCGTCTTCCGGCTGCCACTAGTCGGCATGAACCCGGCCGGCGCACAAGGCAACCAGCCGCGGCGCAATGGCGGCCAGCGGCAGTACTTCATGCACGCCACCAAGGGCGATGGCTTCCTTCGGCATGCCGAACACCACACAGGACGCCTCGTCCTGCGCGATATTGTGGGCGCCCGCTTCTTTCAGCTCAGCCATGCCGGCGGCGCCGTCCCGCCCCATGCCGGTAAGGATGACGCCGATACAGTTTTTGCCGATGACGTTGGCCGCAGAACGGAACAAGACGTCCACCGATGGCTTGTGGCGGTTCACCGGCACCCCGGCATGCAGGCTGGTGGCGTAACCGATGGTACTGGCCGGCTTCACCAGCAGGTGCGAATGACCGGGGGCAATGTATACATGGCCAGGCTGCAGGCGCTCGCCATCCACCGCCTCTTTCACGGTCAGCTTGCACAGCGCGTCCAGGCGCACGGCAAACGACTTGGTAAACATTTCCGGCATGTGCTGGGTAATGACAATAGGCGGCATGTTTTCCGGCAAGGCTGTCAGCAGCACGCGCAGCGCTTCAGTCCCGCCGGTAGACGAACCGATAACGATCACGGTTTGCCGCCCCAGCGACAGCTTGCCCGGCTGCCGCGGCAGAATCATGTCAGCACTGTGGCTGGGCGCCACTTCTATCGGCTTGGTCGGGCCAGTCTTTTTATCGAGTGCCATAGTTTCCCTTGTTTAACGTTCAGTCCAGACCGGCTTGTTGCCGCCATTGGCGACACCAGGCATCACAGGCCTGCTCCACCAGGTCCAGCACGCGCTCGAAGCCGTCGGCGCCACCGTAGTACGGGTCGGGCACTTCGGCCTCTGTTCCCAATATCGACAACAACAACTGCGGTGTCACGCCTTTTTGCGATATCCGTCGCAGCGCTGCCAGATTGGCTTTGTCCGCGGCCAGGATCAGATCAAAGCGGTCAAAGTCAGCGGCTTCCACCTGCCGGGCGCGCTGTGCGCTCAGATCATAGCCGCGGCGTCGTGCCGCCTGTACCGTGCGCGGGTCGGGCGCTTCGCCTACGTGATAGGCATGCGTGCCGGCGGAGTCTACTGCAACCAGGCCATCCAGACCATGCCTGGACAATGCCGCCCGCATCACGCCCTCTGCGGTGGGCGAGCGGCAGATATTGCCCATGCACACCATCAGTACTTTTTTCTGCATGACATGGCTTCCTTGCGGCCAACCTTACAGGCCGTTCATCCAGGCTTTTTCCTTGAAGGCTTTCAGCTCGTCGCGCAGCTTGGCGGCTTTTTCAAACTCCAGGTTGCGCGCTGCTTCCAGCATCTCTTTTTCCAGCCGCTTGATCTCTTTGGCCAGCGCCTTCTCGTCCAGCATGGCAATGCGGGCGGTTTCGGCCAGTGTTTTCTTGTCGCCGGCATCGGGCTGATACACGCCGTCGATGATGTCCTTTATCTTCTTGTTGACGCCCTGCGGCACGATGCCGTGCTCGGTGTTGAACGCCACCTGCTTGGCGCGGCGGCGCTCGGTTTCATCGATGGCGCGCTGCATGCTGTTGGTGATGCGATCGGCGTACAGGATGGCCGTACCGTTAAGGTTACGCGCGGCGCGGCCGATGGTCTGGATCAGGCTGCGCTCGCTGCGCAGGAACCCTTCCTTGTCGGCGTCCAGAATGGCCACCAGGCTGACTTCCGGAATATCCAGGCCTTCGCGCAGCAAGTTGATGCCGATCAGCACGTCGAACATGCCCAGCCGCAGGTCGCGGATGATTTCCACCCGCTCCACGGTGTCGATGTCGCTATGCAGGTAGCGCACCTTGATACCGTGCTCGGTGTAGTAATCGGCCAGCTGCTCGGCCATGCGCTTGGTCAGCGTGGTCACCAGCACGCGCTCGCCGCGCTCGATACGCAGGTGGATCTCCGACAGCAGGTCGTCCACCTGGGTGGCCACCGGGCGGATCTCGATTTGCGGGTCTACCAGGCCAGTTGGCCGCACCACCTGCTCTACCACCTGGCCGGCGTGCTGCTGCTCGTAATCGGCAGGCGTGGCCGACACGAAGATGGTTTGCGGCATCAGGCGCTCGAACTCGTGGAATTTCAGCGGGCGGTTGTCCACCGCCGACGGCAGGCGGAAGCCGTAGTCCACCAGGTTCTGTTTGCGCGCCGCGTCGCCTTTGTACATGGCACCCACCTGCGGCACGGTGACGTGGCTTTCGTCGATGAACATCAGCGCATTCTTGGGCAGGTAGTCGATCAGCGTCGGCGGCGCGTCGCCGGGGTCGCGGCCGGAAAAGTGGCGCGAGTAGTTTTCAATGCCCTTGCAGAAGCCCATCTCGTACAGCATTTCCAGGTCGAAGCGGGTGCGCTGCTCGATGCGCTGCGCCTCCACCAGCTTGCCCTCTTTCAGGTACCAGGCCACACGGTCGGCCAGCTCGGTCTTGATCTTCTCACAGGCGCGCAGCACGGTGTCGCGCGGCGTCACGTAGTGGCTGGACGGAAACACGGTGAAGCGGCCAACCCGTTGCTTGGTAACGCCGGTCAACGGGTCGAACAGGGTGAGCGTCTCCACCTCGTCGTCGAACAGGCTGATACGCAGCGCGGTGTCGTTGCTTTCCGCCGGAAACACATCGATCACGTCGCCGCGTACGCGGAAGGTACCGCGGGCGAAGTCCATGTCGTTGCGGTCGTACTGCATGGTCACCAGCCGGCTGACGATGTCTTTCTGCGGCGTGGTTTCGCCTTCCTTCAGGTGCAGGATCATCTGGTGGTATTCGGTGGGGTCACCAATACCGTAAATGGCCGACACCGTGGCCACGATCACGCAGTCGGGGCGCTCCAGAATGCTCTTGGTGGCCGACAGCCGCATCTGCTCGATGTGCTCGTTGATGCTGGAGTCTTTCTCGATGAACAGGTCGCGGCTGGGCACGTAGGCCTCGGGCTGGTAGTAGTCGTAGTACGACACGAAGTACTCCACCGCGTTTTCCGGAAAGAACTCGCGCATTTCGCTGTACAGCTGCGCCGCCAGCGTCTTGTTGTGCGCCATGATGATGGCCGGCCGCCCGGTGCGGGCGATGATGTTGGCCATGGTGTAGGTCTTGCCGGAGCCGGTTACCCCCAGCAAGGTCTGGTACGTGAGGCCATCGTCCAGCCCTTCTACCAGCGACGCGATGGCCGCCGGCTGATCACCCGCGGGCGGAAAGGGCTGATGCAACCGGAACGGGCTGCCTGGGTAGGTTACCAGCATGCAAGGTCACTCTTTCGTCATAGAAATGGCGGCAATAGGCTGCCATTTTCATGTATTTTGGCTAAAACTAAAACCGGACAACTGCCTGGATTCAATTTAAAATAATAATGCTCGATAAACTCGAATAACGGGTGCACCCGGCAGGCCGTTGCCAAGGCACGGCGCTGTGCGCGCATCACCTGAGTGTGATCTCCCCTGCCGCGTCGCACCGAAGCATCCACATTGCATCGGAGTCCTTTTACATGATGCTCAGAACCCTCGCCCTGGCAGCCTGCCTGCTGGCAGGCAGCATGGTGGCGCAAGCCGCCCAGCCTGTAAACCTGGAAAGCCACCCATACAGTAGCAGCCCGCGGCTGAATTCACAGGCTGCTGTGGTGGTAGATTCGCAAACCGGCCGCCTGGTTTATGAAAAGAATGCCTCGCAACGGCAGCCAATTGCATCGATCACCAAATTGATGACCGCAATGGTGGTGCTGGACGCCGGCCTGTCGATGGATGAGCCGATCACCATCACCGACGATGAAGTAGATCGCCTGAAGAACACCAGCTCGCGGCTGAGCGTCGGCTCCACACTGACGCGTCGCGAAATGCTGCTACTGGCGTTAATGTCGTCTGAAAATCGCGCTGCCGCGTCGCTGGCGCGTGCTTACCCTGGTGGCAAGGCTGCCTTCATTGCCAGAATGAACCAGAAGGCGCGCAGCATTGGCATGCAACAGGCGGTATTCCATGACGCCACTGGCCTCGACATGCGCAACAGCGCCACCGCCCTGGACCTGGTACGCATGGTAAAAGCCGCCTATCAGTACCCGTTGATCCGCCAGTACTCGACCACGCACGAATACATGGCCCACCCCAGCGCCAGCCGCGTGCTGCACTACAAAAACAGCAACCCTTTAGTACGTGAAGGCGAATGGGACATCGGCTTGTCCAAAACCGGTTTTATCGAAGAAGCAGGCCGCTGTCTGGTGATGCAGGCGACGATGGGCACCCAGCGCCTGATCGTAGTGCTGCTGGCCGCCAACGGCTCTGCAGCGCGGGTGAACGACGCCAAGTCGATCAAGACCTGGCTGGAGGCGCACCCCAATACCTGGCTGTCGGGCTAATCCCGGCATCGCCACACAGCACAAGGCCCAGCGCAATTGCGCTGGGCCTTGTGCTTTTACCGGCGGCCAACCTTTGACACGACAAGCTTGGCCGCCACGGCCTGTCAGGCCGGCTGACGCCGGAACGCGATCAGGTGATCTAGCTCCAGCCGGATACCGATGGCCTCGCCAATGGCGTGGTTGTGGTGGCTGGGCACCTGCGCCAGCACCTGCTGGCCGCTATCCAGCTGCAGCGTGTACAGGAACTCCGAGCCACGGAACACCTTGCCCAGCACACGGGCCGTCACCGGGCTGGCGTCGTCGTGCACCACGTCGTCCGGCCGCAGCAGCACGTCCACCTCGTCCCCCTCGGCAAACTGGCGCGGTACAGCGCTGCAGTACTCGCCCAGCGCCAGCGTAACGCAACGCGGGCCGGTGACCTTGCCCGGTACAAACGCCCCCTGGCCAATGAAGTCGGCCACATAACGGCTGGCCGGCTCGTGGTACAGCTCGTACGGCGGCGCCCACTGCTGCAGGCGGCCTTCGTGCATCACCCCCACCTTGTCGGCCATGGCAAAGGCCTCGTTCTGGTCGTGCGTCACCAGAATGGCGGTGGTGCCTTGCGATTTGAGGATGTCGCGCACCTCGCGCGACAAACGCTCACGCAGGTCCACATCCAGGTTGGAAAACGGCTCGTCCAGCAGCAGCAGCTTGGGCTGCGGCGCCAAGGCCCGCGCCAGCGCCACGCGCTGCTGCTGGCCACCGGACAGCTCGTGCGGGAAAGCCTGCGCATACGCGGCCAACCCTACCACCTCCAGCATGGCCAGCACGCGCTGCTCGCGCTCGGTACGCGGCAGCTTGCCCAGGCCAAAACCGACGTTCTCGCCCACCGTCAGGTGCGGAAACAGCGCGTAGTCCTGGAACACCATGCCGATCTGGCGCTGGTGCGCCGGCACACTGTCGGTCACTGCGGCAATGCGCTGGCCCGCCAAACGGATTTCGCCAGCATTGAGTGTTTCAAAACCGGCAATACAGCGCAGCACCGTGGTCTTGCCACAGCCAGAGCTACCCAGCAGGCAGGCGATCTCGCCCTGCTGCAAGGCAAAAGACATATCGTTGACTACGGTCTTGCTGCCGTAGCTTTGCGACACCGATTCCAATTCAAGCAAGGCACTCATCAGGCGACATCCCGTTGGCGCGACAGCAGAATGGTGGGAATCAGCCCCACCAGTACAATGGCAATGGCCGGCAGCGCTGCCTGGTCCCACATGCCCTCGGCTGTCATGTTGTAAACGCGTACCGACAGCGTGTCCCAGCCAAAAGGCCGCGTCATCAGCGTGATGGGCATCTCCTTCATCACGTCGACAAACACCATCAGCACGCCAGTTAGCAGGCCGCCAGACAACAGCGGCAAGTAAACACGACGCAGCAGCGCCCAACCGGAGCACCCCAAGTTACGCGCTGCCTCGTCGTGACTGCGGGTAATGCGGTTCATCGCCGACTCCACTGCCGAGTACGCCACCGCCAGGAAACGGGCGACAAACGCCAACAACATGGCCAGCAGGGTACCCTTGAAGACCGCAGTGACTTCCCCACCCCAGCCCATCAGGGCAATGATCTGGTTATCCAGCCACGCCACCGGCACAAACACCCCCACCGCCAGCACGGTACCGGGGATGGCATAGCCCATGGTGGCCACTCGCGCCAGATTGCGCATGGCGCTACTGCCCTGACGCCGCACCAGGTAGGCCAGCACCAGCGCAATGGCGGTAACCAGCGCCGCAGCAATCAGTGACAGGCTGACCGAGCGCCAGGCATAGCCCAGAAAATCGCTGCTGAACTGGTTGGCAAAATCCAGCGACGCCCAGTAGATCAGCTGCAGCATCGGAATGACAAATGCCAGCATCAGCACGCTCGCAGCCGCCAACGTGGCTGCCCAGCCACGCCAACCCGGCAGCGGCAGGCGCGGTTGCGGTGCGGCACGGCCAGCCTGCGCGTAGGCGCGGCGGCCACGACTACGCTGCTCCAGCACCAGCACGATGAATACCAGGATGACCAGCAAGGAGGCGATCTGTTTGGCGGTATCCAGCGAAAACAGCGCAAACCAAGCCTTGTAGATCGCACTGGTGAAGGTGTCGTAATTAAACACCGCCACGGTACCGAAATCGGCCAGGCTTTCCATGATCACCAGAATCAGACCGCCGGCAATCCACGGCCGCGCCATGGGCAGCGCAATGCGCCAGAAACCCTGGCTGCGAGACAGCCCCAGGCTCTGCCCCACCTCCAGTGCGCGCCGGCCCATGGTGGCAAAAGCATTGCGACTGAGCAGGTAAACGTAGGGGTAGAACGCTAGCGACATCACCAACACCAAGCCCCAGCCGCTACGGATTTGCGGAAACCAGCGCATATCGTCGAAATGCGGGCGCAGCCAGGTTTGCACGGGGCCGGTAAATTCCAGCAAGCCCACCTGGGCAAAAGCCATCACGTAGGCAGGCATGGCCAGCGGCAGCATCAGCGCCCAGTTGAACAGGCGGCGGCCAGGAAACTCGTACACCGCCACCAGCCAGGCCAGGCTGACACCCAGCAGCAGCACACCAGCGCTGACACCCAGCAGCATGATGGCGGTGTTCTTGAACAGTTCGGGCAGCGTGAACTCGATCAGGTGCGACCAGATGGCCGGATCAGGCGTCAGCGCCGACAACATCACCACGGCCAGCGGCACCACAGTGCACAAGGCAATCAGGCCGGCCAGCAGCCAAGGCAGAACAGAAGCGCGCAGACGGCTCATGAGGAAGTAAGTTCGATAAAAGAACGCATTATCGTTGCAGTTAAGGGTGTAGGGAAAGAGTGCAAACACCACCAGACAGCAGCCACAACAACCACACGGCAGGCTATGGCCGGGCTATCAACAAACAAACCCTGCTTGCCAGGCAAACAGGGTTTGTCATCAAGCGCACAGCCTGGTTACAGCCACGGCTGCGGGCACAACGCTTACTTGTAACCCATGCGGTCCATCAGCTTCACTGCTTCCGCTTGCTTGGCGCCGGCTTCGGACACGTTGATCAGGTCAGACTTGAAGCTGCCCCACGCGGCAACGGTCGGGTTGGCTTTTACTTTCGGGTTAGCCGGGAATTCCATATCGATATCGGCGTACAGCTTCTGTGCCTTTTCCGACGACAGCCATTCCAGCAGTTTTACAGCGCCTTTCGGGTTCTTGGCGTGTTTGGTCACACCAGCACCCGACACGTTGACGTGCACGCCACCCTGCTTCTGGTTAGCCCAGAATACGCCCACTTTCAGGCTCGGGTTCTTCTTCAGCAGACGGCCGTAGTAATAGGTGTTAGCAATGCCCACGTCACACTGGCCAGCATCGATGGCTTCCAGCATCTTGGTATCGTCCGGGAATACCGGTGCCGCCAGGTTATCTACCCAGCCTTTCACTACTTTCTCGGTGGCGGCCACGCCCTTGTCGGCGATCATGGTGCCTACCAGGGACTGGTTGTATACCTTCTTGGAGGTACGCAAGCACAGGCGACCCTTCCACTTCGGATCGGCCAGGTCCTCGTAGCTGGACAGCTGCTCCGGCTTCACGGTCTGGGTATTGAAGAAGATGGTACGGGCACGCACCGACAGGCCAAACCAGTTGCCAGCCGGGTCGCGCAGGTTGGCCGGCAGGTTGGCCGCAAGCGTAGCGGACTTCACCGGCTGGAACAGGCCCATATTGCTGGCTTGCCACAGGTTACCGGCATCAACAGTCATGAAGATGTCCGCAGGGCTATTGGTGCCTTCGGCCTTCAGGCGTTCCATCAGCGGGCCTTCACCACCGCTGACAACGTTTACTTTGACACCGGTTTCCTTCTCGTAGGCTTCCAGAATCGGCTTGATCAGCTGTTCGGCACGCGCCGTGTACAGGGTGATCTCTTCTGCCATGGCTACGCCGCTGAATGCTGCCAGCACGGCAGCCAACATTACCTGTTTCTTCACAACCAGCTCCTTTTTCGAGCCCGTTAACGGGCCTGCGTCACGATCAGGCGCCGAGTATAAACAGCGAAGAGAACCATTATCAACACGATTACGGTTTTTATTTCTCAACGTGGTATCACCGGGAACCTTACCCAATCGCCAGCGTCAACTTTTAGTTTACCGTTACGCAAACGGGCTACCGCAAAGCGTGGCTGTACCTGCTCGATCTCGATATCGCCCAGCTGTTGTTCGGGCACGCCCAGCACCGCGCCGTCAAGGCGACGAATCTCTGTCGCCGGCCGCGGTTTGTACACCACCAGACGATCGCGCACAGCCAGACCATCCAGCGCGCCAGCCGACAGATAAATGCGGTCCCCCTCTACCCTGCTGACGCGGGTGGCAAACGGCAGGCATTGCACCGCGCTGGAGACCTTGTCCACTACCTCGTTCAACGTCTGGATAATGACCTGGCCGTAATCGTTCTGCGCCAGATCGCCGGCAGCAAATACACGCTGCGACAGTGGCCCGACGTCACCGTGAGCGTGACGCAACAAATTGTCGCGCAGCAAAATGCCGCCACTGAGCGTGTCGTACAGCCAGTACTCCAGTTCAAACCGCCGCTCGATGGGCACCTGCTTCAGCGACAAGCCGAGCAAACCGGCAAATGGCCCCTGATAGTAGCTACCTTGCCGCCCGTCGGGCGCAGAGCCAAAAGCACCAAGGCGTGGCGCCTGACGCAGCACACTGGTATCGATAATGCGGCCAGCCAGCACGAACTGCGCTGCTTCGCGCTTGCCGATGTCGCGCACGGTATCTGCGGCAGCGCTGGCCTCGCGCATCACGCCGCCTGGGAAGATGGATATCCCGCCAGCGTACAGCGCCTGAGTGTCACGGCGCTGGTTGAACAGCCGCACCAGATCGCCGGGAAACCAGGTGGCGATGCTGCCCAGATCACCGGCCACAGTTGGCCGTTCCAGCTGAAAATAGGTAGTGACGATGCGGCGAGCCAAAAAGCGGCCGGGCGGCATGGCAGCACGCTGGCAGGGGTCCAGCTGCTTGCTGTCTTCACCACCATCCGTGTCGTGTTCTACCCGAACAAACAGCAAGCCCTCGCGGCGCGACTCGCTTAGCACCCGCGTCCTGCCCGGCAAGGTCAACGGCCCCAGCATCAGGCTTTCCTGGGTTTGCAGGCCGGCCACCATATTGCTGGACGCTACCAGCCCACCTTGATGGGTAATCGCAATCTGGCGCAGGGCATCCTGAATGGCGGCCTCTCGTGCCGCCACCCCCCCCGCCTCTAGCGAGGCAATGCCTTCGGCCTGATATACCTCGGCCACGGCCGGCTGCAGCCACAAAACAAACGCCGCCCAGCAGGCGGCGCGCATGGATCTGGATAGTCGCATCATGTCCTAGTGCGAAACGTAGAAATCCCCGCCGTACACACAACCACTATCGGTGCAGCCAAGCTTGCTGCCATCGGCAGCCGGCATCACCCTGGCCGCTGCCGCCACATTACCGGTGGTTACCAGTGCCGTACGATACGCCTTGAAGAAGCCTTCATCCAGCACCACTTCGGCGATGGTCTCGCTGCTGCCATCCGGCTTGAACTCGGTAGACAGCAAACGTACGCCGCGCAGGTAGGCATCGACGTAAACACGGAAGGTGTCGTTAACGGTAACCAGGTTGCCAACCGAACTGCTACCGGACAACTTGAAGCCCTGCACTTGCTCGGCTACCGCACGGTAAGCATCCAGCTGCGAGGCGCGCATAGCCAGCAGACGGCGCTGCACTGGCGATAGCTCCTTGCCGGTGGGGGGGGCACCGTAGCCGATGACACGCAGGCGCAGCGCATTGAACTGCTCCTGCTTGTGCTCGGCCGGCGGGTCGGCCAGCGGGCCGACGTAGCCACCGCCCATCATCACGCCAGACGGTGACATTACCGGCTGACGCGAAATACCAGGCTGCTCGTGAGAGCCGGCGACTGCCGGCGCCTGTACCGTACCGGGTGGCAGAGCAACCACGCTCCAGCCTTCACCCGCCGCCGGGGCAGCCGGGCCGGACGCGCAGGCAGTCAATACGGACATGGCCAGCAAGCCGGGAATCAATCGGGTGATCTGTTTCATAAATGTGCTCCGCCGAGTAACTTAGTCATTTTATAGCTTGTTCGTCATTTATCGACTACAGCCGTGCAATCTTGAGCTACTTTTCAGCAAACCATGAAAAATACGGCCTGCCGCGCACTGCGCCCGGCTGCAACAGGCGTGCTACACTTCCAGCCGCCCGCATTTCAAGGAACGCCTTACACCATGAAAAAACTGCTGTGCTCGCTGCTGATGCTAATGCCGCTGTCCGTCCTCGCCGCGCCCACGGTGGAAATGACCACCAACAAGGGCCTGATCACCATCGAGCTGGACCCGGCACGCGCGCCCAAGTCGGTAGAAAACTTTGTGGCCTATGTGAAAGCCGGCCACTACAACGGTACGGTGTTCCACCGCATCATCGATGGCTTCATGATCCAGGGCGGCGGCTTTGCCATACAGAATGGCGCACTGGCGCAAAAACCCACTCGCGCCCCGATTGCCAACGAGGCTGACAACGGCCTGAAAAACGTCATCGGCAGCATTGCCATGGCGCGCACCAACGACCCGAATTCCGCCACTTCGCAGTTTTTCATCAATCTGGTGAATAACGACTTCCTCGACTTCCGCAGCAAGACCCCGCAAGGCTGGGGTTATGCCGTGTTTGGCAAGGTGACCGCTGGCATGGATGTGGTGAACCGCATCTCCAAAGCGCGTACCGGTTTCATCGGTGGCATGCAGGATGTACCGATCGAACCGATCGTCATCACCAAAGCCATCTACAAACCCTGATTCACAAGGATAGACACATGATCAAGCTGACCACCACCCACGGTGACATCGTTATCGAACTGTTCGCCGACAAGGCACCGAAAACCGCGGCCAACTTTGAACAATACGTACTGGACGGCCACTACAACGGCACCATCTTCCACCGCGTGATCAACGGCTTCATGATCCAGGGCGGCGGCTTCACTGCCGACATGGACCAGAAAGACACCCGCGACCCGATCCAGAACGAAGCCAACAACGGTGTTTCCAACAAGACCTACACCATTGCCATGGCCCGCACCCCGGACCCGCACTCCGCCAGCGCCCAGTTCTTCATCAACGTGGCCGACAACGACTTCCTGGACTTCCGCAGCGAAAGCATGCAGGGCTGGGGCTACTGCGTGTTCGGCCAGGTAGTACAAGGCCAGGACGTGGTTGACCGCATCAAGACCGTGGCCACCGGCCGCAAGGGCGGCCACCAGGACGTGCCGGTAGAGCCGGTGGTGATCGAGAAAGCCGAGATCATCCAGGCCTGATAGCGGCCCGGTCGGCGTGCCTGCACGCCGGCCAGCAAGCGATCCCACCGACACCCCCTGCTGCCTGGCACAGGGGGTGTCTGCCATCAAGAAACCGAGCCATGGCCATTCACCTGATTTCCGACCTGCACCTGCACCCGGGCGAACCGTGGCTGGGGCAGCTGTTTACCCGTACGCTGGCCGACTGGCGCGGCAACATCGACGCGCTGTACATCCTGGGCGACCTGTTCGAGTACTGGGTAGGCGACGACGACGACGAGCCGTTCACCCGCGACATGCTGGCGCAGATGCGCCACTTTGCCGCCCAAACCCCGCTATACGTGCTGCGCGGCAACCGCGACTTCTTGCTGGGCGCCGGTTTTGCCGCCGCCAGCGGCGCCACGCTGCTGGACGAACCTCACACGCTGACCATCTGCGGCCAACCTTATGTGCTGGTGCACGGCGACGGCCAGTGCACCGACGACGCTGCCTACCAGCAGTTTCGCGCCATGGTGCGGCAGCCGGCGTGGCAGGCCGCCTTCCTGCAAAAACCGCTGGCAGAACGCCACGCCATTGCGCAGCAGATCCGCACCATGAGCGAGGCCAAGAAGCAAAGCGACGGCCTGACCGACATTGGCGACGTCAACGACGACGCCATCCGCGCCTTGCTGACCGCCCACCCCGGCGCCACGCTGATCCACGGCCACACCCACCGCCCGGCCAGCCACACGCTGCAGCTGGACGGCGTGCCCCGCCAGCGCTGGGTAATTGCCGACTGGTACGCCGGCCACGGCGGCTACCTGCGGCTGGACGAGCACGGTGTCAGCGCCCACCCGCTCAGCCTGTAACGCCCAGGCCGCAACCTGCGGCCAACCTTGCCTGCCGGGCGCGTCGGGCAGGCGCCTGTCTGCCCCCCGGCGGCACTGCCGCCGCTGCTGCCGGTTCCCTCTCCAGCCTTCCGCCGCAGACAGCCGCCATCACAGTCAAAAACCGCTACAAGGGTTATCACGCAAGGGTTTTCCCGCAAGGGGCAGCCCCAACAGACAAGCCAGAAACCTGTTTTTAGAATCCGGGCACACAAGCACCGTCACCTGCTGACGGCACAACAACACACCCCGGAGTATCTGAACATGAGTTTGGGAATGCAGGCTTTCCTGGCATTTATGCCCATCTTGCTGTCGGCCATCCTGCTGGTCGGCCTGAACTGGCCAGCCAAGCGGGCCATGCCTGTCGTCTTTATCGCCACCGCGCTGATTGCCATCCTGGGCTGGGAGATGAGCCTGAACCGCGTGCTGGCCTCTACCCTGCAAGGCGGCCTGATTACCTTGTCGGTGCTGTGGATCATCTTTGGCGCCATCTTGCTGCTGAACACGCTGAAGCACTCCGGCGGCATCCTTGCCATTCGTGAAGGCTTTGCCAACATCACGCCCGACCGTCGCATCCAGGCACTGATCATTGCCTGGCTGTTCGGCTGCTTCATCGAAGGCGCTTCCGGCTTCGGCACCCCGGCGGCCATTGCCGCCCCGCTGCTGGTAGCCATGGGCTTTCCGGCACTGGCGGCAGTACTGCTGGGCATGATGGTGCAATCCACGCCGGTGTCGTTCGGCGCGGTGGGCACCCCGATCCTGGTTGGCCTCAATACCGGCCTGGATACCGCCACCATCGGCGCCCAGCTGCAAGCCAATGGCAGCAGCTGGCAGGCCTACCTGGCGCAGATTACCAGCCAGGTTGCGATTACCCATGCCATCATCGGCACCCTGATGCCGCTGTTCATGGTGATGATGCTGACCCGCTTCTTCGGCCGTAACCGTTCGTGGCGCGAAGGTCTGGCGGTAGCCCCGTTTGCCATCCTGGCCGGCGTAGCTTTTACTGTGCCGTACGCCCTCACCGGCATGCTGCTGGGCCCCGAGTTTCCGTCCATCATCGGCAGCCTGGTTGGCCTGGTGATTGTGGTCGCTGCTGCCAAGGCCGGCTTCCTGATGCCCAAGCAAAACTGGGACTTTGCCCCTGCCAAGGACTGGCCCGAAGAATGGCTGGGCTCGATAGAAATCAAGCTGGAAAGCATCGGCAACAAAGCCCCGCTGTCGGTTAGCCGCGCCTGGGTGCCTTACCTGCTGGTTGCTGCCTTGCTGATCCTCAGCCGCACTAACGATACCGTTAAAAGTGCACTGAAGGCCGTGGCCTACAAGAGCGGCGATCTGCTGGGTGAAAAAGGCATTACCGCTGTCATCGACCCGCTATACCTGCCGGGCGGCATTCTGGTAATGGTAGTGATTGCCACCTTCTTCCTGCACCGCATGAAGTGGACCGAAATGCGCGCTGCCATTGGTGAGTCGGGCAAGGTACTGTTCGGCGCCGGCTTCGTGCTGATGTTTACCGTGCCGATGGTGCGCATCATGATCAACTCCGGCGCGAACCTGTCCGGCCTGAAATCGATGCCGATTGCCATGGCACAGTATGTTGCCGATACCTTCGGCACCGCCTACGCTTTCTTTGCTCCTACCGTAGGCGCCATGGGGGCGTTCATTGCTGGCTCCAACACGGTAAGCAACATGATGCTGGCGCAGTTCCAGTTTGGCGTAGCCGAGAACCTGGCCATCACCAGTTCGATGATTGTGGCCGTGCAGGCGGTAGGCGCCGCAGCTGGCAATATGGTAGCCATCCATAACGTGGTGGCGGCATCGGCCACGGTTGGCCTGCTGGGCCGCGAAGGCGCCACGCTGCGCCGCACCATCCTGCCCACGCTGTACTACCTGATCATGGCCGGCTTGATTACCTGCCTGGCACTGTACGTCTTCGGCGTACGCGACGCACTGTCTGCCTGATCGCCCTTGCTACACCCCACCGAACCCCGGCCCTGCCGGTAATGCCAGTCAGTTAAGACTTGCGACTGCAAATCCAGTAAAAGGGAACATGTTCATCATGTTCCCTTTTTTGCTGTATGAGCCTGCTACAACACGCATTAAATGACACGCTGCCACACA
>NZ_JBKBHK010000021.1:0-36975 GCF_046297735.1 Vogesella sp.
GTGTGTGGCAGCGTGTCATTTAATGCGTGTTGTAGCAGGCTCATACAGCAAAAAAGGGAACATGATGAACATGTTCCCTTTTACTGGATTTGCAGTCGCAAGTCTTAACTGACTGGCATTATGCCAGAGCGGGGGCTTTTGTCTGCCCGGACGTTGGCCGCAGGCAAAACAGCAAGGCCGCTGCGTTGCAGCGGCCTTGCTGTTAGACGCTAGCAACAACGCCTTACGCCAGCTGCTGGCGCAAGAAGGCCACGGTACGGCCCCAGGCCAGCTCGGCGGCGGCCTTGTCGTAACGGGCGGCGTTGGTATCGTTGTTGAACGCGTGGTTGACGCCCGGGTACAGCTGCAGCGTGTAGCGGGTACCGGCTGCTTTCAGTGCGTCCTCGAACGCCGGAATGCCGGCATTGATGCGCTCGTCCAGCGCGGCATAATGCAGCAGCAGCGGTGCCTTGATGCGCGGCACGTCGGCAGCGGCAGGCTGTGAACCGTAGTACACCACCCCGGCCCCCAGCGCCGGCGCATGCACCGCCAGCTGCCCCACCTGGCCGCCGCCCCAGCAGAAGCCCACCGCGCCCACTTTGCCGTTGCCCTGCGCCTGCAGATAGGCCAGCGCCGCCAGCGACACATCGCGCGACAGCGCCGCGTCCAGGCTGCCGAACATCTCGCGCGCCTTGTCTTCGTCCGCCGGCGTACCACCCTTGGTAGACAGATAATCCGGCGCCAGCACCACAAAGCCCTCCAGCGCCAGGCGGCGAGCCACGTCGCGGATGTGCGGGTTGAGGCCGCGATTCTCGTGAATGACGATCACTGCCGGTAGCTGGCGCACGTCAGCATGGGCAGGCTGTACGCGGTAGCCGTTGAGGCTGGCGTCGCCAAGGCGGCCGAACACGGTGTCGGCGGCTTGCAGGCGGCTGTCGCCGGCGGCCACCTGCTGCGCTTGGGCATAGTTGTTTTCCAGCAGCGGCAGAATGGCGTAGGCGGCAGCGGTGCCACCGGCCAGCCGCGTCAGGCGCTGGAAAAAATCGCGCCGCGATAGCGGTGCGTGGGTGTATTCATCGTACAGCTGGATGATGTCCTGGCTGACAGCCGGTGCGGCTGGCTTTGATTGCATGGTGGACTCCCTGGTGGATGATCGTTCTGACATGACAGCAAGCGATTCGGACCGGCCCGACAAAGCAAAATTCCGTCGCCCAGTGGGCTTATGGCGAACAGTGTGTTAAGGCCACGCGCATACCGGGCGTCACCCCCAGTGTGGCAAAGCCGCCTTGCGGCAGCTCCAGCGCTGCCACGCCTGGGCGTGACGACTGGTGCACGTCCAGCGACATCGGCGTCATGTCCACGATCTGGAACACCTCGCCCTGCTCATCAATAAAGCCAATCGACAGCGGCTGCCAGGTATCACGCATCCAGAAGCGCAGCAGTTGCGGCTGCTCGAAGGCAAACCACATGCCGGACGAGACGTCGTGCCGTTTGGACAGACCGTGCATACGCAAGGCCTCACTGTCGGCCAAGGGCACTGCGGCCAATTGACGCCCGTTATCGAACTGCACCTCACAGTGGCGTGGCAGCGGCGCGGGGTCAGCAGCGGGCTGCTGTGCAGACAGCAGCACAGGGCAGAACGCAAGGAACAGTATCAGCAGGCGCACAGTGTGGCTCCGTATCAGGGGGCTGCCACGCCAGCCAGTTCGCGTAGCAGCGACATCAGCACCTTGACGCTGTCGCGAGCACGCTGTTCGATGCGGCCTGGTGGCAGCAGGGCCGGCAACTTCGTCAGGTTATCGATATCGGGCCGGTGCCAGGCACTGCCGCCGGGTATGCCGGGCAGGCTGGTCTGGGTATAGCCATCCCCCTGCCCCAGCGTCCAGCTGGTAGCTTCCAGTGCCAGCACCGGAATACCAGCCTGGTCGAAGGTTTCCTGATCGGAACAGCAGCCGGTACCGGCCGGGTAGTCGGGGTGGCGCCCCGGGTTGGTAGCGGCGGCAATGCCCAGGCTTGTCGCCAGCGCCAGTGCCCGGTCGCGGGCGGCACCGGCAGCAGGGTTGGCCGCCGTGGTCTGCTTGCCAGCAGTAAAATAAAGCTGATCGCCGGTGAGCAGGCTGTCCAGATTGATCATCAACAGGATATTGGCGCGCTGTGCCGGCGTCAGGCTGGCCAGATAAGCTTGCGAGCCCTTGCGACCCAGCTCTTCGGCACCGAAACCGATAAACACCAGCGTATGCTCGGCAGGCAGCTCGGCCACGCTGCGCGCCAGCTCCAGCAGCACCCCCAGACCGGAGGCGTTATCGTCCAGGCCTTGCAGCTCTGGCCCGCCAAACACACCTTCGTGGATTTCGCGCTGCGTGGTCGCAGTATCAAGGTGGGCACCCACCACGATCACCTTGCCGCTGCGACCGGGTTTGACCGCTACCACGTTTCGGCTGGACAACAGCCGCTTCTGGCGCACGTTATTGGCAAATACGTATTGGTATTCGGTATCGAATGGCTGGAACGTGGCGTGGTAGCCCAGGCTAGCCAGTTGCAGATACAGGTACTCCGACGCGGCAAAATCGCGGTCAGAACCTGCCAGACGGCCGGCAAACTGGCTGGCGATGTAGCGCATCTCGCGCACAGCACGCTCGCCTGGCGGGGCCGTGTCTGCCCCCCAGGCAAGGTTGGCCGCCAGCACGCAAGCTGCCGTGGCAAGGTATCGAAACATGTCAATCACACTCCGCGTCAGTCATGGCTGATGATAGTTTGCCAGCATAGCGTCAGGCCAGCGTCTCGTTGGTATCGCTGCTGGCATCGGCATGGAATACCACGTTATTGCGCCCGTTCAGCTTGGCCTGATAGAGCGCTGCATCCGCCCGGGCGGCCACCGCGTCCAGCCCCAGGCCCGCTTGAAACATCGCGACCCCCATGCTGACCGTCACCCGTACGTGCTGCTTGGCCACCGGCAAGGGCATGGCGGCAATTTGCTGTCGCAAGGCCTCCAGGTGACGGCCCAGCGCCTCGCGTTCGGCCCCGTTTACCAGGATGACAAACTCTTCGCCCCCCCAGCGCACCAGATAGTCGCTGGGCCGCGCCTGCTGCCGCAACAGGCTGGCCACCGCCACCAGTACGGCATCGCCGGCGAGGTGCCCTAGCTGATCATTTATCTGCTTGAAGTGGTCAATATCCAGCATCACCAACGCTAGCGTATTGTTGCGCTGCCGGGCCGAGCGCGTCTGTCGCGCCCAGGCCTCCTGGAAAGCATGGCGGTTGGCACAGGCAGTCAATTGGTCGGTAGTAGCCAGGCGCGCCAGATCGCGGTTGCCACGATGGTTGATCAGCAACACCAAACCAATGATGGCCATGGCCATCAGACCGCTGACCAGCAGGCTTTGCATCATGGCCTGGCGCGCCTTGTACAGTTCGGCGGTTTCATCCTGCTCTACCAGCAGGTACCACCCCAGGTCGCTAAGGTAGCGTACGCTCAGGATGCTGTGATGATTCTGGCGCTGTACAAAGAAAATCTGCGGCTGGCCCGCATTGCGCAGGATCTGCCCGGCAATGGGTGCCAGTGCCGGGTCATCCTGTAGCGTGCCCCCCTTGCTGCGCTTGCCATGCAAAATGATCTGGCCCTTGGCATTGACCAAAGAAATAGCTCGCTCGAAACGCGACTCGTAGTGATCGATTTTTTGGCGTACGCCTTCAATGGTCAGCCCCACGCCGACAATGGCAATCACGCGCTGCTTGTAATCGTAGGCCTTGTGATTGACGAAAGCAGTCAGCTTGTTGCCGTTTTGCTGGTCATGATCGATGTTCAGCACATACTCATGCGGCGAATTCAGCACGTCGTCAAACCAGCGGTCCATTGCCTGCTCCGGGTTGACCTGACGGGCAATACCTGCCGGTGAGTAGTAGTTGAGCGTGGCACGCGACACCGCAAAACTGGAAGACGTGTGATAGCGATGGCGGATTTCGCCCAGGTAGCGGGCAATCGGCGTTACCGGCTGCTCACCGGCCATCATCCAGTCGCGCAAGAAGGTATCGTGCGCCATCAGCGACGACACCAGAATGGGCCGTGCCACATCCTTGCTGATTTCGGAATAGATATTGTCGCCGGTAAGCGGCAAACCTTGCTCGATAATGTCTTGCCGCACCTTGTCGCGGCTGGAAGCGTAGTTGATCAGTAGATTAACGGCAGTGCCAGCCAGCAGGATGACGGCAATCAGCCAAGTAATCCGGCGCTGTTTTCGGCTTATTTCCATTGTGCTTCCATAGACTTGACCACCGCACCGGCGTAGGGCGGGCAGCCTTCCCGGCCTTACGGTCAGGTGCCGGGCAACATCGTGTTAAACGTTTGAACCAGACCGACAGTATAAAACGCCGCCAGCCTTTTTACCGGGTAGCGTGTCAGGCAAGCGGCCCAGCCAGACCGCGCCGCTCAGGCCCTCATCCGCAGCATTCCCGCTTACAAAACAAAGCCTGCTTGCATGGCAAACAGGCTTTGTTACCCCGCGCGCAGGCCCCTTGCCGGCGACCTGCCTGCTATCAACACACGGTCAGTGATGGATGAAGCGCTCGAAAACTTCGGCGTAGTCCTTGCGATGCGCGGCACTGCCAGCCTGCGCCAGTGTAGCGTGGTAAAAACCATAGAGTGCCTGCGCCTGGCTGGCCAGGTCGCCATGGTCACCACTGTGGCGCGCCAGCGAGCTCACCACGCGGTCCAGGCTCTGGTTTACCTCCTGATAACGGCGGTGCTCGTCGCCCATCAGCTGGCTGATTTCGATCAGTGCTTTGTAGATGTCCTTCAGCGGCTCGATGTGCTCCTTGTGCACATCAATGGAAAACCCATGGCCACCCAGCATGAACTTCAATTCAACATCCAGATCGATGGTGCCTGCCGTCTCCAGCTGTACGTCCTCGATATCGTACTGGTAGTAATCGTAGCGTTTGAGCAGCCGCTTCTTGCTGATAGCGCTATCACCATCCAGATGCAGCAAGGCCAGGTTGGTAAAGCAGTACTCGTCGGTCTTGCTCTTGATCAGGAAGAAAATCTTTTCGCCCTTCTCGTGCATGATGAAGTCGTCGCTTTCTACCTTGTGGTAGTCCTGCGGGGCGATGACGCGGCCGATATCGCTCAGGCCCAGTGCATCCGATGCCAGTTTGCCGAACATGGGTATCTCCGTAAGGTTGGCCGCAGCAAGGGCGGCAAGCAAGCCGGCACGCCACGGCACACCGGCACGCTCATTATGCCCGATGACTGGGCATCAAGCGTCGCGTAACTGCCGTTCGATACGACGGTCCGGCACTAGCCACATCAGCGCCACGGCGGCGTAAATACCCCACGCCAACGCCGGCAACTGCATGGCCACCAGAATGCCCAGCAAGTACAACACCAGCGACAGCTTGCCCTTGACGTCACGCCCCAGGGCTTGCGACAGCAACGCATTTTGCGGCACCCGAGACAACGCCCACTCCAGCAGCCAGTAAGCCAGCGCCGACATCAGCAAGACAAAACCGTACAGGGCAGTAGTAAGTGGGGCAAAGTGGTTCTCGCCCATCCAGCCACTGGCAAACGGTATCAGCGACAGCCAGAACAACAAGTGCAGATTGGCCCACAGCACCACACCGCTAACCTGACGGCTGGCGTGCAGCATATGGTGATGATTGTTCCAGTAAATACCCACGTAGATAAAACTGAGCAAATAGCTGACAAACACCGGCCACAGCTTCAGCAATGCCGCCCACTCAATGCTGTGCGGCACTTTCAGCTCCAGCACCATGATGGTAATGATGATGGCCAACACCCCATCGCTAAAGGCTTCCAGCCTGTTTTTTCCCATGATTGCCCCCCCCTGGTTGATAGAAAGGGCAGTATAGGCAGCTGCTGGCACTGCTTTTAACGAACTGCCTGGCCATGACACAGCGCCACCCGCAGCAGAAAATCATGGCAGCGGCAACAACACGGCTTGTCGCCGCGAACGCCGGCCTAGCCATGGCACATCAGGCCGGCACACGGCACAGACTGCACAGTGGGCCATGACACAGCAGCGGCTACCGGTTGGCAGGCAGCTACCAGCCACTGGGGCAGCTCACCCCTCTCAGCAACCGCGCATGCTCACCGCTAGCTTTAAGCTGCTGCAAGCCGCGATTAAAATCAGCCAGCAAACCGGCACTGCCCGGCCGTGACAGCGGCAACAGCAAATGGGTGGTGAACTGATCGGTAAGCCTGCGCGGATGGGCGTGCAGTTTTTCGGCCTGCGCCAACGCAAAATGCCTGGATAGCAAGTAGCAAGCCACATTGCGCTCGATCGGCACCACGTCTACCCGGCGTGCCAGCAACTTGCGCAGCGCCAGCAAATCATCTGGCGTTGCATCGCTTTGCAGCTTGCCCTGCTGCAACAAGCGCCACATCTCGGGGGTGTAGGTGTAATTGGCGATAATGGCCAGGCGGTACGGCTGCAAGTCGGACAACGCTTTCCAGTCGAAAGGCATATCGCGGCGATGCACAAACACCCACTGTTCGGTCAGCACGGTATCACTGCTCAGAAAGCGGCTATTACGCGCCGGGTTATAGCCCCAATAAGCGGTAGCGTCCCAGCGGGCATTGGCCGTTTCCTCCAGTGCCCGCGTCCAGGGCATGAAATGGTATTCCACCGTATGGCCCGCCAACGCAAAAGCACGCCGCACAATCTGCAGCGCCACCCCCTGATCCGGCCGCTCCTGCGTAGCGTAAGGTGGCAGCTCGCCGGTAGCAATGCGCAAGGCCTGCCCGTGTGCCAACGGCAACAGCAGCAGCAACAGCAAAAACACAGGCTTGAGCATGGTTCATCCCGAATGGCATCTATCGATATCATATCGAAATTCCGCATGCCTCATTACATCACCACCGGGCAAGCGACAAAACAACACGTCACAAAGTACAGCAGGCAACACCTGCCTGCCGCAAACGTAGCAAGCCAACCATGATGACAACAGGCTCCACCCGACAAACGACAAGGGGCGTGGCGAGTGATACCAGGTTGGCCGCAACCGCGTTATGGCACGCGGCCAACCTTGCGGGGTGCAGCAAATGTGGAGATTCGGACCGTAGCCCGGATAAGGCGCAGCCGCATCCGGGGAATACATCAAGCAACCTCGTTCCAGATCACCACCAACCCCGGATGCGCCGTTGGATTGTTCGGGCTACGCACTACAAACCCGCCGCCGTGAGGAAAGCGGCAGGCAATCACGCCGCGCAACGGCACACAAAACAAAAAGTTTGGCCGCAATATCGTGACAGCATGCGGCCAACCTTTCATTTTGTCGTGCAATCACATGACAGGTCTTGAATCCGCTGCGCGGATGATGATTACAGCCGGTTCCGCCCGGCAGGCAGGAAGGGGGCGGGTCGCCGCCCCCTTTCATCCCCCCTCGCCCCCGTGGTCCGCGAAACCCCGGCAAAAAGCCCACCGCAAGGCGCTGCCGAACTCGCCCTACGCTAACGGCTCCGGGCTCAAACAAATCGGCCGCTTAAAACCTTGCGGCAGACTTTTTACCGGCGCTCCCCAAGGGGGCATGGGTCGCAGCACAAAGTTGGCTGCAATAACGTAAATGTTTGCGGCCAACCGCACAGGGCGCGGTGAACGTAACGTTGGGCTTCATTTACGTGGTGGGCACAACCTCCGGTTTTTGCCCACCCTACGTCAAACCACTACCGCACCGGCGCCGCCCCATCCCGTTGGCGCGAGCCGGGCAAAACGGTTTGCCCCAGGTTTTAAGACGCCGATTTGTTTGAGCCCCGCGCCGTTAGCAAGGGGCGAGTTCGGCGGCGCCTGGGGCGGGCCGTTTGGCACGGGGTTTCGAGCAGCCCCGGGTCGCCTTTTCTTTGGGTACTTTCTTTTGGCGACGCAAAAGAAAGTACCCCGCCGCCGCGCGGAAAGCGGCAGAAAACCACGCCGCGTAGCGGCACACCAAACAAAAAGGTTGACCGCAATACCATAAAGGCATGTGGCCAACCTTGCGGGGCGTGGCAACCGTGGGGATTCGGAGCGTAGCCCAGATAAGGCGCAGCCGCATCCGGGGAATACTTCCAACCACCGCGTACCAGATAATAACCAACCCCGGATGCGCCGTTGGCTTATCCGGGCTACGCACTACAAACCCGCCGCCGTGAGGAAAGCGGCAGGCAATCGCGCTGCGCAGCGGCACGCAAAACAAAAAGGTTGGCAGCGATACCGTGACGGCATGCGGCCAACCCTGCGAGGCGCGGTAAACGTTGGGCTTCATTTCATTCAGCCCAACCTACGGGCTATTTTTTTACCGGAGGCGGAGGGGGAGTAGGATTTGGCCTCTTCAAATTGGGATTAGGCATAGGGTTCTTTGAAAAACCTTTAGAAACCCCATCCTGCGCCATAGTTGGAGGAGGAGGACTAGGTAACTTTCTACTCATGATTACACCTCATACTTCAAAAACTCGACATAAACAACTTTCTCGACGGGCACAAGAAATTTATCCACTTGTGACAGAACCATTTGCTCGCCATCACCCAACCATGAAATATCGTTCAAAACAAAATGCCCTGATTTTGCTTGCGATGGCCACTCTCTAGGATACCCCATCACCCTACGCCCATCATCTAAATGCAATATAACATAGGCTTCAACATCTTGATCCGCAAAAGATCCATACCACTCCGACGGGAAAGATGTCTCTCTGGTTATGTTTATTCTCCTTAGAAAAGTATGCATCAAATCATTATTTGCCGAATACGAAAGAAACAAACCAGAAAAAACAGCAATCAAAAAATTGAAACTAGAGTTTGCCGAATTATTCCACAACCCAAAGGAGTAGACTTCGTCACCAATCCAAAAAAATACAGATTTTAGGCAAAAGACAAAAAACGAAACAACCGATGTCAAAATAAGAGCATGGACAATTCTCTCAAAAGGAGAGTCTATTTTGTAAGAAGTTAGCCCATGAAATATCCATGCAGCAACAAACCCATTTATCAAATACTGAAAAAAAGGCAGAATTTCTTTAATTTCACTCATTAAAAACCCCCGTCACCATCGATGACAGGGGTTTTATCACGGATGACAATGCGTTATCAAGCCAACTTGGCGAGCTGCACCTTGATCTTGTCCAGCTTGTCATTCAGCTCGGCCAGCTGCGCCTTGTCGCGCTCTACCAGGTGCGCCGGGGCTTTATCGATGTAGCCCGGTTTCTCCAGTTTGGCGGTGAGCTTGGCCAGCTCCGCTTCCACCTTGCCCTGCTCTTTGGTAAGGCGGGCGGTTTCGGCGGCTTTGTCCACTTCCACCTTCAGCATCAGGCGGGCGTCGCCGGACATGGCCACCGGGGCGTCGTCGGCCGGCAGTGCGGCCACGATGCTGCCTTCGGTCAGGCGGGCCAGCAGCTTCAGGTAGGGCACAAAGTCGGCCACCGAGGCGTCGGCGGTTTCGATGAACAGCGGCGCTTTTACCGCCGGGCCGATGCCCATTTCGCCGCGCAGGTTGCGCACGGCGTTCACCATGTCCTTGAAGGCATCCATGCGCGCGTTGGCGGCGGCATTGATCTTCTCCGGCACGGCAACAGGCCACTGCGCCAGCATGATGCTGTCGGTGTGCTTGGCGTTGGCCAGCGGGGCCACGGTTTGCCACAGTTCTTCGGTGATGAACGGCATCAGCGGGTGGGTGAGGCGCAGCGCCACTTCCAGCACGCGCACGATGGTGCGGCGGGTGGCACGCTGCTGCGCTTCGTTACCGTTTTGCAGCTGTACCTTGGCCAGCTCGACGTACCAGTCGCAGTACTCGTTCCAGATGAATTCGTAGATCACCTGGGCGGCCAGGTCGAAGCGGTAGGTTTCCAGCGCGTTGGTGACGTCGGCTTCGGCTTGCTGCAGGCGGCCGATGATCCACTGGTCGACAAAGCTGTATTCCAGCGGCAGGGTTTCGTCCTGGCCGCAGTCTTTGCCTTCCACGTTCATCATCACGAAGCGGGTGGCGTTCCACAGCTTGTTGCAGAAGTTGCGGTAGCCTTCGGCGCGTTTGAAGTCGAAGTTCACCGAGCGGCCCAGCGTGGCGTAGCTGGCCATGGTGAAGCGCAGCGCGTCGGTACCGTAGGCGGGAATGCCGTCCGGGAACAGCTTTTCGGTGGCTTTGGCGATGGCCGGGGCTTTTTCCGGGCGGCGCAGGCCGGTGGTACGTTTTTCTACCAGCGGGCCCAGCGCGATGCCGTCGATCAGGTCGACCGGGTCGATGACGTTGCCTTCCGACTTCGACATCTTCTTGCCTTCGTGGTCGCGCACCATGCCGTGGATGTAAACGTCACGGAACGGCACCTTGCCGGTGAAGTGCTTGGTCATCATGATCATTCGGGCAACCCAGAAGAAGATGATTTCGTAGCCGGTCACCAGCACGTTGCTGGTAACAAAAGCCTTCAGGTCTGGTGTGTCTTGCGGCCAACCCAAGGTGGAGAACGGCACCAGCGCGGAGCTGAACCAGGTGTCCAGTACGTCCTGTTCGCGGCGCAGGGTCTTGCCCGGGGCTTTGGCCTGGGCTTCGGCTTCGGTGCGGCCAACGTAGATGTTGCCGTCTTCGTCGTACCAGGCCGGAATCTGGTGGCCCCACCACAGCTGGCGGCTGATACACCAGTCCTGGATGTTGTTCATCCACTGGTTGTAGGTGTTGACCCAGTTTTCCGGGATGAAGCGCACTTCGCCGCTGGCCACGGCGTCGATGGCTTTCTGGGCGATGGATTGGCCGGTGGCGTCGCCGTCACCCACTTTGCTCATGGCCACGAACCATTGGTCGGTGAGCAGCGGCTCGATCACGGTACCGGTACGGTCGCCGCGCGGCACCATCAGTTTGTGCGGTTTGGTTTCCAGCAGCAGGCCCTGGGCTTCCAGGTCTTTCAGCATGGCCTTGCGCGCGTCGGCGGTGGAGAGGCCGGCGTAAGCGGCCGGCAGCTCGATGCTGCCCTGGGCGCTGCCGTCAAAGCCGAATACTTGCGCTTTGGCCAGGATGGTGGCGTCCAGGCTCATCACGTTGATCAGCTGGGTGCTGTGGCGCTTGCCGACTTCGTAGTCGTTGAAGTCGTGGGCCGGGGTGATCTTGACGAAGCCGGTGCCGAATTCTTTATCGACGTACTCGTCGGCAATCACCGGAATCTGGCGGCCGGTAAGCGGCAGCTCGACCAGTTTGCCTACCAGGTGGGCAAAGCGTTCGTCGGTGGGGTTTACCGCCACGGCCACGTCGCCGAGCAGCGTTTCCGGACGGGTGGTGGCCACGGTGATGAACTCGTCGCTACCCACTACCGGGTATTTGATGTGCCACATGTGGCCGTCTTCTTCCTCGGAAACTACTTCGAGGTCGGAGATGGCGGTGCCCAGCTTGGCGTCCCAGTTGGACAGGCGCTTGCCACGGTAGATCAGGCCTTGCTCGTACAGGCGCACGAAAACTTCGGTCACCACGTCGGCGCGCACGTCGTCCATGGTGAAGTATTCACGGGTCCAGTCTACCGAGCAGCCGACGCGGCGCATCTGGCTGGTAATGGTGCCGCCGGATTTTTCTTTCCATTCCCATACCTTGGCGGTAAAGGCGTCGCGGCCCAGGTCGAAGCGGCTGATGCCCTGCTCGGCCAGCTGGCGCTCTACCACGATCTGGGTGGCGATACCGGCGTGGTCGGTACCCGGAATCCACACCGTGTTGTCGCCTTTCATGCGGTAGTAGCGGGTCAGGCCATCCATGATGGTCTGGTTGAAGGCGTGGCCCATGTGCAGCGTACCGGTGACGTTGGGCGGCGGCAGCTGGATGGCAAAGGACGGCTTGGTGGTGTCCATATGCGGCTTGAAGTAGCCGGACTGTTCCCATTGATCGTACCAGCGACGTTCGATGTCGCCCGGCTCGTAGCTTTTGGCAAGTTCCATGGTCATGGTGTGAATTCGGTCTGAGTGAGGCAAAAATGGCTGAAATTATAAACCGATCTGCTGCACTGCGTCCTGCCTGACTCTATCGAGCAGTTTCAGAAGCAGTAATGGATGCGGCAACAGTCGCCAAAGCCGTGTATATATGCACAACCACCCAAACAAAGCATGCCCGCCACACAGGGTAACGGAGCTGGCAGAACTAGCATGAGCAATACCATTTTACTGGTGGAAGACAACACCGCCGTCCTGCGCACCATGCAGCGCATCATCGAAAATGACGGGTTCGGCGTGGTGTGCGCTACCACCAAGCAGGAAGTCGCTGCCATTTTGCAGCAAAGTACCGATTTCATGGCCTGCGTGCTGGACTATAGCCTGCCCGACGCAGCAGACGGCGAGGCATTGCCGCTGGTACTGCAGCACAAGATCCCCACCATTGTGCTGACTGCACGCAGCGATATGGAAACGCGGGAGAAGGTACTGCTGCAACCGGTAGTGGACTACGTACCCAAAGACACGCCGGCTGCCTTCGAGTACACCATCAAGATGGTGCGCCGCATCCAGGCCAACCCCGGCATCCGCGTGCTGGTAGTGGATGACTCCTCTACCATCCGCAGCTATCTGCGCCAGTTGCTGCAGCGCCATCGCTACGAAGTGCTGGAGGCGTCGGAGGCCGATACCGCGCTGCGCATGCTGCGCGACGACCCCAGTATCCGCCTGGTGCTGTCCGACCACGACATGCCCGGCAAGAGTGGCGTGGTGATGGTGAGCGAAATCCGCCGCTTTCGCAGCAATGACGAACTGGCCATCATCGGTGTTTCCGGCAGCCAGGACCCGGCCATGACCGCCCGCTTCATCAAAGCCGGGGCCGACGACTACCTGAACAAGCCCTTCAACCACGAGGAGTTTTTCTGCCGCGTTACCCGCAACATCGAGTTCGTGGAAAACCTGCGCGCCCTGTCGCGCGCCGCGCATGAAGACCCGCTGACCGGCCTGCCCAACCGCCGCTTCTTCTTCGAAAACGTGCTGAAACAAACGCGGCCGTTTGGCGTGGCCATGGTAGACATCGACCACTTCAAGGCCATCAACGACCAGTTTGGCCACGACATGGGCGACCTGGCGTTGAAACTGCTGGCCGATCTGCTGTACGGCCGCTTCATGGGTAAGCATATCGCGCGCTTTGGCGGCGAAGAGTTCGTCATCATGCTGCAAGCCGGACACGAACGCGACATGCTGGCAGAGCTGGAAGCCTTCCGCGAACAAGTAGCGCAGATGGCCTACCCCACAGCCAGAGGCGAATTGCGCTTTACCCTGAGCATTGGTGCCGCCGCCGGGCCGCAGGACATTGGTACGCTACTGAAACTGGCTGACGATCGCCTGTACAAAGCCAAGCAGCAAGGCCGCAACCGGGTGTGCATAGACTAAAACCAGTACCCGCTAACGCAGCCTTGCCTTTTAGCCAAAACAAGCACAGCACAAGGCACTACAGGGCCAGGCCAAGCCGGCCCATTCAGGCACCAGAATGATCGGCGTCTACTTTTGCCAGACCAAGCCCGCATGCTGCGGGCTTTTTGATGGGCACGCAGCGTCCGGCTTCAAGCCGCCTTGTTCAATACCCAGTCCAGCCAGCGCGTGGGTAACAAGCGTTTGAGGTACCAGAACACGTGGGTAGGCGTGGTAACACGATAGCGTGCCGCCGGCCGCGGCGAAGCCAGTGCTTTTTCCACTACCGCCAACACCGCCGTACCCGGCAGCGTAAAAGGCGCGGCGTGGCCTTCTTTCTTCAGCCGTGCCAGCTGCTTCTGGTAGCTGTCGCGGTGGGCGCTGGCGTCAATGTCCACATTGGCCAGAAACTTTTGCAGCGCATTGGGGCGGAAACGGCTTTCGATCGGGCCCGGCTCGATCAGGCTGACATGGATACCGGTGCCAGCCAGCTCCAGCCGCAACGTGTCGCACAGGCCTTCCATCGCGTACTTGCTGGCGTTGTAGGCGCCACGGTATTTCATGGCAGCAAAACCCAGTACCGAGCTGTTGAACAGGATGCGGCCACCGCCCTGGCGCCGCATCACCGGCAATACGGCGTTGGTGAGTTCCCAGGCGCCAAACAAGTTGGTTTCAAACTGTGCGCGCATGGCAGGGCGCGAGATATCTTCTACCGCGCCGGGCTGGCCGTAGCCTGCATTGTTGAACAATGCCTCCAGCTTGCCACCACTGCGGCGCAATACCTCGTCCAGTGCGTGGCGGATACTGACGCTATCATCTACGTCCAGCTGCAGGGCATCGGCAAAGCCATCCGCCTGCAGGCGCGCCACGTCGCCGGCTTGGCGGGCGGTAGCAAACACGCGCCAGCCTTGCTGCTGCAGGCCACGCGCTACGTCCAGGCCTATGCCGCTGGAGCAGCCGGTGATGAGGATGTTTTTTTGAACCATTTATGAACCTGCCAAGGGGGTATCGAGTCAAAACGCGACATGTGTAACAATATGTACATCGCTGCCGGATAGTACACTTCGATTAACAAAACCGGCGAATAATAACAAATCTCTTACACTGCCTTCATTCAAGGAGTATTCACAATAATGGAACAGGCCCTCCCCTCGATCGGATCGCCTTTCTTCTACACGGTGTTCTTCGTGGCCGTGCTGATCATGATCGTCATCGATATGGTGGCGCTCAAGCAGAGCGGTTCGCACAAAGTCTCCATCAAGGAGGCCGCCACTTGGTCGGCCATCTGGGTTGCCGTGGCGTGTGCCTTCGGCGGCTGGCTGTGGTGGTACCTGGCCACCGACCCGGCCTACGGCGAAGCCGTTGCCAACCAGAAAGCACTGGAGTTCTTTACCGGCTACGTGATTGAAAAATCGCTGGCGGTAGACAACATCTTCGTGTTCCTGATGATTTTTGCCTTCTTCAAGGTGCCGGCGGAATACCAACGGCGCGTGCTGCTGTACGGCGTATTCGGTGCCATCATCCTGCGTACCATCATGGTGTTCCTGGGCGCGGCGCTGGTAAAAGAGTTCGACTGGATCCTGTACGTGTTCGGCGCCTTCCTGCTGTTTACCGGCCTGAAGATGATGCTGCCGGAAAAGGACGAAGAGCAGGACCTGGCCAACAACGGCCTGCTGAAGTTCCTGCGCAAGCACCTGCGCATGACCGACGAGTACCACGGTGAAGCCTTCTTCGTGGTGAAAAACGGCCTGCGCTACGCTACCCCGATGTTTGTGGTACTGGTGTTCGTCGAGCTGTCGGACGTGGTGTTTGCTGTAGATAGCATCCCGGCCATCTTCGCCGTCACCATGGACCCGTTCATCGTGCTGACGTCCAACATCTTTGCCATCCTGGGCCTGCGGGCGATGTTCTTCCTGCTGGCCGACGTGGCCGACCGCTTCCACCTGCTGCGCTACGGCCTGGCCATCGTGCTGTCTTTCATCGGCATGAAGCTGTTGCTGCTCAAGGTGTACCACATCCCGGTAGCGGTCTCGCTGGGCGTGGTGTTCAGCGTGATTACCGCCTCGGTCATCGCTTCGCTGATGTTCCCCAAGAAAGCCGGCTAAGCCCGAGCCCCCGCCCCGGCGGGGGTTTTGCTTTGGGCCGGCCGTATCGCGTGCATGTCATGCAGGTTGCCGCTTTGTTGCGAAGCGGAAAACCCCTACAATGGCGGCCAACCTTATCGATGCAGAAGGACAAGCGCCGTGGCCAAAACCGCCAAAGCCCAGGCCAGCTTCGAAAGCGCGCTGGCGCAGCTGGAAGACATCATCCAGGCAATGGAAGGCGGCGACCTGCCGCTGGATACCGCCCTGACCTCGTACAAGCAGGGCATCGAACTGATCAAGTTCTGCCAGGGCAAACTGGCAGACGCCGAACAACAGCTGCGCGTGCTGGAAAACGACGAACTCAAGCCGCTGGACCTCACCGATGGCCAATAACCCCTTTACCGGCTGGATGACCCACACCCAGCAAACCGTGGAAAGCACGCTGGAAGCACTGCTGCCTTCCGCCGAGCGCGCACCCCAGGTGCTGCACGACGCCATGCGCTACAGCACGCTGCAAGGCGGCAAGCGTGTGCGCCCGCTGCTGGCGTTTGCCGCCGGCGAGCTCACCGGCGCCGACGCGGCCAACGTGGCACGCGTGGCCTGTGCCGTGGAGATGATCCACGCCTACTCGCTGGTACACGACGACATGCCGTGCATGGACGACGACGTACTGCGCCGCGGCAAGCCCACCTGCCACGTGCAGTACGACGAAGCCACCGCCCTGCTGGTGGGCGACGCGCTGCAAACGCTGGCCTTCGACGTGGTAGCCACCCCGCTGCCGGGCGTAGACGCCAGCCGCCAACTGGCGATGGTGAAACTGCTGGCCCATGCCAGCGGTCACGCCGGCATGGCCGGCGGCCAGGCCATCGACCTGGCCAGCGTCGGCAAGGCGCTGGAGCAACCGCAGCTGGAATTCATGCACATGCTGAAAACCGGCGCGCTGATCCGCGCCGCCGTACTGCTGGGCGCCTACTGCGGCCAGGCGATGAGCGACGCCGAACAAGACGGCCTGGACCACTTTGCCAAGCGCATGGGCCTGGCTTTCCAGGTGGTGGACGACGTGCTGGACTGCGAAGCCGATACCGCCACGCTGGGCAAGACCGCCGGCAAGGATGCGGCCAACGACAAGCCTACCTATGTAAGCCTGATGGGCCTGGGCGAGGCCAAGCAGTTTGCCCGCGACCTGTACGACGACGCGCTGGCCGCGCTGGCGCCGTTTGGCGACCGTGCCGAACGCCTGAAACAGCTGGCCGACTACATCGTGGCCCGCTCGTTCTGACCATAACAAAAGCAAGATCATGACTACATTGCTCGACACCATACAGAGTCCCGCCGACCTGCGGAAACTGGACCGCAGCAAGCTGCCGCAGCTGGCAGACGAGCTGCGCGCTTTTCTGGTTGATTCGGTCAGCAAGACCGGGGGCCACTTTGCCTCCAACCTGGGCAGCATCGAGCTGACCATCGCCCTGCACTACGTGTTCAACACGCCGGACGACCGCCTGGTGTGGGACGTGGGGCACCAGACCTACCCGCACAAGATCCTGACCGGTCGCCGCGAACAGATGCACACCATGCGCCAGAAAGGCGGCCTGGCCGGCTTCCCCAAACGCGACGAGTCCGAATACGACACCTTCGGCGTCGGCCACTCGTCCACCTCCATCGGTGCTGCACTGGGCATGGCGGTGGCCGCCAAGCTGCAGAACCTGCCGCGCAAGAGCATTGCCATCATCGGCGACGGCTCGATGACCGCCGGCCAGGCGTTCGAAGCGCTGAACAACGCCGGCGCGATGGACACCGACCTCTTGGTGATCCTGAACGATAACGACATGTCGATCTCGCCCAACGTGGGTGCGCTCAACAACTACCTGGCCAAGCTGATGAGCGGCCGCTTCTACGCCGCCGTCAAGGAACGCAGCAACAAGGTGCTGGGCATGGCCCCGCCGCTGCGCGACATCGCCAGCAAGATGGAAGAGCACGTGAAGGGCTTCTTTACCCCCGGCACGCTGTTCGAAGAGTTCGGTTTCAACTATATCGGCCCGATCGACGGTCACGACCTCGACGTGCTGGTGGATACGCTGAAGAACATCAAGAGCCTGAAAGGCCCGCAGTTCCTGCACATCGTCACCAAGAAAGGCCAGGGCTACAAGCTGGCCGAGAACGACCCGGTGAAGTACCACGGCGTCACCAAGTTCGACCCGGCCTGTGGCCTGGCCGGCAGCAAGACGGGCGGCAAGCCGCAGTACACCCAGGTGTTCGGCGACTGGATCTGCGACATGGCCGAGCTGGACCCGCGCCTGGTGGGCATTACCCCGGCCATGCGCGAGGGCTCCGGCCTGGTGCGCTTTGAAAAAGAACACCCGGACCGCTACTTCGACGTGGCCATCGCCGAACAGCACGCAGTGACCTTTGCCGCCGGCATGGCCTGTGACGGGCTGAAGCCGGTGGTGGCGATCTACTCCACCTTCCTGCAACGCGGTTACGACCAGCTGATCCACGACGTGGCGCTGCAGAACCTGCCGGTGGTGTTTGCCATCGACCGCGCCGGCCTGGTGGGCGCCGACGGCCCTACCCACGCCGGCTCGTTCGACCTGTCCTACCTGCGCTGCATCCCCAACATGACGGTAATGGCGCCGTCGGACGAAAACGAATGCCGCCAGATGCTGTACACCGCGTTCAGCCTGGACACCCCCACCGCCGTGCGTTACCCGCGCGGTACCGGCCCGGGCGCCAGCATCGAACAGGCGATGGCCGCGCTGCCGCTGGGCAAGGGCGTGCTGCGCCGCCAGGGTAACGGCAAGGTGGCGATTCTGGCGTTCGGCAGCATGGTGCAGCCGGCGCTGGCCGCGGCCGACGCGCTGGACGCTACCGTCGCCGACATGCGTTTTGTCAAACCGCTGGACGAGGCGCTGATCCGCGAGCTGGCCGCCAGCCATAGCCTGCTGGTGACCGTAGAAGAAAACGCCATTCTGGGCGGTGCCGGCAGCGGCTGTGCCGAAGCGCTGGCGGCAGCCGGCCTCAGCGTGCCGATGTTGCATCTGGGCCTGCCGGATGACTATGTTGAACATGGGGACCCGGCCGGCCTGCTGAGCGATTGCGGCCTGGACGCCGCCGGCATCCGGCACAGCATCGAAACGCGGTTGGCCGCAGGCTAGCCTGCCGCTGCCCGACAGGCCTGCCGCCCTGCGCCGCAGGCCTTTTTCTTTGCCGCGGGCCGCAACACTACCGTCAACAGGAAACAATCATGACAAGCCTGGACGTCAACCAGTGGCTACAACTGGACAACACCCCGTACGCCGCGCTGCCGATGCTGCTGTCCAGCCTCGGCATCGGCTTGCTGATCGGCGTGGAGCGCGAACGCAAGCGCCGCGTGCTGGCCGGCATCCGCACCTTTCCGCTGGTAAGCCTGCTGGGCACCATGCTGGCCATGTTGGCCGCACAAACCACGCTGCCGTGGCTGATGCCGGCCGGGCTGCTGGCGGTGGCCATGCTGGGCTTTCTGCCGCTGGGTAACGGCGGCGGCGAAGGAGCCGGCCCCGAGCCACGCACCACGTCGGTGATTGCGCTGCTGATTGCCTACACGCTGGGGCTGATGGTGGGGCTGGGCAATACCGAACTGGCCATCGCGCTGGGCATCATCACCACCGGCTTGCTGTACCTGAAGCCGGAGCTGTCCAACTTTTCCAACCAGCTGGAGCGGCAGGATCTGCTATCGCTGCTGCAGTTTGCCGCGCTCACCTTCATCATCCTGCCCATCCTGCCCAACCAGGGCTTCGGCCCGTACCAGGCCTTCAACCCGCACCGCATCTGGCTGTTGGTGGTGCTGATCGTCGGCGTTGGCCTGGCGGGTTACCTGGCGGTGAAAATTCTGGGCGAACGCGTGGGCGCGCCGGTGCTGGGCATTCTGGGCGGCCTGGTATCCACCACCGCCACCAGCCTGGTGTACGCGCGCGAGGCGGCGGCCAACCCTGGTTCGCTGCGGCTGTGTACCAAGGTGATCCTGCTGGCCAATATGGTGCTGTTCGTGCGCCTCAGCCTGCTGGCACTGGCCATCGCGCCATCTGGCGCCCGTAGCGTGGCCGGCATGATGCTGCCGGCGCTGCTGGCGGGCCTGGCCACCATTTTCTTGCTGGGCAAACGCAGTGCCACCCCGGAAAACACGCCCGAGCTGACGCTGAAAAACCCGGCCAAACTCAGCATTGCGCTGGGTTTTGCCGCCATGTTTGCCGTGGTGATGCTGTGCTCGGCCTGGCTGCGCGACCTGTTTGGCGAAAGCGGCTTGTACGTGGTGGCCATCGTATCCGGCCTCAATGACGTGGACGCCATCAGCCTGACCGCGCTGGAGCTGTTCGGCCAGCAGCAGTTGGCGCTGACCCCGCTGCTGGTGAGCATGGCGCTGGCCGTGTTCACCAATACGCTGTTCAAGTTTGGCCTGATCGCCAGCATCGGCGGCCGCGACCTGGCCGGCGCCTGCGCGCCGGCACTGGGTATGTCGATGCTGGGCCTGCTGCTGGGGCTATGGTTGGCCGCAAGCTAGCCGCCGCAGTCACTCACCACCCTATCCAGCCCGCCCTGCACTGCACGGCGGGCTTTTCTTATCCGTTTGCCGTAACTATCCATCGATGGCAATATGTTATACCGTAACACTTTTAATCGAATGCCGATCATGACCGCGTTTGCCATTCCTGACGTACAAAACCACCCCGACCTGCGCCGCATCCCCATCCGCAAAGTAGGCATCAAGGGCCTGCGCCACCCGTTGGCCATCCGCCAGCCGGACGGCCAGCTGCAGCACACCATTGCCGACTGCCAGCTGACGGTGGCGCTACCCGCCACGCAAAAAGGCACCCACATGTCGCGCTTTGTGGCGCTGATGCACGAGCAGCAGGCCGCGCTAGACGCCGAGGGCTTCGAGGCGCTGGTGCGCGCCACGGCAGCGCGGCTGGAAAGCGACAGCGCCCGCATCCGGCTGAGCTTCCCCTACTTCCGCCACAAGACGGCGCCGGCGTCGGGTGTGGTGAGCTTGCTGGACTATCAGGTATGCCTGGACGGCAGCCTGCAACACGGCCACTACCGTTACCGGCTGCAGGTGACGGTACCGGTGACCAGCCTGTGCCCGTGTTCCAAGCAGATTTCGCGCTACGGCGCGCACAACCAGCGCTCGCACATCATCATCGAAGCTGAAGCCGACAATGGCCTGAACGCCGACACGCTGATTGAATTGGCCGAGGCGCAGGCGTCGTGCCAGCTGTACGGCCTGCTGAAGCGCAGCGATGAAAAAGTGGTGACCGAGCAGGCGTACGACAACCCCAAATTCGTGGAAGACCTGGTGCGCGACGTGGCTGTCGCACTGCAAGGCGTGGCTGGTATCCGCCACTTTGTGGTGTCGTCGGAAAACTTCGAGTCCATCCACAACCACTCGGCCTACGCCCGCATCGACAGCCGCGACCTGCAGGCCAACTGAGCTCAGCCCGGCTGCAACAGGGTGAGTACGAACGCGGCGCTGGCCTGCGGCTGCTCCATCGGGAACAAATGGCTGCCGGGGTGCCAGTGAATGCGGGCGCCGAAGTGCTTTTGCATGAAGGCCAGATCACTGGGGCCGGTAACATCGCTGCCAGCGCCGGCCACGTAGTGCATCGGCACCTGCAGTTGGCCGCGCAGCTGCCAGTAATGGTGCGGCAGCGTGCCATAGATATCGTGCTCTACCTGCGGGCGGAACAGCAGGCGGCGGCCGCCCTGGCCGTTGTCTTCGGTACCCAGCTCGGCGTAGTCGTGCAGCACTTCGGGCGCCCAGCGCGCAAACGCGGCCTTGCGCGCAAAGTAGTCGTACACCGATGCCACGCTGGCCCAGTTATCGCGCCGTTTCAGGGTGCCGGTACCGCCGGGGGTCACGTTCTGGATAAAGCCCAGCCGCTTGGCCAGCCAGATGCCGAAGGCGCGCTGTGGCGACAGCAGCGGTGAATCCAGCAACACCACGCTGCGAAAGCGCTCGGGGGCACGGATGGCCGCCAGGAACAGCAATATGCCACCCAGCGAATGCCCCACCGCGTGCACCGGGCCGTGATAGCGCGCCTGCATGAAGGCCAACATTTCGTCTACCAGCTGCGGCCAACCATCGCTTACCGGATAGCGCGGGTCGTGGCCGCTGCACGGCAAGTAGCCCACCGCGTAACCAGCCTGCTGCCATACCGCATGCATCTGGCGATAAATGGGCGCCGGAAAGCTGTTGGCGTGGGCAAAGTGAATGGTCTTATCCATATTGTTCTCCTCTGACGCGACATTAGCATAAGCAAACACTCGTTTAAACGCCTGCTGCCACCACGACACGGCGGCTGTGATAAGCTGCGTCGCGCCGGAACGCCCTGCTACCGGCGTGGTCTACCCCTGTTCATTTGTCTGCCCGAAACCATCATGCCCGCATTGTCGCGTCTGTTTCACTGGCTGTTCCCCCTGCTGCTGTTGGCCGCCCTGCCGGCCAGCGCACTGGACCCGAACGACCTGCTCCCCCCCGAAAAAGCGTTTGCCGCCCGGCTGGAACAACAGGGCCAGCAACTGCTGGTGCACGTGGATATTGCCCCCGGCTACTACCTGTACCGCGACCGCACCCGCATCGGCAGCGAGCCGGCCGGCGTGGTGGGCACCCCGCAGCTGCCCGCTGGCGAAGCCAAGCAGGACCCGTACTTCGGCCTGCAGCAGGTATACCACCAGCGTGTAACCTTTACCGTGCCGATCACGGCGGCAGCCCTACCCGACAACTTCACGCTGCTGGCCACCATCCAGGGCTGTGCCGACGCCGGCCTGTGTTACCCGCCGTACACCCACAAGCTGAAGCCGGGCAGCGGCGGGCTGGCCGACTGGCTGACCCCGGCTGCCAGCGCTGACGACGCCGCCCCGACGCTGAGCCGGCAGCAATGGCTGGGCACGCTGCTCACCTTCCTGCTGGCCGGCATCGGCATGGCGTTTACCGCCTGCATGTACCCGCTGCTGCCGATTGTTTCCAGCATGGTGGCCGGCCAGGGCCAGCGCCTCAACAAGACGCGCGGCTTTGTGTTGACCTTTGCCTACGTGCAAGGCCTGGCGCTCACCTACACCGCCGTCGGCGTGATTGCCGGCAAAACCGGTAGCCTGCTCACCGTCTGGTTACAGCAGCCAGCGGTGATTCTGGCCGCCAGCGCGCTGATGGTGGTGTTTGCGCTGGCCATGTTCGACCTGATTACCATCCAGCTGCCGTCGGCGCTGCAAAGCCGGCTGGCCACGCAAAGCAACAAGCTGGGCGGCGGCCGCCTGGCCAGCGTGTTTGCCATGGGCGCGCTGTCTGCGCTGCTGGTGGGCCCCTGCGTAGCACCGCCGCTGGCGCTGGCGCTGGGCTACATCGGCCAAACCGGCGACGCGGTACTGGGCGGCGCCGCGCTGTACAGCATGGCGATGGGCCTGGGCCTGCCACTGCTGCTGGTCGGCACCTTTGGCGGCCACATCCTGCCGCGCGCCGGCGCCTGGATGCAGCAGGTGAAATACACCTTCGGCGTGGTAATGCTGGGCGTGGCCATCTGGATGGCCGGCCCATTCCTGCCGGTCTGGCTGACCATGCTGCTATGGGGCACGCTGGCGCTGGGCAGCGCCTGGTGGCTGCTGCTGAGCCGGCAACGGCCGGCTGCACGCGGCGTTGGCCGCTGGCTATTGAGCGCCATTGCCACCATGCTGACGCTGGCCGGCCTGCTGCAAATCGTCGGCGCCGCCACCGGCGCGCCGTCGCCGCGCTTGCCGCTGGCCGCTATCTGGCAAGGCCAATTGGCCGCCAAGCCGGTGTTCCAGCCGGTAGCCAACCTTGCCGAGCTGGACGCGGCACTGGCGAAAGCCAAAGCTGCCGGCCAGCCGGTCATGCTGGATTTCTACGCCGACTGGTGCGTGAGCTGCATCGAGATGGAAGAAACCACCTTCCGCCACCCGGATATTGCCACCCGTATGGGCAAGCTGCGCCTACTGAAAGCCGACGTGACTGCCAACAACGCCGAACACCATGCGCTGTTACAGCACTTCGGCCTGTACGGCCCGCCGGGCATCATGCTGTACAACGCGCAGGGTGAGCTGGTGCACAAGGTCATCGGCTACCAGGACGCCGGTGACTTTGCCGCTTCGCTGGACAAGGTTGGCCGCTGACGGCATGAGTGGCGAAAGATACAAGGGCCGGTGCTTGCTCCGGCCCTTGCCAGGCTGCGCACAACTTAGCCGCCAATACCTTATCGGACCCGGCACAGCCGGGCCGCCCACCACCAGCCGTTGAATCGGCAGCCTTCCCGTTCACAACACAAAGCCCGTGTGCATGGCAAACAGGCTTTGTCTGCCATATCGCAAGGGCCGGTGCACGCACCGGCCCTTGCCACGTCTGCCCTGCGGCCAACCCTGGCCGCCCGCCCGGCGCTTAGCGCAACGCGTCTTCCAGCGCCCGCGCAATCACCAGCTTCTGCACGTCCGACGTACCTTCGTAAATCTGCGCCACGCGCACGTCGCGGTAGATGCGCTCCACCGGGTAGTCGCTGAGGTAACCGTAGCCGCCCAGCGTCTGGATGGCCGCCGAGCACACGGCCTCGGCCATTTCCGACGCCATCAGCTTGGCCATGCTGGACTCCTTCAGGCAGGGCTTGCCGGCGTCTTTCAGCGCAGCAGCGTGCCACACCAGCTGGCGGGCCGCCTCTAGCCGTGCCGCCGCCTCGGCCAGACGGAAACCCACCGCCTGGTGGCGGATGATGGGCTGGCCAAAGGTGTGGCGCTCGGTGGCGTAGCGGGTGGCAAACTCCAGCGCTGCTCGTGCCATGCCCAGACACTGCGCAGCAATGCCGATGCGGCCGGACTCCAGGTTGGCCAGCGCGATCTTGTAGCCCTCGCCTTCCGCCCCCAGACGGTGGCTGGCCGGCACCCGTACGTTATCGAACACGATCTGGCAGGTGTCCGACGCGTGCTGGCCCAGCTTGTCCTCTACCTTGGCCACGGTGTAACCGGGGGTGGCGGTGGGCACCAGAAACGCACTGATGCCCTTCTTGCCGGCTGCCGGGTCGGTTACCGCAAACACGATGGCCACATCGGCGTGCTTGCCGTTGGTGATGAACTGCTTGACGCCATTGATGACGTAATCGTCGCCGTCGCGCACGGCGCGGCTGCGCAGGTTGGCCGCATCAGACCCTGCATCCGGCTCGGTGAGGCAGAACGCCGACAGCCATTCGCCACGGGCGATGCGGCGCAGGAAGGTGTCTTTCTGCCAGTCATTACCGAAGCGCTCGATCGGGCCGCAACCCACCGAGTTGATCACCGAAATGATGGTAGACAGCGCACCGTCACCGGCGGCGATTTCTTCGATCACCGCCGCCAGCGTCAGGTAATCGAAGCCGGCGCCGTCCCAATCCGGCGATACCGTCAGGCCGAAGCAGCCCAGTTCGCCCAGCCCGTGCAGCGCCTGGCGCGGAAAGCTGTGTTCACGGTCCCACGCTGCCGCATGCGGCGCGACCTCGCTGGCCACAAAGCGGCGTACCGCGTCCACTACCTGTTCTTGTTCTGTAGTCAGCAACATGCTGATTCCTTTGCTTTTCTATGCGTGATGGCGGCCAACCCTGCTTGTGCAGGCAAAGGCAAACCCTGTTGCCACGAAAGACACGAAAACCACGGACAAAACCTCCACAAGAACGCCGCCCATTTGGTGTTTTTCGTGGATTTCGTGGCTAAAAGATATCGGCCTGCGTGCCTTCCGTGGCAGAAAACAAGTTACACCAGCTCTACCGCCAGGGCGGTGGCTTCGCCGCCGCCGATACACAGGCTGGCCACGCCGCGCTTGCCGCCGCGCGCCTGCAGCGCCGCAATCAGCGACACCACGATGCGGGCACCGGACGCGCCGATCGGGTGACCCAGCGCGCAGGCACCACCGTTGACGTTGACCTTGGCGTGCGGCAGACCCAGGTCGTGCATGGCGGCCATGGTCACCACGGCAAACGCTTCGTTGATCTCGAACAGGTCAACGTCGTCCGCCGTCCAGCCGGTTTGGGCAAACAACTTTTGCATGGCGCCCACCGGGGCGGTGGAAAACCACGCCGGCTCATGCGCGTGGGTGCTGTGGCCGACAATGCGCGCCAGCGGGGTCAGGCCCTGCGCCAGCGCGTCGCTTTCGCGCATCAGCACCAGCGCGGCGGCGCCGTCGGAAATGGAGCTGGCGTTGGCCGGCGTCACGGTACCGTCCTTGCGGAAAGCCGGCTTCAGCGTGGGGATCTTGTCCAGATTGGCCTTCAGCGGTTGCTCGTCCACGCTCACCACCTCGTCGCCCTTGCGGCCGCTGACGGTGACCGGTGCAATCTCGCCGGCAAAGGCACCGCTGTGGATGGCTTGCTGTGCACGGGTCAGCGACGCGATGGCGTATTCGTCCTGCGCGGCGCGGCTAAAGCCGTACTTGTCGGCGCAGGCTTCGGCAAACACCCCCATCAGCTGGCCCTTGTCGTAGGCGTCTTCCAGGCCGTCGAGGAACATGTGGTCCTTGATCTCGCCGTGGCCCAGGCGCAGGCCGCCCCGTGCTTTCGGGATCACATACGGCGCATTGCTCATGCTTTCCATGCCGCCGGCCACCATCACCTTGGCCGCACCGGCTTTCAGCAGGTCGTTGGCCAGCATCAGCGCCTTCATGCCGGAACCGCACATCTTGTTGATGGTGGTAACACCCGCCGCCAGCGGCAGCCCGCCCTTGATGGCTGCCTGGCGCGCCGGCGCCTGGCCCTGCCCGGCAGGCAGCACGCAGCCCATGATCACCTCTTCCACCGCATCCGGCGCAATGCCGGCACGTGCCACAGCAGCGCGGATGGCGACCGCGCCCAGGTCGCTGGCGCTCTGGCTGGCAAATACGCCCTGAAACCCACCCATGGCCGTACGGGCCATACCGACAATCACGATCGCTTCGTTGTGCATGATTCACGCCTCCGGTTAGATAACGTTTACGTTAACGTAAACATGGCAATCTTTTCAAGCCCGACACGGTACGCTGTGGCGTAGACACCGCAGCACAGATGGCATCATCATGATGCAGACAAAACAAGGTGACTACCATGCAAATCAACACCCTGCCCCAAGCCGAAGCCGCACAGCCACTGTTACACGCCGCCGGCCTGCCCTGCGACGATGTTTTCAGCCGCCCGGATCTCACCCTGTTCGGCATCCAGCAACACGGTCAATGGCTGGCGGTGGCCGGCATCGAGCGCCACGGTCACGACGGTTTGCTGCGCTCGGTCGCCACCGCGCCTGCCGCGCAAGGCCAGGGCCTGGCCAGCCACTTGTTGCAGCACGCCGAGCAGTGGGCCAGACACCAAGGCATGACCTCGCTTTATCTGCTGACGACCAGCGCCGCCCCCTACTTTGCCCGCCACGGCTACCAGCCACAGGTGCGCGAACAAGCACCGCAGGCCATCCGCCACAGCAAGCAGTTTGCCGGCCTGTGCCCTGCCAGCGCCACGCTGATGCACAAGACGCTTTGACACGCAGTACGCCACCCTGCGGAGAAAAACCATGTTTTCGCACATCTGCATCGGCATCAACGACTTTGACCGCGCCCTCGCTTTCTACCGCCCGCTGATGCAGGCGCTGGGCATTCGCGAACGCTTTTGCGACCCGTCGCGGCCGTGGGCCGGCTGGCAAAGCGAACCCGGCCCGCGGCCGCTGCTGCTGATCGGCAAGCCACTGGACGGCCAAACCGCCACGCCCGGCAACGGCCAGACCATCGCCCTGCTGGCGGCCACACGCAGCCAGGTGGACGCAGCCTACCAGGCCGCACTGGCACACGGCGGCCGCTGCGAGGGCGCTCCCGGCCTGCGACCGCACTACCACGCACATTATTACGGCGCCTACTTTCGCGACCCGGACGGCAACAAATTGTGCGTGGTATGCCATGAGGCCGACGCCACCGCGACAGTCGGGCCAGACCGGACCACAACCTGACTTGCGGCCAACCCCGCCGCGACCAGCCCCACCTCCAAGCAGCCCAGCCCCGTGAAGGAATGCCATGCTTTCATCTCAAAAACACACTCTGACACTGCTGGGCAGCCTGCTACTGGCCAGTACCGCCCATGCCAGCAATACCCCGCCCGATGCCGCCGCCAGCGACCCGGCCACCTTGGGCTGGATGGTGGGTTCGCCACCACCCGCCGACAAGATCATCCGTTTCGAAGACGGCAGTTACTTCCGCTTTCCGCAAATGCGCTGGAGCGTGTCGCACTTTCGCCAGCTCATGCCCACCGTCAACATCTCGCGCGGGCTGGGGGCCGCCACCACGCTGCCACGCGCACTGCGCAGCGATATCGACACGCTGACCTTCACCCCGACCGGCAGCAAGCAGCCCATCAGCTGGCAACAGTCGCTGGCGGCCAACTACACCGACGGCATGCTCATCCTGCACAAGGGCAAGGTGGTGTACGAACGCTACATCGGGGTACTGAAGGCCGATGGCCAGCACGGCGCGATGTCGGTGACCAAAACCTTCATCGGCACCCTGGCCGCCCTGCTGGCGGCCGAAGGCAAGCTGGACCCTAGCCGCCAGGTAGCTCACTACGTACCGGAGTTGGCCGCATCGGCCTTTGGCAACGCCACCGTACGGCAGCTGATGGACATGACCACCGGCATCCGTTTCAGCGAAGACTACGCCGACCCCAAGGCCGAGGTCTGGGCGCACGCCGCAGCCGGCAACCCGCTACCCAAACCGGCGGACTATAGCGGGCCGCGTAGTTACTACGAATTTCTGACGACCGTACAGCCGGAAGGGCAACACGGTGAGGCCTTCCACTACCGCACCGCCAATACCGACGCGCTGGGCTGGGTGCTGGCCCGTGTCAGCGGCCGCAACGTGGCCGACTTGCTGTCCGAACGCATCTGGCGGCGGCTGGGTGCCGAGCAAGACGCCTACATGAGCGTGGACAGCACCGGCACGCCGTTTGCTGGCGGCGGCCTGAATGCCGGCCTGCGCGACCTGGCGCGCTTTGGGCAGATGATGTTGCAGCAAGGGCAATACAACGGGCAGCAGATCCTGCCGCGCAGCGTTATCGCCGACATCCGCCGTGGCGCCAGCCAGGCCGACTTTGCCAAAGCCGGCTACAGCCAGCTCACCGGTTGGAGCTACCGCAATATGTGGTGGGTCAGCCATAACGCCCACGGCGCGTACATGGCACGCGGCGTGCACGGCCAGGCACTGTATATCGACCCGACAGCCCAGATGGTGATTGCGCGTTTTGCCAGCCACCCGGTAGCCGGCAATGCGGCCAACGATGCCACCTCGCTGCCGGCCTACCATGCCGTGGCCCGTCATTTGATGGGGCTGCGCTAGGGTCGGTACGCGCTGGCCAACAACAAAAAGCCGCAGCACCCGCTGCGGCTTTTGCATGCCAACCACGATCAGGCCTGCCTACTCCGGCAAGCCGCCGCTGCGCTTTTCCATCCAGTGCTCGCACTGCGCCTTCAACTGGCCGATTTCGCGCAGCACCAGCTGGATGTCCTGCATCTGCTGCGTCAGCTGCTGTTCGCGGCGGGTCAGGATATCGACAAACTTCATCAGCTGCGGCTCGTCGTTGTTGGCCGCATCGTACAGCTCGAACAGCTCGCGGATTTCCTGCAGCGACAGGCCGATGCGCTTGCCGCGCAGCGTCAGCATCAGGCGCACGCGGTCGCGACGCGAGTAGATGCGGCGCTGGCCCTGGCGCTCCGGGGTGAGCAGCCCTTCCGACTCGTAAAAGCGGATGGCACGGGTGGTCACGTCGAACTCCTGTGCCAGTTCGGAAATGCTGAATGTGCGGTCTGCTGCTGCAGTCACGTCGTCTCCTGATTCTGTGCGGACGGTGAAAAAAGCCGATGAAGCGTCGCCATATTGTAATACGGCGACGCCAAGCCGGCACGCTGCCAGCCCGCCACCGCAACAAACCGAAACACGACCCGCTTGCGATGGCCAATAAGTTTACGTTAACGTAAACTAGAACTTATTGCCAGATCGGCAACACCCGAAGGAGAGCAAACAATGACATCCCGCAGCGTAGCCGTGGTAGGCGCCGGCACCATGGGCAACGGTATTGCCCAGGTTTTTGCCCAGGCCGGCTTTAACGTGATCATGACAGACGTATCGCAAGCCGCACTGGACCGCGGCCTGGCCGCCATCAGCAGCAGCCTCAACCGGCTGGTGAAGAAAGGCGTGTTCAACGACAACGAGGCCGTGTCCATTCTGTCGCGCATCCGCGGCAGCACCGCCCTTGCCGATCTGGCCGGCTGCGAACTGGTGGTGGAAGCCGCCACCGAAAACGCGCAGATCAAAGAACAGATTTTCCGCCAGCTGGCCGACGCGGTACCGGCCGACACCATTCTGGCGTCCAACACTTCGTCGATCTCGCTGACCACCATCGCCTCGTGGGTGAAAAAGCCGGAGCGCGTGATCGGTATGCACTTCATGAACCCGGTGCCGGTAATGCAGCTGGTGGAAATCATCCGTGCGCTGCAAACCAGCGACGACACCCACGCCCGCATCCACGCCCTCAGCCTGGAACTGGGCAAGACCCCGGTGACGGTAAAAGACGGTGCCGGCTTCGTGTCCAACCGCGTGCTGATGCCGATGATCAACGAGGCCGCCTTCGTGCTGTACGAAAACCTGGCCAGCGCCGAAGACATCGACACCGTGATGAAACTGGGCATGAACCACCCCATCGGCCCGCTGGCGCTGGCCGACCTGATCGGGCTGGATACCTGCCTGTCGATCATGGACATCCTGTACCGCGAGTTCCGCGACTCCAAATACCGCGCCTGCCCGCTGCTGGTGCAGCTGGTAGCCGCCGGCCACCTTGGCCGCAAGAGTGGCAAGGGTTTTTACCGTTACTGATCAAGCTTTTCCGTCACCGCGCCGCCGGCGTTGTGACGGAAGCGCCACATGGCGCAGTGCAATATCCGCCCATCCTATTGCAACCTTGTTGCATAAAACTGAGCGCTTGCTTTAGCTTACAACCATCAAGTTGACGTTTACGTCAACGACAAGGCCACAAGCCTTGCATCACCTGCGCAGCCCACCCCCGCTGCAGCCCTGTTTGTCCCGGTTTGATTGCTGCACTACCCGCAAAGCCCCGTCAGAGGGCTGCTTGTACCCCGGCCGCGCTTGCGGCCAACACAAGAACCCAGGAGACACAAAGAGATGGCAAAGCCTGAAACCCTTCGCCCTGCCGCTGCCCAGGAAAGCGTGCCCGACACCTTTCCCAAGCTGCTGCAAGCCCACGCCGCCCAGCGCGGCAAGCGCCCCGCCATGCGCGAGAAAGACCTCGGCATCTGGCAAACCTGGACCTGGGAACAAGTGGCCGCCGAAGTGCGCGCCCTGGCCCTGGGCCTGGCGGCCAAGGGCTTCAAGCGCGGCGACCGCCTGGCGGTCGTAGGCGACAACCGCCCGCGCCTGTACATGGCGATCATGGCGGCACAAAGCATGGGCGGCATTCCGGTACCGCTGTACCAGGACGCGGTGGCGGAGGAAATGGTGTTTGCGCTGGCTGATGCCGGGGTGGCAATGGCGGTAGTGGAAGACCAGGAGCAGGTAGACAAGCTGCTGGAAATCCGCGACCGGCTGCCGGCGCTGCAGGCCATCGTCTACGACGACCCGCGCGGCATGCGCCACTACCAGCACGACGGCGTGTACGACATGGCCGAGATCCTTGGCGCCGGCCGCATCCATCACGACGAGCACCCGCTGTTCTACCAGAGCATGCTGGAAATGGGCCGCGGCAGCGACCCGGCCATCATGCTGTACACCAGCGGCACCACCGGCAACCCCAAGGGCGTGCTGCACACCTACGACAGCATGATCATCACCGCGCGCAATGCGGCCAACCTGGAAGGGCTGACCGAGCACGAAGAAGTGCTGGCCTACCTGCCGATGGCCTGGGTGGGCGACAACCTGTTTTCCTACGCCCAGTCGCTAGTTACCGGCTTTTGCGTGTCGTGCCCGGAAAGCAGCGAAACGGTAATGACCGACATGCGCGAGATCGGCCCCAGCTACTACTTTGCCCCGCCGCGCGTGTACGAAAACCTGCTGACCCAGGTGATGATCCGCATGGAAGATGCCGGCCGCTTCAAGTACTGGCTGTTCCATTACTTCATGAACCACGCCCGCCGCGTGGGCACCGACATCCTGGAAGGCAAGCCGGTAGGCTTCTGGGACCGCCTGGGCTACAAGCTGGGCGAATACCTGGTGTACGGCCCGGTGAAGAACGTGCTGGGTTTCACCCGCCTGAAGCTGGCCTATACCGCCGGCGAAGCCATCGGCCCCGAACTGTTCGACTTCTACCGCGCCATCGGCGTCAACATCAAGCAGCTGTACGGCCAGACCGAGGCCTACGTGATGGTGTGCGTACACCCCAACGACAAAGTAAAGCCGGACACCGTGGGCGTGCCGGTGCCCGGCGTAGAAGTGAAAATTGCCGACAACGGCGAGGTACTGTTCCGCGGCCCCGGCACCTTCCACAGCTACTGGCAGCGCCCGGATGCCACCAGCGAAACCCGTAACGACGAAGGCTGGGTGTTCAGCGGCGACGCCGGCTACTTCGACGAAGATGGCCAGCTGAAGATCATCGACCGCGCCAAAGACGTTGGCCGCCTGCGCGACGGCAGCCTGTTTGCGCCCAAGTACCTGGAAAACAAGCTGAAGTTCTTCCAGCACATCAAGGAAGTTGTCGCCTTCGGCGACGGCCGCGACTACGCCACCGCCTTCATCAACATCGACCTCACCGCAGTAGGCAACTGGGCCGAAAAACGCGGCCTGGCCTACACCGGCTACACCGACCTGGCCGGCCAGGAGCCGGTGTACGAGCTGATCCGCGAGTGCATCGAGAAAATGAACGCCGACCTGGCGCGCGACCCCAAGCTGCACGGCAGCCAGATCAAGCGCTACCTGATCCTGCACAAGGAGCTGGACGCCGACGACGGCGAGCTCACCCGCACCCGCAAGGTACGGCGCAAGTTCATCGCCGAGCGCTACGCGCCGCTGATCGAGGCCCTGTACGACAACAGCCGCGCGTGCAGCATCGACACCGTGGTGAAATTCGAAGACGGCCGCAGCGGCCAACTGCGCGCCACGCTGCAGATCCGCGACGCCCGCACCTTTAGCGCCATCAGCCAGGAGGCCGCATGAACCCGCACCGCAAAATCGGCGACGTCATCCTGCAAGCCGACGCCATCTCGCTGTCGTTCGGCGGCGTGAAAGCGCTGACCAACATCAGCCTGGAAGTACGCGAGCACGAGATCCTGTCCATCATCGGCCCCAATGGTGCCGGCAAGAGCTCCATGCTCAACGTGATCAACGGCGTCTACCACCCGCAACAAGGTCACGTGGTCTATCGCGGCAAGACACGCGACCGCATGCGCCCGCACGAAGCCGCACGCCAGGGCATTGCCCGCACCTTCCAGAACATCGCCTTGTTCAAGGGCATGAGCGTGCTGGACAACGTCATGACCGGCCGCAACCTGAAGATGCGCGCCAACTTTATCCAGCAGGCGCTGTACTGGGGCCGTGCCCAGCGCGAGGAAATGGCCCACCGCGCCTACGTGGAAAAGATCATCGACTTCCTGGAAATCCAGCATATCCGCAAAACCCCGGTTGGCCGCCTGCCCTACGGCCTGCAAAAACGGGTGGAGCTGGCGCGCGCGCTGGCCGCCGAACCCAGCCTGCTGTTGCTGGACGAGCCGATGGCCGGCATGAACGTGGAAGAAAAGCAGGACATGTGCCGCTTCATCCTCGACGTCAACGACGAGTTCGGCACCACCATCGTGCTGATCGAACACGACATGGGCGTGGTGATGGATATCTCCGACCGCATCGTGGTGCTGGACTACGGCAAGAAAATCGGTGACGGCAGCCCGGACGAAATCCGCGTCAACCCCGACGTGATCGCCGCCTACCTCGGCGGCAGCCACTAACCCCCCAGCCTGCAGCCCAACCCGTGCCCGCGTGGCACGGACGCCCTCGCCTTGCCCGCAAGCAAGACATAGGCATTCAAGGTTGGCCGCAGGCATGAAAGGAGCAAGTCATGGAATGGCAGTTTTTTCTGGAGGTGCTGGTGGGCGGCCTGCTTGCCGGCGTGATGTATTCGCTGGTGGCGCTGGGCTTCGTGCTGATCTACAAGGCGTCCGGCGTGTTCAACTTTGCCCAAGGCGCGATGGTGCTGTTTGCCGCGCTGTCGTTCGTGTCCATCCAGGCGATGGGGGTGCCGTTCTGGCTAGCACTGCTGCTGACGCTGGTGCTGATGGTAGGGCTGGGTGTCGGCATTGAACGGGTAGTGCTGCGCCCGCTGGTGAACCAGCCGCCGATCACCCTGTTCATGGCCACCATCGGGCTGTCTTTCTTTCTGGAAGGCATGGCGCAGATGGTGTGGGGCACCGACGTGCACGGCCTGGAGCTGGGCATTACCGACGAACCGTTCGACGTAGCCGGCGTGTTCATTTCCAAGTTTGACCTGTTCGCCGCCGCCGTCGGCGGCACGCTGGTAGCGGCACTGGCGCTGTTCTTCAGCAAGACCAAGCTGGGCCGGGCGCTGCGCGCCGTGGCCGACGACCACCAGGCCGCGATGTCGGTCGGCATTCCGCTGAAGCACATCTGGGCCATCGTGTGGGGCGTGGCCGGCTTTGTGGCGCTGGTGGCCGGCCTGCTGTGGGGTTCGCGGCTGGGCGTGCAGTTTGCGCTGACGCTGGTGGTACTGAAGGCCTTGCCGGTGCTGATTCTGGGCGGCTTTACCTCGATTCCGGGCGCCATTGTCGGCGGCCTGATCATCGGCGCCGGCGAGAAGCTGGCCGAGGTGTACCTGGGGCCGTTCCTGTCCGGCGGCATCGAAAACTGGTTCCCGTACATGCTGGCGCTGCTGTTCCTGCTGGTACGTCCTGAAGGCCTGTTCGGCGAAAAACACATCGAGAGGGTGTAAACCATGTTCTACCGTGAATCGGGGCAGTTCAAGAGCAGCTACGCGGCCGACGCCGCCATCTTTACCATCGCGCAGGACCGCAGCTTCATGCTGGCGCTGCTGGCGCTGGCCTTCGTGGCCGTACCGGGGCTGGCCAGCGACTACCTGCTGTCCGGCATCCTGATCCCGTTCCTGATCCTGTCGCTGGCGGCGCTGGGGCTGAACATCCTGACCGGCTACGCCGGCCAGCTGTCGCTGGGCTCGGCGGCCTTCATGGCGGTGGGGGCGTTCGCTACCTACAACTTCATGATCCGCATCCCCGGCATGCCGCTGCTGCTGGCGCTGTTTCTGGGCGGGCTGTGCGCGGCGCTGGTGGGGGTGGCATTCGGGCTGCCGTCGCTACGCATCAAGGGCTTTTACCTGGCGGTGGCCACGCTGGCTGCGCAGTTCTTCATCGAGTGGGTGTTCACCAAGTTCAGCTGGTTCAGCAATGACAGCAGCTCCGGCGTGATCAGCGCCCCGGCGATGCAGATCTTCGGCTACGCCATCGACACCCCAGCCAGCAAATACCTGCTGACGCTGTCTATCGTCGCTTTCATGGCGCTGGCGGCCAAGAACATGGCCCGCGCCAGCATCGGCCGCGCCTGGATGGCGGTGCGCGACATGGACGTGGCCGCCGAGGTGATCGGCATCCGCATGCTGCGCACCAAGCTGCTGGCGTTTGCCATCAGTTCGTTCTATTGCGGCGTGGCCGGCGCGCTGTACGCCTTCGTGCTGCTGGGCACGGTAGACGCGCAAGCTTTCGACCTGCACCGCTCGTTCCAGATCCTGTTCATGATCATCATCGGCGGCGTCGGCAGCATCCTGGGGTCGTTCCTGGGCGCCGCCTTCATCGTGCTGCTGCCGATCTGCCTGAACCTGGTCGGCCAGCTGTTTCACGGCGCCATCAGCACGCAGTTTCTGGCCAACCTGGAAATGATGCTGTTCGGCGGCCTGATCATCTTCTTCCTGATCGTGGAGCCGCACGGCCTGGCGCGGCTGTGGCAGATCGCCAAGGAAAAACTGCGCGTGTGGCCGTTCCCGCATTGAGCCCCCCGCCGCCGCCCTGCCGGCCGGCAGTGGCGGCCCAGTAATAACACCAGGCTGGCCGCAAACCAGCCACCCAGCAGCAACACAACAACATCCGGAGAGATCACCATGAAACAGACCATCATCGCCGCATCCCTGGTACTGGCCACCGTGGCCGGCAGCGCCATTGCCGCCGACCAGTTCATCCCCATCCCCAGCTACCGCGTAGGGCCGTACGCGTCCGGTGGCGCCAAGTTCTACGGCGGCATGATCGACTACATCAATTACGTCAATCTGAAAGAAGGCGGCGTCGGTGGCGTGAAGCTCACCTACGAAGAGTGCGAAACCGAATACAAGAACGACCGCGGCGTGGAGTGCTACGAGCGCCTGAAGGCCAAGAACGGCGGTGCCAGCGCCTTCAACTTCATGTCCACCGGTATTACCTACGCGGTGATGGATCGCGCCGAGAAAGACAAGATTCCTTTGATGACCATGGGCTTTGGCCGCGCCGACGCGCAGGACGGCCGTGCCTTCAAGTACACCTTCCCGCTGATTACCAGCTACTGGAGCCAGGCCACAGCGAAAGTGCAGTTCATCGGCCAGCGCCTGGGCGGCATGGACAAGCTCAAGGGCAAGAAGATCGTCAACCTGTACCACGGTTCGGCCTACGGCAAGGAAACCATTCCGGTGCTGGACGCCATGGCCAAGAAGCATGGCTTTGAGCTGAAGCACATCGAGGTGCCGGCGCCAGGCACCGAGCAGCAGTCGCAGTGGCTGGACATCCGCCGTCAGCGCCCGGATTTTGTCATGCTGCGCAGCTGGGGCGTGATGACGCCAGCGGCGCTGAAGTCGGCACAGAAAGTGGGCTACCCGCGTGAGCAGATCGTGTCCAACTGGTGGGGTGGCTCGGAAGAAGACGCCATCGCCGCCGGCGACGCCGCCAAGGGCTACATTGCCGGCAGTTTTGCACTGGACGGCAAGCAGTTTCCGGTGATCCAGGACATCGAAAAAGTGGTGTACGGCGCCGGCAAGGGCAACCTGTCGGACAAGGGCTTCATCGGCACCGTCAATTACAACCGCGGCGTGGTCAGCGGCATCTTGATGGTGGAAGCCATCCGCGCCGCGCAGAAGAAATACGGTGCCAACACGCTGAACGGCGACCAGATTCGCTGGGGCATGGAAAACATCAATATCGACGCCAAGCGCCAGAAAGAGCTGGGCGTAACCGATATGTTCCCGCTGGTACGCACCAGCTGCCAGAACCACGAAGGCAGCGGCTACACCCGCTTCATGCAGTGGGACGGCAAGGACTGGAAGCCGGTATCGGGCTGGATCAAGGCCGACACCAGCGTCACGCTGCCGCTGATCAAGGCCTCGGTCGAGAAATACGTGAAGGAAAAAGGCATCACCCTGCGCGATTGTGCTGCCGAGAAATAAGCCACACCCACCAGACCCACCCGGCCGGGGCAGCTGCCCCGGCCCCGGAAGGAGCCCCGCCATGCAAGCAACGCCTACGCCCTACCTGCTGTCGGTCAACAATATCGAAGTCATCTACAACCACGTGATCCTGGTACTCAAAGGCGTGTCGCTGGA
>NZ_JBKBHK010000022.1:0-36260 GCF_046297735.1 Vogesella sp.
TGGCCAGCATCAGCCTGGCGGCCAACATCACCGCCGACGACGTGATCAACGCCGCAGAAGCCGGCCAGCAGATTCCGGTAACCGGTACGGTAGGCGGCGACGTGAAGGTAGGCGACACCGTCACCCTGACCGTCAACAACAAGGCCTACACCGGCACCGTACAAGCGGGTAACACCTTCAGCATCAACGTGGCCGGCAGCGACCTGGCCGCCGACGCCGACAAGGTGATCGACGCCAAAGTGACCACCACCGATGCGGCCGGCAACAGCACCACCGCCACCGACACCGAGGGTTACAGCGTCGACACCGGCGCACCGAGCGTGGTGGTGGACATCGTGGACGCCGCGCTGAACGTGGCCGACAAGGTATCGAACGTCACCTTCACCTTCAGCGAAGCCCCGGTAGGCTTTACCGCGGCCGACCTGACCGTCAGCGGCGGCACCCTGAGCAACCTGGTGCAAAGCAGCAGCGATCCTAAAGTGTGGACCGCCACCTTTACCGCGACCGATGGCTTCACCGGCACCGCCAGCGTGACCGTGAACGCGGGCAGCTACACCGACGCCGCCGGCAACCCGGGCAGCGCCGGCAGCGACACCGTCGCCGTCGACACCGCCGCACCGGTGGCCAGCATCACCCTGGACGCCAACATCACCCCCGACGACGTGCTCAACGCGGCCGAGTCCAAACAGGACATCGCCGTCACCGGTACCGTTGGTGGCGACGTGAAGGTGGGCGACACCGTCACCCTGACCGTCAACAACAAGGCCTACACCGGCACCGTACAAGCGGGTAACACCTTCAGCATCAACGTGGCCGGCAGCGACCTGGCCGCCGACGCCGACAAGGTGATCGACGCCAAAGTGACCACCACCGATGCGGCCGGCAACAGCACCACCGCCACCGACACCGAGGGCTACAAGGTAGATACCACTGCGCCGTCGCTGGTGATTACCTCGAACGATGGCACTTTGTCGTCGGGTGAAACCGTGACGCTGACCTTTACCTTCAGTGAGGCTGTCACCGGTTTTACGGCCAGTGATGTCGCCATTACGGGTGGCACATTGAATGCTGCGACATTGGCTACGGCTGACGGTGGCAAAACCTGGACTGCTACCATGACGCAGAGCGGTACTGCCCAGCCGGTGGTGACGGTGAGTAATGGCAGCTATACCGACCTGGCTGGCAACGCAGGTACCGGTAATAGCCTGACGCTGAATAATGCGCCGGATGCAATCGATGACAAGTACGTCATGACCACGCTGACCAGCAAGTACTGGGGTTATCGTGAGGGGACGGACGGTGGCAACCTGACTTCTATTGCCCAGGTGGAAACCTTTGCCAAGAACAATGCCGCGACAGCCACGTTCCAGACCAATGCGCTGAATTTTGGTGAAACTGCCATCAGTAACAACCTGGGTACCACCGGCAACCTGGCGACCTTCCTGGGTGGCAGCGGCAGCAATCTGCAGACGACGGCCAACTACACCACTACATCTGATGCCATTGTGCAGATGACTGGCAAAGTGAACCTAGCTGCAGGTACTTATAACTTCCGCGTTTATGCTGATGACGGTTTCGTTATTCGCATCAATGGTCAGGAAGTGGGTAAGTTCGACGGTATTCAGTCGCCTACCTCACGCGAGTTCGCCACCTTTACCATTACTCAGGGCGGTGAGCAGAATATCGAGATCTTCTACTGGGATCAGGGTGGTAATGCCGTATTCAAGGCAGAACTCCGTCCTGAGGGCGGCGCTTACCAGGTGCTGGCCGTCAATTCGCAGTATGGCACTGGCCCGCTGATCACGATGGAAGACACCGCGCTGACTATCGAGCCTGCCAGCTTGCTGGGTAACGACAAGGATCAGAATGGCGATACGCTGCAGATCTTGTCGGTTCAGAATCCGACCAATGGCACGGTAGCCCTGGTCAACGGCAAGGTGGTGTTTACGCCTGCGGCCAACTTCAATGGGGATGCTACCTTTACCTACACCGTGTCCGATGGCAAGGGCGGTACCGATACCGCTACCGTTACTGTCAAGGTCAATCCGGTAGCTGACGCGCCAGTGGTTACTGCCACCACAGTTGCCGTCTCGGAGGAGGGCCTGGCCGGTGGCTTGGCAGATAGCACGGGTAACCCGAGCGACACTACCAACAGCAAGACGGCAACCGGTACCATGTCGATTGTCGATCCGGACGGCGATGCCATTAGCAGCGTAGTGCTTGTTGCACCGACTACGGCGCTGACCAGTGCTGGTCAGACCGTGACCTGGAGCGGCAGTAATACCAATACACTGACCGCGACGGCGGGAGGCCAGACTGTAGCGACCATTACCATCGATAATAGCGGCAAGTACACGGTTAACCTGTTGAAGGCAATCGATCACCCCAGTGGTAATGGCGAGAATGTGCTGTCGTTGAACGTGGGCGTGAAAGCTACCGCCGGTGGGGTAGCGACTACCGGTACGCTGACTGTCAACGTGGAAGATGATGCTCCGGCAGTTGTGGCCAGCCAGGATGCCAACATCGCGATGACCAACACCAATCTGCTGATCACGCTGGATGTGTCCGGCTCGATGGCTACGACCGATGGCGTGGGCGGTCAGACCCGTCTGCAAAGTGCCATTGCCTCGATCAAGACCTTGCTCGACCGCTATGACGAGTTTGGCGATGTGCGAGTCAGTCTGGTGAAATTTGGTGGCGATACCGAAACCGCACAGATGGGTACGGCCTGGCTGACCATCAGCCAAGCCAAGACGCTGCTGGATACGCTGACAACGGGTGGTGGTACCAACTACGATGCCGCACTGAATGCCACCATGACTGCGTTCAATACCACCGGCAAGCTGAGTAATGCCCAGAATGTGGCCTACTTCTTTACCGATGGCGTACCGACGTTCGGCAGTGGCAGCAATAGCAGCCTGACGGGTACCCAAAACGGTAATGGTGGCTCGCCGGATGGTGTGGACTCCGGTATCCAGGCCAGTGAAGAAGCGATCTGGAAGGACTTCCTGCTGGCAAATCAGATCAAGTCGTTTGCGGTTGGCATGGGTTCAGGCATCACCGACACGACGTACCTCAATCCGATCGCTTACGATGCGCAGTCCGGCGTCGATACCAATGGTGTCCGTGTCTCGTCGTTCGACCAGCTTGATAATGTGCTGGGTTCGACAGTACAGGCGCCGGTAGGCGGCCAGCTGGTAAGCGGTGGCCTGTTGTCCGGTATGGTCGGTGCTGATGGCGGGGCTTATATCGCCTCGGTACTGGTGAATGGCCGCAGCTATCTGTTTAACGGTACTGCCCAGACTGGCGGCGTATTTGATGCCACTACCAAAACCTGGACCATCACCACTGCTAATAACGGTAAGTTCATTGTGGATATGGATGCCGGTACCTACAGTTACAAGGCACCGGATACCCTTAACAGCTCGTCCGTTACCGAGACGATGAACTTCACCGTGTCTGATCGTGATGGCGATACCCAGTCGTCGGTAGTCAACGTATACGTCGACAAGACTAACGTCACTATCGGTACCACGGCAGGTGAAACCCTCACCGGGACTGCCGCGCCTGACCTGATTCTGGGGCGCGATGGTAATGACATCATCGATGGTGCTGCCGGCAACGATAAGCTGTATGGTGCCGATGGTGCTGATACCTTGCGTGGCGGTGCTGGAAACGACTTGTTGGATGGCGGTACTGGTAACGACACGCTGATTGGCGGTGCCGGCAACGATACCCTGACTGGTGGTCTGGGTGTGGATACCTTCCAATGGAACCTCGCAGACCGTGGCACTGCGGGCACGCCGGCGCAAGATACCATCACCGACTTCAAGACCGGTGTCGGTGGCGATGTGCTGGACCTGCGTGATCTGCTGCAGGGTGAGAACAGCAGTAACCTCACCCAGTACCTGCACTTTACTGCCAGCGGTAACGACACGCTGGTACAGATCAGCAGCAGTGGTGCTTTTAACAGCACGGCCAGCAATGCGGCGGCGGTGACCGATCAGACTATCCTGCTGAAGGATGTGCAGATGAGCAGCCTGGGCAGTACCGATCAACAGGTCATTACTGAGTTGCTGAAGAACAACTTGAAGACCGACCTGTAAGCACTGCTGCGCTGGCTTTGGCCGGCCCGGCCACCCGGCCCCCGTTTGCTTCGGCAGACGGGGGCCGTTTTGTTAGGGCAATCCGTGTTGACTGTACCAATCAGCACACAGCATGACCCTGCGCTTCGATATAGTGGAACGGCAATTGCTATACTGGTCCCATCGTTTGCCGGAGCAATGCTGTGGATAACTTACCGATGTGGGATGGCCTGGCGCTAGGTTCCCACTTTCAGCCCATATATAGCCTGGCTCACCGCCGTACCGTGGGTATGGAGGCGCTGTTGCGCGCCACCGAACAGGGGAGCGCGTTGAGCCCCCCGCAGGTATATCAGCGTTACATCCGCCGTGACGAGCGCGCTGCGATGGACTTGGCAGTGGTACGTGCGCATTGCGAGCAGTTTGTGCTTGCACCGGCTGCGCAGCACTGGCTGTTTCTCAATATTGATGCCGTCACCCTTGCTGACCTGAGTTTTGTGCAGCAGTTGCAGCAGATCATTGCCGATTCCGGTATTCCACCGCAGTTGATTGTGCTGGAAGTACTGGAGCAAGCACTAGAGCTGGATGCAGGCTTGCTGGAAGGCGTGGCTTTGCTGCGCGAACAAGGCTGCTTGCTGGCCATCGACGATTTTGGTGTCGGTCACTCCAACCTCGATCGCGTGTGTAGCCTGGAGCCGGACTTCATCAAGTTTGACCGCCACTTGCTACGCAGTGCCGTCAACCAGCAGCGTACGCGCACACTGTTGTCGCGCTTGGTGCGTCTTATGCACGAAATTGGTGCATTGGTGGTGGTGGAGGGGGTAGAGAGCGAATCGGACGTCGTCGTGGCGCTGGATTCCGGTTGTGATTTGGTGCAGGGCTATTATGTGGCGCGCCCCGCTGCAGTGCCTGAGCGTGACGAGCAGATCACCCCGCGGCTGGACGCCAAGTGGGACGAGCTGATGAACCGCGAGCTGCTGCGCCGCAAGCTTAACCGTCGCCAGCTAGAGCTGTCGCGCCAGGCCTTTGTGCAGACCGCCATCGCGCTGATGCAGGGTAACGAGTTCAGGTTGGCCGCACAGCCAATGCTGAACCTGCCAGACGTGATTCGCTGCTTCTTGCTGGACCAGGAAGGTCGCCAACTGGGCCGTAATCTGAATGTGCGCGAATTGTCCGAGGTTAACCGCTTGCGCTTTGCCCCGCTGGAAGACACCACCGGGGCCGTGTGGTCGCGCCGTAGTTACTTTCAGCACGCTATCGACCAGCCTGGTGTGCTGTACATGAGCGAGCCCTATCTGTCGATGACTGACACCCGAACCTGCGTCACGCTGTCGATGGCGATCGAAATCGACGAACAGATGCACGTTCTGTGTTCGGACGTCATGTTGCCGAAATAGTCGCTGTTGTCTGGCCATTTGAAAAACCCCCTGTGCGCGCGCAACAGGGGGTTTTGCATGATGGCATGCTTACGGCACGATAATCGGCTCAAACAGCGTCACCACACGCTGTACTCCGGCAGTACGGGCCGCAACCTGGGCTGCAGCCTCACCTTCGGCATCACTGACCAGGCCTAGCAGATAGACCACACCACGTTCAGTGACGACCTTGATGGCATTGGGCGGGTAGCCCTGGCCTTCCAGCAAGCGAGTGCGTACTTTGGTGGTGAGCCAGGTATCGTTGTTGCGGTTGGCCAGCGTACTGGCTGGCGCCACTATCAGGTGGTTGTAGACACGGCGCACATTGGGGATGCCGCGCACAGCAAGTTCAACTGCGGCTTTCTGGTTTTCGTCTACCACTTCGCCAGTCAGCAGCACTGCACGATTGTAGCTAGTCACATTGACGTGGCTACCAGCAAAACGCTCGCTCAGTTGGCGGGTTGCCTTCAGTTCTATGCTCTGGTCTTCCACGTAGGTGCCGCTGGTACGACGATCGGTGGCGACCATGGCGCTGGCGGCTACGCCGCCGGCTACCAGCGGGAAGCAGGCGCTAAGGTTGGCCGCCAGCAGGGTGGCAAGGGTCAGGGCGGTAAGGCGGGATGTCATTCAGTCTCCTCCCAGTAGCATGTAGTCGATGGCGTCGCATAGCGCGTGAATCACCAGCAAATGGATTTCCTGTACGCGGGCGGCGCGCGTCACCGGCACGTTGAGGTGCAGGTCTTCGGGGGACAGGATTTCAGCTACCTGCCCGCCATCATTGCCGGTGAGGGCGATCACGCCCATGCCGCGCTCATGCGCGGCGTAGATGGCTTCCACGATATTGGCCGAGTTGCCCGAGCTGCTGATGACCAGCAGCAAATCGTTATGGTGGCCGATGGCCCGCACCTGTTTGGAGTAGATCAGGTCAAACTCGTAGTTATTGCCGATAGCGGTGAGTGCCGGGCTGTCGTTAGACAGAGACAGCGCGGCCAGACCCGGGCGTTCTTTCTCGAAATGTCCCAGCATATTGGTGACGAAGTGGTGACCCACGGCAGCGCCGCCGCCGTTGCCGCAGCACAGGATCTTGCCTTCGTTCATCAGGCTGGCAACCAGTCGCTCGGCTGCCACGGCAATGGCCGGGGCCAGCTCGTCCATCACCAGCTGCTGGGTCGCGATGCTCTCGCGGAAGTGCCCGCTGGCGCGATCAATCAAATCCATGGTACGTCCTTGTTGCACTGCCAGCCGGTGGCTAGCTGATGATGTTTTTTAACCAGACGGGTGGTGCGTCGCCGTCAAACAGTACCGCGTCAAAGCGGCAACGGCTGGCGCCGCCCTGCTGGCTTAGGTAGAGGTTGGCCGCAGCTTGCAGCTTGCGACATTTGTCGGCACCGATGCTGGCGGCTGCACCGCCGAAGCGGGCATCGTGGCGGGCACGTACTTCTACAAATACGCGGTAGCTACCATCCTGCATGATGAGGTCGATTTCGCCGAAGCGACATTGCCAATTGCGTGCCAGCAGGGTCAGCCCCTGCTGCTCCAGGTAACGGCAAGCCCGTGCTTCGAACTCGCTGCCCCGGCTGCGGCTCATCACTCGGCCCCGATCACGCTGCTAGGTAGCTCGCGCTGTACTACCCAGCTCTTGCCGATGCGCAGGTCGCCGCTGACGCCGCCCAGGCGGATTTGTGCCGGATTCTTGTTGCTGGCCAGCGCCAGGCCCAGACGATAGGCATCCACTCCCAGTGCGTACAGCCTTTCGGTAGCCTTGTTCATCGGCGTAGACGGGCGGGCAATCTGCCGGGTTTCCGGATGGTTGGGAATCAGGAACCATGGCATGTCAACCAGCCGCAGCCCGTTCAATACCGGGCTGGGGTGGCGCACATTGGCCAGCGAGGTAGCGTAAACCGGCATCTCGGTGGCCAGCAGAGCGCGAGTGGCTTCTACTTCTTTGGTGTCCAGCGCCAGAAAAACGCTGTCACTGGCCGATAGTGCTGCTTGCAAGCTGCCACCATCGGGGGTGGTGATGTCCAGCTCGCGCACGGCGGCTTTGTTCTTGCTGCGCCATTCTTCTGCGAATGCCTGGCGCAAGCGTTGCGACAGGTTGTCCTTGTTGAACAGCACCAAAGGCTGCTGATGGCCGTCATCACGCATCATGCGGGCAATCTGCTGCGCTTCGGTTTCCACCGCAACAGACAGGCTCCACACCTTGCTACCGGCAGGCGGCGCCTTGTCCAGCGTGTTCAGTACCAAAGTCGGCAGCTTGCTACTGGCTGCAAGGTTGGCCGCACCCAGGCGAGTCAGTGGTCCGATAATGAAGCTGGCGCCATTTGCCACCAGCTGCTGATAAGCCTTTGCTGGCTGGCTGTCGTCGTCCATCGCCACTACGCTGATGTCGGCACTGCCATCGGCAGCCGCAGCGGCATCAAAGCCGGCTTTCACTACCTGGGCAGCTTCGCCGAACTGCGGCGAGTTCAGCGGCAGCATCAGCCCCAGATGCACCGTACGCACTTTTGCCGCAGCAGTCGGCACCGGTTTCGGTACGGCGGCCGCTGGCACTTGTGCTGCTGCCGGCACGGGGGCAGATACCGCGCGCGCAGGACTGCCACTTGCCAGCGGCGCTTGATTTTGCTGAAGAATGTAGCCCGGCGATTGGGCAATCGCTACACTGGCCGCCATTAAGACGGCAGAGCCGGACAACCAGGGAGCCAAAACGTGCAGACAGCGCTTGATCACTTGATGAATTCTGCTCGGGAAACATTTGTCGACAGGGCATTATATGTGGTGGCCACGCCCATTGGAAACCTGGCGGATGTGACCGTGCGTGCCATTGCCGGGTTCCACGCTGCCGATATCATTCTGGCCGAAGACACACGGGTAACGGGCAGCTTGCTGTCGGCCTACGGTATCAGCAAAAAGCTGGTGAGCCTGCGCGAGCACAACGAGCGCGAAATGGCGGCCAACGTGATCCGCTGGATCGAAGAGGGCAAGATAGTACTGCAGGTGTCCGACGCCGGTACGCCGGGTATTTCCGACCCCGGCGCACGGTTGGCGCAGGCGGTGTGGGCTGCAGGCTTGCGCGTGGTACCGGTGGTGGGCGCTTCAGCGGTGATCGGGGCCCTGTCTGCTTGCGGGCTGGATACCGGCCGCTTCCTGTTCAATGGCTTTCTGCCACCCAAGAGCGCGGCGCGGTGCAAGACGCTGCAGCAATGGGCACAGGCCGATTACGCGGTGGTGTGCTACGAGGCGCCACACCGCATCCTCGACTGTGTGGCTGATGTGGTGGCTACGCTGGGCGCCGATCGTCCGGTGGTACTGGCCCGTGAGCTTACCAAAACTTTCGAGACCTTTCTGCGCCTGCCCGCCGGCGAGTTGCTGGCGCGTATCCAGGCCGATAGCAACCAGCAGCGCGGTGAGTGCGTGCTGGTGATCGATGCCGCACCGCTGCAAGAGACCGACGCCGAACTACCCGCCGCCGCTGTCGCCTTGCTGACCGAATTGGCAGCTGTTTTGCCTACCAAGCAGGCGGCCGGCATTGTGGCGGCGCACTATGATCTGAACAAGAAACAACTGTACGACCTGGCTTTACAACTAAAACAGGCACAATGATGTTTACAAGCGGGTGATGGGGCTCTATAATCCGACACCTGAATTTTCTCGCCCGGGTGGCGAAATTGGTAGACGCAGGGGACTCAAAATCCCCCGCCGCAAGGCGTGCCGGTTCGAGTCCGGCCCCGGGCACCACGAGAAAGTCCAGCAACATCCCAAGCAGTCCATGAAACCCGCACAGCACAAGGCTCTGCGGGTTTTTGTTTTGGCGCCAGGCTAACGTGCCTGTCGAGAGCCCATGGCTGTGTGGCGACGCATTTATAACTTTTGGTGTGATGATTTATTGCATTATTATTGCAGAATGATGATATTTATTCTCGTCAATGACTGATCAGTAGGTTTTTCTTGCCTTTTGCCGATGCCGTGAAATAGTGAATTAGGTCGTAAGCCTTATCGATATCTGTAACTGTTCCCGGACCTGCCGCGTTGCCTCATGAAGCTTATCGACACTCACTTGCATCTTGATGCTCCCGAATTTGCCGCTGCGCCTGCCCGGTTTTGGCAACAGGCGCAGGCGGTGGGCGTGCAGCATGCCATTATTCCGGCAGTGTCAGCCTCGGGATTTGACACCGCATTGCGTCTAGGCCGTGAGCTAGGTCTGGATGTGGCGCTGGGCTTGCACCCCTTGTATCTGGCACAGCATCACGATAGCCATTTAGCGGTGCTGGAAGCACATCTGGCCGCTGGCGATGCGGTGGCAGTAGGGGAGTGCGGACTGGACTTTTTTGTATCCGAGCTTGATCCGCAGCGGCAAGAAGCGCTGTTGTTGGCGCAATTGAAGCTGGCGCGACGTTTTGACTTGCCGGTGATTCTGCATGTGCGTCGCTCGCAGGACCGTGTGCTGAAGTGCTTGCGTCAGGTGCGCGTACGCGGCGGTATTGCTCATGCCTTTAATGGCAGCGAGCAGCAAGCACAAGCATTTATCGATCTGGGGTTCTGTCTGGGGTTTGGTGGTGCGATGACCTACCAGGGTTCGCAACGCATCCGTCGGCTTGCGGCCAACTTGCCATTGTCTGCCTTGGTGCTAGAGACCGACGGGCCGGATATTCCCCCCGAGTGGGCTCAGGCTGAGGTGAATGCACCGCAAAACTTGCCACGTATCGCCCAGGTTTTGGCTCAGCTGCGTCAGCAGCCCTTAGCAGAGGTGGTGGAAGCGTGTGCCAATAATGCCTGCCGAGTGATCCCCCGTTTGCGCAGCTGCACCTCTTTCAATTAAGGAACCCCGATGAAAAACTTGACCGTGGTGGCCCGCATCGGCTTGGGCTTTGGCTTTATGCTGTTGGTGATGCTGCTTATTGCTGCCAGTGGATTGCTGGCGGTGGCTACCATCGGTGCCAGTCTTGACCAACTGGTGAATCGTACGCTGGCTTTTAGCGATCATATCCAGACGGTGCGTGCCGAAGTGGGCAATTTGCGCCGTTATGAGAAGGACTTGTTCCTTAATCTGGATAGCGTCGACAAACGCCAGGACTATCTGGAAAAGTGGCGCAGCACAGTCAGCAAGACCCGCCAGCATCTGGCCAGTGCCGCCGAATCGGGTGATGCCGCAGACGGCCAGGCTATTAAGGCGCTGGGTGAGGCTTTGACGCGCTACGAACAGGGGTTTGTACAGGTGCACCAACTGATTGAGGCGGGTGGTCTACAAACACCTCAGCAGGCCAATCAGGCTTTGGAGCCGTTAAAGGAATCGGTACGCAGTATGGAGGGGACGACGCGCAGCTTGGTGGAAAAGTCCAAAGCCGAGGCCATGGCACGCCAACAAGCTGTGCAGGAGGATATGGCGGCGGCCAAACTGAGTATGTGGGGGCTAGGTGCCCTGGGTCTATGCGTGGGGGCGCTGGCTGCGGTATTGATTGCCTTGTCGATTCGCCGGCCTTTACTGCACATTACCCGCTTGGCAGAGCAATTGGCACAATCGCGAGACCTGACGTTGGCGATGCCGGACTTTGGCCGTAATGAGCTAGGCCGTACTGCCAAGGCGCTGAACCATCTTATCGTCACCGTGCGCGAGCTGATTCGTGAGTCGCATGCGCATTCTGCCCGCCTGGTAGACGCCTCGGACCAGTTGGCCGCTGCCAGTCATGCCATTCATGCTGCCGCTGTCGGTCAGTCCAACGCGGCATCAGCCAGTGCTTCTGCGGTAGAGCAGCTTACTGTTAGCGTGAGTATGATGGCCGACAATGCTCAAGGTGTGTCACAGCAGGCGAAGCAGACGTCTGATGAGGCTGAAACCGGCAGTCAGATGGCAGTCCAGGCTGTCGGACAGATCGAGTATATTGCCAGCAGTATTGCAGAGACATCTCATACCATCGATAGCCTGAACCAGCGTTCGGATGAGATTGGCACTATCGTGAAGGTGATTCGTGATATTGCTGATCAGACCAATTTGCTGGCGCTCAATGCTGCTATCGAAGCAGCCAGGGCAGGTGAGACCGGTCGCGGTTTTGCCGTTGTGGCAGACGAAGTACGCAAATTGGCGGAACGTACCAGCCAGGCGACGACCGAGATATCCAGCCGTATTGCCGGGGTACAACGTGATACGCAGCAGGCTTTCCAGAACATGCAGCAAGCCAATCAGCTGGTACAGAATGGTGTTGCTGGTACCCAGCAAGTGGCAGAGTCGCTGCAACGCATTTTCCAGTCGTCGTTTGAGTCGCAAGCCAAGGTAGCAGAGATGGCGACTGCCATCCAGGAGCAGCGCGTGGCCAGTACTGAAATCGCACAGAATATGGAGCAGATTGCCCAGATGAACGATCAGACCCGGCTGATTGTGTCATCAGCGACCGAGCTTGCAGCCAGGCTGAAACAGCAGTCACAAGAGCTGGATGGCAGTATTACCCGCTTTCAGGTTTAAGGGAGAGGTTTGCACGCCAAGATAGCGAGCATACGTGCCATGCGAGTAGGTTGTGTACTGGGCCGTTTGCTTGTTGAAAAACAAAGCCCCTGCTTGTTTGGCAAGCAGGGGCGGTTTACTTCTGGTGCTGACTTACTTGCCGGCAGGCGCAGCCGGCGGTGTGCGCTTAATGGCTGTAGTGCCTGCTGGCTTGGCCGGAGTGACGGCTTTGGCTGCTGGCTTGGGGCCGATAGCGCGCGGGGTCAGATCTTGCACGACTACGGCAACACGGCGGTTAAGCGGGTCATTTGCTGCTTTGCCCGGCAGCGGCAGGCTGCTACCACGACCTACGCTATCCAGTTTGCCGGCCTCGACACCTTTGGCAACAAGGTAATCGTATACGCTGCGAGCGCGTTGTTCGGACAGCGACTGATTAAGGGTTGCAGACCCGGTACTGTCGGTGTGACCTTCGATCAGGAAGCGTTTTTGTGCCAGTTGCGGCATGCGCATGGTGCTAGCCAGCTGATCCAGCAGCGGCAGGCTTTCACTGCGGATTCGGGCAGAGTTCAGGTCAAACTGAACCTGAATGTTGACGGTAACATCGCTTGGGCTGATCAGCGGTGCAGTGTTGGCTGTGATCGGAGCTACCGTAGTGCTGTCTGCAACATTAAACGAGCGTGCCGCAATCTTGCTGGTATCTAGCGGTGTCGGAGCAACGTAGTCGGTGGGGCAGCTCGGTGCTGTGGTATCCACTTCCTTGTTGCTGCCATCGTCTTGCGGTTTCAGCTGCATGGTTTCCATCAGGCGGCCGGACTCGCCCAGTACGCGGTATACAGCAAGTTGCTGATTGAGTTCGGCATTCAGCAGTTCGCGACGCGCTTCGAAGAGTTCGTTCTCGCTGTCTAGCATGTCCAGCAGGGTACGTTGGCCGATATCGAACTGCTTGCGATAGGCATCGCGTGCCTTCTCGGTAGACAGTTGATGCTGGCGCAGCGACTCCAGCTGGCTGCTGATGCGCACCGTGTCGTTGAATGCAATCGACACTTGCTGTCGCATATCGCGGCAAGCTTTGATGCCGAGGGCTTCGGCTTCGTCACGGCGCTCGGTGGCCGATGCCAGACGGGCACGATCGGCACCGCCACGATACAGGTTCATGCTGACAACCAGTTCGACCGCCTGCTCGTCAGTACGGCCCTTGACGCCATCCTTATTGTGGGTGCCGGATTTATTGGCACGCAGATCCAGCGTGGGAGAAAATGCACCGCGGCGGACGTCGATTTCAGCTTCGGCAGCGCGGTAGAAGGCACGTGCAGCCTGCAGGCTGGGGTTGTAGCGGTCAGCTACAACCATCACATTGTTGGCTGCCGGTACCAGGCCCATATTCAGGCTGGGCAGTTTCAGTTCGTTAGGCGGTGCTTCGCCGGTAATGCGGGCGTAGCGGGCAGAGACATCATTAAGGTTGGATAGCTCGTTCACCAGATTGGACTCGGCCAGCGCCAGACGGCCGGCGATCTGCTCCAGATCGACACGACGGCCAACGCCTTGCGTTACCCGCTGCAGAATCTGCTCGTAGATGCCTTTGTGGATGGCATAGTTCTCTTCGGCAATGCCCACCAGCTTGCTATAACGTACGACGTCCATGAAGGCACGCACGGCTTCCAGGCCTTGCTGCTCGGCAGTAGCAAGGTATTCGTAGTAGCGGGCGCGGCTGGTATAGTCCAGTTGTTTAACCTGGTTGGTGGTAATGAAACCGCTAAACAGGTTCTGGTTTACTGCCAAGGTGTAGCCGCGGCGGGTAAAGTCTTCTTTGACGCTGCCACCTGTAGTGGTGGGCGTTTTGTTATTCTCGCGGGCAACCGCGTAGTTAAGGTCTACACTGGGCAAGAAACCCGCACGGGCAACGCCTTGCTCTTCTACGCTAGAGCGGAAGGTGTGCCACTTCATGCGAACTTCCGCATTGTTTTTCAGGGTCTGTTCGACAGCGTCTTTCAGTTCCAGTGCCTGGCTAGTCAGTGGCATCGCCAAGGCCAGCAGTGCTGCCAGCGTGGCGCCAGTGATGCGTTTTGAGCGGAAGTTCATAAGAGCCTCATGAATACAGTGATGAGTGACCGGTGTATTATTAACTTATGTTTCTAAGTATTTTAAATAAAAGCTTTATGTTGTGTATTGTCGGAAGTGGCTGTAGCGATGTCAAGTCAAACATAGTAAATCGGGATGACTTGCTATAGGCTTGTTGCATTGCAAGACGGGAGCATTAATGGCGTTTCCATGTCATCCGTTTGGGCTGCTGGCCCGATTTCGCTGCCATCGCGCCTGGCTCGCCATCTTTTTGCTGCTGGCGGCACTGGCGGTGGCAGAATTGCCGCTGGACCGGGTACAGCAATTGTATGGTGGTCAAGCGGTACGTATCTATCGGGACTGGCAGCAGTTGCTGGTGGGTTTGCGTCGCGAGAGTAATGAGCTGAATCAGTTACGCGACGTGAATCAGTTCTTTAACCAGCGTTATCAATTTGTTGACGATATCGACTTGTGGAAGCAAAGCGATTATTGGGCCACTCCGCTCGAAAGTATGGCGCGCGGCGGTGGGGATTGCGAGGACTTCACCATTGCCAAGTATTTTACCTTGCGCGAGTTGGGCGTGGCGCCGCAAAAGTTGCGACTTACTTATGTCAAGGCCAGGTTGGGTGGGCCTTCCAGCACGGTGACCCAAGCGCACATGGTGCTGGCGTATTACCCTAGCCCGACTGCTGAACCGCTTATTCTGGACAATCTGATTGCTTCGATCCGCCCAGCGTCCCAGCGTAACGACTTGCAGCCAGTGTTCAGCTTTAATGCTGATGGTATCTGGGTGGGAGGTGGCCCTAACCCCAATTCCAGCGTCGACCGCCTGACCCGCTGGCGACAACTCATCGACAAAATGAAAGCCGAAGGCTTTGTTTCCTGAGAGATGCCATGAAACGCGTTTCCCTTATACAACAATTATGGATGCTGGTGATTGCAGCTGTGGTGCTGGCAGCGGCTGGCAGCCTCACTGCCAACCTGTTTAATGCGCGCGATTACATGCAGCAGCAGTTGGCCGCGCAGAGTGCTGATGCGGCCAACTCGCTGGCCTTGCTGATTACACAGAACCGTGCCGACCCTGTCATGGGCGAGACGCTGATCAATGCCGCCTTCGACCAAGGCCACTTCCGCCAGGTGCGCTGGGTGGATGCTCGCGGGCAGGTGATGGTGCAGCGGGTGAATGCGCAGCGCCTTGGCACTTCTCCGGCTTGGTTTCAGCAAGTGTTTACCCTGACGCCGTCGCCAGCGCGTGCCATGGTCAGCAGTGGCTGGATGCAGGCCGGTTACATCGAAGTAGAGAGTGAGGCGAGCTACGCTTACAACGCACTGTGGCGCGGTGCGCTGAATGTATCGTTCTGGGTGCTGCTGGCGGGCCTGCTGGTGGGGGGGATAGGTTCTATTGGTGTGGGTACCATCCGCCGTCAGCTGCTTGCCGTTGTCAATCAGGCCAAATCTATCACCCAGCGTCGCTTCGTTACCATCCCAGAGCCACGTGGCCCGGAAATGGGGAGATTGGCGCAAGCCATGAATGCCATGGTGATGCGGGTCAAGGCCATGTTCGAAGAGGAGGCCGCCAGGCTGGAGTCGCTGCGTCGTGAAATCAACTTCGATAAGGTCACCGGGCTGGCCAATCGCGGCTTTTTCATGGGGCGCCTTGGGGCGGAGCTGGCCGAGCGGGACAAAAGTGGCCGTACGCTGCTACTGATGCGCATAGAGGGTTTGGCCGAACTGAATGCCCAAATGGGGCGACCGCTAACCGATGAAATGCTGTCACAGTTCGGAGCCATGCTGCGTAATCAGGAACGATTCGGCCTGGAGAGCATGGCCTCGCGTCTGAATGGTGCCGATTTTGCCCTGTTGCTGTCTACCGTTCACGCCGACCAGCCGCGTCTGATTGCCTTGCACAACGAGTTGGCCGCCATGCTGGGCAGTTTTGCGGCACGTACGGTAGGGCTAGCCATGGCGGCTACTGATCTGCGTGATGGTGACAGTATTCGGGACATCATGTCGCGGCTGGATACAGCGCTGGCTTTGTCCACAGCAGTGGGGGGGGTTCGGGTCGCATTTGCCGAGGATGGTGTAGGCAAACCGCAGACGCTTACTGCGGACGGCTGGGCCACTCTGCTGGATGAGGCGCTGGCGGGCAAGCACCTCAAGCTGGTACGTTTTGCCGTGCGCAATGCCGAGGCCGGCATGCTGCACGAAGAAGCACCGCTGCGGATGTTAAGCGGCGAGGAGTGGCTGCCGGCCGGCCAGTTCATGCCGATGGCCATCCGCACCCGCCGTGTGGCGGCGTTGGACTTGGCGGCAGTCGAGCTGGCCTTGGCGCAGTTGGCCGCAGAGCCCTCGTGTACCGGCATTGCTGTCAATCTGGCGGCCGAGTCGCTGGAGGACGATCGCTTCGTGGTGCGGCTAGTGGCGCTGATTCGTAGCCAGCGCGCCGCGGCTGGCCGTTTGTGGCTGGAAATGGCTGAAGCGGGCATTGTGCCGCGCTTTGATCGCTTCCGCGGTCTGTGTCTGGCCGTGGCCGATTTGCCCTGCAAGGTAGGCATCGAGCACTTTGGTCGCCAGTTCAGCCTGATTGGCCAGCTACACGATCTGGGCATCGATTACCTGAAGATTGATGGCAGCTTTGTACAGCAGATCGACCAGGAAGACGGCAATCAAGCCTTTCTCAAAGGTGTATGCAATATTGCCCACAATATCGGGCTTGGCGTGGTGGCAGAGGGTGTGCGTACCGAGGCCGAGCGCGATATGTTGCTGTCGCTGGGTTTCGATGGCGTGACCGGCCCTGGCATCAAGTAAGCATGGCTGGTGCGGGGTTTGAAGCCCGCATTGGCAGACCAACCCCGTTTGCATGGTAAACGGGGTTGGTCATGTTGGCAGCCTGCATGGGAAGGCGGTTTGATAACGATGGTACGTGGTACGCAACTGTGCTGTGGCTCGGCGCATTTGTCTGTGGCGACGTGTGTCGGTGTGTCGTGGCGTTGGCCCGTGTAGCTGAGCGATCAAGCGCGCATCTGATAGTGTCCATCAGCGTGCTGTATTGCGCTTTGTGATCATCAGCGTTCATGTTTTGCTGCCTGCAAAAAAACACCCCCGGTAGGGTTTCCGGGGGTGTTTCGTTGGCTACCCACTGCAGGGTAGCGGCAGGGGGCAGTTAGCTCTGCTGGATACCAGCCACCAGCCACTTGCCATTGCTGGCATCGTCCTTCACGTAGTGCCAGGTCTCGCTAAAGGCCACGGCAGGTGCGCCTACGGTCTCGCTCACCATGCCACTGAAGCGCACGCTGGCAACCATACGGCTGTTTTCTACCGTGGCTTCAATCACCTGGCAGTCCAGCTGCGGAAAGTCTGCCGGCTCCGTGTTGGCCGCAATGTCTTCTTTCAGCGCACTAAACAGGTCTGGCGTCATGTACTTGCGTACTTCCTCCAGGCTATCGGCCGAGTTCAGGTTCTGCAGGTGCAGGAAGGTTGCCTTGGCCTGGCGCAGGAAGTGCGGTACCTCGGTGCCATCCGGCAGGCGCTGCAGCGACATCGGCGGCGGGGTGATGCCACCACCACCAAAAGCCGGTTGTTGGGACGAGCCGATCGGCGGGATACCACCGGCCGGAGCCGGCTGGAAGTGGGTCGGCTGCGTTTGCAGCGGCGGGGCGCGGCGAGCAGCTTGCTGACCGGCAGCGCGGCGACGCAGGAAGGCCAGCAGCGCTAGGCCTGCCAGCGAACCACCAATCACGGCCAGCCACGGGAAGCCACCATCTTCATCACCCATGGCGGAACCCAGCAGGTAACCAGCTGCAGCACCGGCTGCACCAGCGGCTACCATGCCGCCCACGCCAGAACCACTGCCTTGCGGCGCAGCTTGTGTCGGTGCTTTGCCTGGTGCGGCTTGCGGTTGCTGGAAGCTTTGGGTCGGTGTGGCGCGCTGCATGCCAGCGTTTTTGCCTTTGCCTACACGTGCGGCTTCGGCAATCGGCGCGGCCAGCACGGCAATGAGGGAGAGGGCCAGTAAGGACGTCTTCGCTCGAGAAATCATGGTTTCAGTCTCCGGTAGATGTGCCGACACTGAGGGTCGGCTGGTGTTTCGACAAGGCGAAACGCAGCTTAGTTCTGGGCGGGTGTGATTATTTCAAGTACGCAGGCTAGTTGGCCCTGCACGGTAAAGCGTACGTCGCAGTCCGCCAGGCGGATGCCGTATACGCGTGCCGGGTCGTCCTGGTAGGCCGGGCGCGGGTCTTGCGCCAGCACCTCGTCGATCAGTGCGGCCAACCATGACGGTGCCTGCGGCCAGGCGTGCAGATCGGCCAGCGCCTTGGGCTGCCATTGCACCGATAGCTGCGGTGGCGGCCCGTCGACAAAGCCGCCACGCGCCTCGGGCTTGGCTTCCACAAACGGAATATACGGCTTGATGTCCAGCACCGGGGTACCGTCCAGCAGGTCGGCACCGCCCAGATGCAGGGTGACGCCGTTGCGGGTATCGATGTCCTTCAGTGCTACCAGCGACAGGCCCAAACTGTTGGGGCGATGGGTGGCGCGGCTGGCAAACACGCCTACCTTGCTGTTGCCGCCCAGCCGCGGCGGGCGTACCAGCGGCTGCCAGCCACGGGCCAGGGTTTCGTGGAAGACGAAGGTGAGCCAGACGTGCGAGAACGCGTCCAGGCCACGCACGCAGTCGGGCTGGTTGTAGGGGGGGTGCAGGACAAGGCTGACCGGTGCCGACGGCGCCAGCGCCGGCTGGCGCGGGATGCCGAATTTTTCCTGGTACGGCGAACGGATGGTGCCGATAGGTTCGAGGGTGTAGTGCATGCCCCGATTGTAGCGAAAGGTTGGCCGCAGCGGCTTGCGGCCAACCTTGGGCGGGACGGGCCGGGAGAGGTCAGCCCGCGAAGTGACGCTGATGACGCAGGTCCAGCCTGTTCATCGGCAACAGCATGAAGAAGTCGGCGCAGTTGAAGTCCGGGTCCCATGCCGGCTCGCCGCATACCCAGGCGCCGGCGCGCAGGTAGCCCTTGATCAGCGGCGGTACCGGCACCTGGGTGTCGTCCTGCACTTCGCCCAGCGGCAGCGCCAGGTGCGGGGTGACGCGCCATTCGGCCGGGCACAGGTGCTTGTGTTCCAGCATGCGGTACAAGCTGACGGCCTGATGGCCGCCGTCCGCCAGGCTGACGCTGGCGCAGCCGGCCAGATAACGGCCACCTTGCTGGCGCACATAATCGGCCAGCCCGGCCCACAGCAGGGCGATGACGGCGCCGCGGCGGTAATCCTTGTGCACGCAAGAGCGGCCGATCTCGATGATGCCGTCGCGGATGCCGGCCAGCCGGCTCAGGTCGAATTCGTGTTCCGAATACAGGCTGGGCAGCTGCCGTGCCTTGTGCGGTGGCAGCATGCGGTAGGTGCCGACCAGTTTGCCGGTCTGGTTGTCTTCCACGATCAGGTGGTCGCAGTACGGGTCGTACTCGTCACGGTCGATGCCGTCTTCGGCCGAGGCCAGCTGGGCGCCCATTTCCTTGGCAAACACCTGGTAACGCAGCTTCTGTGCGCGGCGGATGTCGCGGGCACTGTGGGCGACGCGGACACTGAGTTTGGCGGCGGGTGCCAGTTGGGCGGTGTCGAGACCTTGCTGCATCGTACGCTCCGGAAACGGTGTGGGTGCGTCGATGCTAGGCAGCTGCGTTGACAGCAGCGTGACGCTGCGGTGGCGCTAACATGACGGCTGTTTGAAATCCGCGTGACAGCCAGGGTCATTAAAATCAACAACTTACAAAATCGGCGTTTTAACGTACAATACCCGGTTTTGTTTGACCGATCTTTTCGCGAAAGACCTATGATCTACCCGACTACCTTTGACGTCATCGTCGTGGGCGGTGGCCACGCCGGAACCGAGGCCGCGCTGGCCGCGGCGCGCATGGGCTGCCAGACCCTGCTGCTTACGCACAACATCGAAACCCTGGGCCAGATGTCGTGCAACCCGTCCATTGGTGGCATCGGCAAAGGTCATCTGGTGAAAGAGGTCGACGCGCTGGGCGGTGCCATGGCACTGGCCACCGATATCGGCGGCATCCAGTTCCGCACCCTGAATGCCAGCAAAGGCCCCGCGGTGCGTGCCACCCGCGCCCAGGCCGACCGCATTCTGTACAAGGCGGCCATCCGCGAGATGCTGGAAAACCAGCCCAACCTCACGCTGTTCCAGCAGCCGGTAGACGACCTGCTGATGGATGGCGACCGCGTCGCCGGCGCCATTACCGCCATCGGCATTACCTTCCGCGCCAAGACCGTGGTGCTGACTGCCGGTACCTTTCTGTCCGGCAAGATCCACGTGGGGCTGGAAAATTACACCGGTGGCCGCGCCGGCGACCAGGCTGCATCCACGCTGGGCGAACGCCTGCGCGAGCTCAGCCTGCCGGTTGGCCGCCTGAAAACCGGTACCCCGCCGCGTATTGATGGCCGCACCATCGACTTTTCGGTGATGGAAGCGCAGCCGGGCGATACGCCGGAGCCGGTGTTCTCCTATCGTGGCAGCCGCGCCCTGCACCCCAAGCAGCTGCCGTGCTGGATCACCCACACCAACCAGCAAACCCACGACATCATCCGCAGCGGCTTTGACCGCAGCCCGATGTTTACCGGCGTCATCGAAGGTGTGGGCCCGCGCTACTGCCCGTCCATCGAAGACAAGATCAACCGCTTTGCCGACAAGGAAAGCCACCAGATTTTCCTGGAGCCGGAAGGTCTAACCACGCACGAGTACTACCCCAACGGCATCTCCACCAGTCTGCCATTCGACATCCAGCTGGCGGCGGTGCGCTCGATCCGTGGTCTGGAAAACGCGCACATCCTGCGCCCCGGCTACGCCATCGAGTACGACTACTTCGACCCGCGCGGCCTGAAAACCACGCTGGAAACCAAGGCCATCCAGGGCCTGTTCTTTGCCGGGCAGATCAATGGCACCACCGGTTATGAAGAAGCCGCTGCCCAGGGCCTGCTGGCCGGCCTGAACGCCGGCTTGTACGCCCGCGAACAAGACGGCTGGTGCCCGCGCCGTGACGAAGCCTACCTGGGCGTGCTGGTGGACGACCTCACCACGCTGGGCGTGTCCGAGCCGTACCGCATGTTTACCAGCCGCGCCGAGTTCCGCCTGCAGCTGCGCGAAGACAACGCCGACCTGCGCCTGACCGAGGTTGGCCGCAAGCTGGGCCTGATCGGTGATGCACAGTGGGACGCGTTCTGCCGCAAGCGCGACGCGGTAGAGGCCGAGAAGCAGCGTCTGGCCAGCACCTGGGTACAGCCGGGCAAGCTGCAGCCGGGTGAAGACGAAGCCATTGTCGGCCAGAAGCTCAGCCGCGAATACACGCTGGCCGACCTGCTGCGCCGCCCCAACGTGCCCTACCGCGAGCTGATGAAACTGTCGCTGGCAGGGGAGGGCGTCGCCGACGACATCGTGGCCGAGCAGGTGGAAATCCAGATCAAGTACCAGGGCTATATTGATCGCCAGAACGAAGAAGTAGCGCGCCTGGAGCAGCTGGACGACGTGAAGCTGCCGGGTGATATCGATTATGCGCTGGTGAAGGGGCTGTCCAAGGAAGTGTCGCAAAAGCTCAATCAGCACCGTCCGGAAACGCTGGGCCAGGCCTCGCGTATCCAGGGTATTACCCCGGCGGCGGTGGCCTTGTTGCTGGTGCACCTGAAACGCGGTTTCAGCGAAGCGCGCCAGGACGCCTGATCCGGTTTTTGCTGCACTGCGCTCCGGAGTTGCCACTTCGGGGCGCATTTGTTTTTGATACCCGTTACAATCAGGGCAGTTTACTCAATTCCTATCGCCATCATCATGACGCACCGCGCTGAACTCACCCAAGGCCTGGCCGCCATCGGCCTGGCGCTGACCGATGCCCAGATCGACCTGCTGGAAGGCTACCTGGGCCTGCTGGCCAAGTGGAACCAGACTTACAACCTCACCGCCATCCGCGACATGGACCGCATGGTGAGCTACCACCTGCTGGACAGCCTGACCCTGGTGCCGCAGCTGGACGGCGGTAGCCGCTTGCTGGACGTGGGTTCCGGTGGCGGCATGCCCGGCATCCCCACCGCCATCGCCCGCCCGGACATGAAGGTGGTGGTGCTGGACGCCAACCACAAGAAAACCACTTTCCTGCGCCAGGCGGTCATCGAGCTGAAACTGGATAATGTGGAAGTGATCACCGACCGCGTAGAAGCCTACCAGCCGGCCGAGAAATTTGACCGCATCACCAGCCGTGCTTTCTCCGAGCTGGCCGAGTTCGTCAAACTGTCGCGCCACTTGCTGGCTGACGGCGGCCAGTTTGTCGCCATGAAGGGTGTGTACCCGTTCGAGGAAATCGCCCAGCTGCCGTCCGACTTTGCCGTCGCGGAAGTGAAGAAACTGGATGTGCCCGGGCTGGACGCCGAGCAGCGTCACCTGGTGCGCGTGGTCGCCAAATGACAGCGCGCATCATTGCGGTAGCCAACCAGAAGGGCGGCGTCGGCAAGACCACCACCGTGGTCAACCTGGCGGCCGGTCTGGTAGAGCAGGGGAGGCGGGTACTTATTGTCGACCTCGACCCGCAAGGCAATGCCACCATGGGCAGCGGCATCGACAAGACCACGCTGCAGCACTCGGTCTACCACGTGCTGATGGGCGAACACAGCATTGAGGAAGTGCGCCAGCCGGCGAAAGAAGGCGGCTATGATGTGTTGCCGGCCAACCGCGACCTGTCGGCCGCCGAGATCGAACTGGTGCAGGAGCTGGCGCGCGAAGCCCGCCTGAAAAACGCGCTGGAGCTGGTGTCTGGCGAGTACGACTACGTGCTGATCGACAGCCCGCCGTCGCTGAACCTGCTCACCTTGAACGGCCTGGTGGCCGCGCAGGGCGTGCTGATTCCGATGGTGTGCGAGTACTACGCGCTGGAAGGGCTGACCGACCTGGTAAATACCTTGCGCAAGGTGCGCGCAGCGGTGAACCCGCGCATCGAGATCATGGGCCTGCTGCGCACCATGTTCGACGCGCGTAGCAACCTGTCGCAGCAGGTGTCCGAGCAGCTGGCGCGCCACTTTGGCGGCAAGGTATTCGATACCGTGGTGCCACGCAATATCCGCCTGGCCGAAGCGCCCAGCCACGGCCTGCCCGGCATCATCTACGACCGTACCGCCCGAGGCTCGCAAGCCTACCTGACCCTGGCTGCCGAATTGATCGGCCGTCTGGAATCGCAAACTGCAAGTACCGAGCAATAACATGGCCAAACTCAAAGGACTCGGGCGCGGCCTGGACGCGCTCCTCTCCACCGTCGAGGCAGACAACGAACGCCTGACTACGCTGCCGGTCGGCAGCATCCGCCCTGGCCGTTACCAGCCACGCAGCCATATGGACGAAGCCGCGCTGGCCGAGTTGGCCGCATCCATCAAGTCGCAAGGCCTGATCCAGCCTGTGGTGGTGCGCGAGATCGGTCTGGGTGATTACGAACTGATCGCCGGCGAACGTCGCTGGCGCGCCAGCCAGCTGGCGGGCTTGGCCGAGATTCCGGCCGTGGTGCGCAGCGTAGCCGACCAATCGGCGTTGGCGATGGGCTTGATCGAGAACATTCAGCGCCAGCAACTGGACCCGCTGGAAGAAGCGCGCGGCATCAAGCGCCTGATCGAAGAATTCGGCCTGACCCATGAAGCAGCGGCCGAAGCACTGGGCCGCTCGCGCAGCGCCATCAGCAACCTGCTGCGTCTGCTGGCCTTGCCTGAGCCGTTACAGCAGATGCTCCATCAGGGTAAATTGGAGATGGGCCACGCCCGCGCGCTCTTGCCACTGCCTGTGCTGGAGCAGATGCAGCTGGCTCAGGCTGTAGTAGCGGAACAACTGTCAGTACGTGATGTCGAGCAGCGGGTGCAGGCGCTCGCGCAGCCCAAGGTTGGCCGCAAAGCGGCGGCTGCCCAGGCGAAAGATGCTGACATCGATCGCCTGGCTAACCTGCTGTCAGACAGGCTGGGCATGACGGTCAGCTTCCGTCACGGCAATAAGGGTAAGGGCAAGCTGATCATCGATTATGCAAGTCTGGACGAGCTGGATGGACTGCTGGAAAAACTGCAAGCAAAATCAAACGGCTGAGCGTTTGGCGGGTAATATCCAGATACGTTGAGTGAAGTTGACGCTTTCGTCAGGCCAAGCCTATAATCGACCGATTTTTTAAGTGCCGTACATGAGTAATCCGGACGCAAAACGCGTAATTCGACTGCAGGTGAGGCTAACCCTGCTAGCCGTGGTGATCAGCTTGCTGGTTGCTGGCGCGACAATCAACGTACCGATCTCGGCACTGATAGGCGGCTTGTGTGCCATCTTGCCGGCACTGGCCTATGTACGCATCGCGGGTTCGGTGCAAAGGGTTTCACCTGCAGAATTGATGCGGGCGCATTACAAGGCAGAAGCGGTCAAGTTTGTGCTGACCCTTTTGTTATTTGGTGGTGCTCTCGCTTTTTTCAAGGATTTGTCAGTAGCGGGTCTGTTTGGCGGTTATATTGCTGCCACTTCCGCTTACTGGTTCGGGCTTCTGATTAAAAATTGAGATAGAGCGATGGCAAGTAACGCAACTGATTACATCAAGCACCACCTGACATTCTGGAACTCTTCGCATGACGGCGGCTTCGGCGGCTTGCATATCGACAGTTTTTCCGTGTCGCTGATCCTGGGCTTCATCTTTGCTGCTGTGTTCTCCTACGTGGCCCGTAACGCCAAACTGGAAAACCCCGGCAAGTTGCAGCTGTTTGTCGAATCCATCGTCGAGATGGTCGACACCCAGGTCAAAGAAATCTTCCACGCCAAAAGCAAAGTCATTGCACCGCTGGCACTCACCATCTTCTGCTGGGTGTTCCTGATGAACGCGATGGACTTGCTGCCGGTTGACCTGATTCCGATGGCTGCCCAGTGGATTGGTTACACTTTCTTTGGTGCCGATCCGCATCATGTTTATTTCCGTGTGGTGCCGTCTGCCGACGTTAACATCACCTTCGGCTTGTCCATTTCGGTACTGATCTGCATCATCGGCTTCTCCATCTCTGCCAAGGGCCTGGGTGGCTGGATCAAGGAATTGTTTACTGCCCCGTTCCACGCTAGTGGCCCGGTTGGTACCATCCTGCTGGCACCGGCCAACTTTGCGCTGCAAATGGTGGAGCTGCTGGCCAAGCCGATTTCGCTGTCTCTGCGTCTGTTCGGTAACATGTACTCCGGCGAGCTGATCTTCATCCTGATCGCGCTGCTGCCGTGGGGTGTGCAATGGCTGCTGGGTGCACCGTGGGCCATCTTCCACATTCTGGTTATCACGCTGCAAGCCTTTGTGTTCATGATGCTGACCATCGTGTACCTGAGCCTGGCAGTAGAGAAGCACTGATTTTAAAAAGTTTTTTCGTACCTTTTCTCAAACCATCCTTGCATTAGTCTTTAGGAGATTTAAATGGAAGCTCTCGTTTCTCAGATCCAGTCGATGACCGCTCTGGCTGCAGCTCTGATCATTGGCCTTGGCGCTATCGGTACCGCTCTGGGCTTCGCCATTCTGGGTGGCAAGTTCCTGGAGTCCTCCGCTCGCCAGCCGGAACTGATCCCGGTTCTGCAAACCAAGCTGTTCATTATCGCTGGTCTGCTGGACGCCATCTCCATGATCGGTGTGGGTGTAGCTATGCTGTACACCTTCAACAACCCGTTCCTGTCTGCAGCTCTGGCTGCCCTGAAAGCTGGCGCTTAATTTTTAAGCGAAAACGGTTGTTGTCGTAACCACACTGGAGGAAAACAAGCGTGGAATTCAACGTAACACTACTGGGCCAGGCGATCACCTTCGCTATCCTGGTATGGTTCACCATGAAGTTTGTTTGGCCTCCGCTTACCAACATGATGGAAGAGCGTGCCAAGCGTATTGCTGATGGCTTGGCCGCTGCAGAACGTGGCAAGCAGGATCTGGAAGCAGCTGAAAAGCGTGTTGCTGACGAACTTCGTCAGGCCAAACAACAAGCTACCGAGCTGATCCTGGCCGCTGAAAAGCGCGCCAACCAGATCGTGGAAGAAGCCAAGGACGCCGCTCGCACCGAAGGTGCCAAGCTGGTAGCCGAAGCCAAATCCCAGATCGATCAGGAAGTGTTGCGTGCCAAGGAAGCCCTGCGCGAGCAGGTAGCTGGCCTGGCCGTAGCCGGCGCAGAGAAGATCCTGCGCAAAGAGATCGACGCTGCCAAGCACGCTGATCTGTTAGCCTCCATCAAAGCGGAGTTTTAATTAACTCATGGCAGAACTCATTACCGTAGCAAGGCCCTATGCCGAAGCGGTATACAGCCTTGCCACCGAGCAGCAGTCTCAAGCCAAGTGGTCTGACGCGCTCGCGTGGCTGGCTGCCATGGTGGCGAACCCGGACGTGGCGCAAGTCGTCACCAACCCGAAACATACCGCTCAAGAGATTGAGGCGTTGTTTGTGGACGTACTGGGCGACAAGGCCAACGATGACGTGAAGAAATTCATCGTTACCCTTATCGAAAACCGTCGTCTGACGCTGCTGCCGCAGATTGCCGAACAGTTTGAAGCCCTCAAGGCCCGTGCAGAAGGTGTACTGGACGCAGTAGTCGAGTCCGCCTACACCCTGGACGACGCCCAGCAAGCCGACCTGATCGCCACGCTTACCAAGAAATACGGCAAGACCGTACGGATTGAAGTGCGTGTAGTCCCCGAGCTGATCGGTGGCGTGCGAGTACTGGTGGGTGACGACGTGATCGACGCGTCGGTGAGCGGCAAGCTGCAGGCAATGGCAGCCAGCCTCAAGAATTAGGAGAGATCATGCAGTTGAACCCCTCTGAAATCAGCGATCTGATCAAGGCGAAGATTCAGAACCTGGCTGAAGGTGCCGAGACCCGTACCAAAGGTACTGTGATCTCCGTAACCGACGGTATCGTTCGTATCCACGGCCTGACAGACGTGATGCAGGGTGAAATGCTCGAGTTCTCGGGCAACACCTTTGGCCTGGCCATGAACCTGGAGCGTGACTCCGTAGGTGCCGTGATCCTGGGCGAGTACGAGCACATCTCCGAAGGTCAGGAAGTGAAGTGCACCGGCCGCATTCTGGAAGTGCCGGTAGGTCGCGAACTGGTTGGCCGCGTGGTAAACGCGCTGGGTCAGCCGATCGATGGCAAAGGCCCGATCAATGCGTCCGCTGCTTCCCCGATCGAAAAGATTGCTCCGGGCGTAATTGCCCGTCAATCCGTATCGCAACCGATGCAAACCGGCCTGAAGTCGATCGACTCCATGGTACCGGTTGGCCGCGGCCAGCGTGAACTGATCATTGGCGACCGTCAGACTGGTAAAACCGCCGTGGCACTGGATGCCATCGTGAACCAGAAAGGCACCGGCGTTATTTGTATCTACGTAGCCGTAGGTCAGAAAGCGTCCTCCATCGCCAACGTAGTGCGCAAACTGGAAGAGCACGGCGCAATGGGTCACACCATTGTGGTTGCTGCTACCGCTTCCGAAGCTGCCGCACTGCAGTTCATCGCACCGTACTCCGGCTGCGCTATGGGCGAATACTTCCGCGACATCGGTGAAGATGCGCTGATCGTATACGATGACCTGTCCAAACAGGCCGTTGCTTACCGTCAGATCTCCCTGCTGCTGCGCCGCCCGCCGGGCCGCGAAGCTTACCCGGGCGACGTATTCTACCTGCACTCCCGTCTGCTGGAGCGCGCTTCCCGCATCAACGCGGATGAAGTAGAAAAGCTGACTGGTGGCGCCGTGAAAGGTAAAACCGGCTCGCTGACCGCCCTGCCGATCATCGAAACCCAAGCTGGTGACGTTTCCGCTTTCGTTCCGACCAACGTAATTTCCATTACCGACGGTCAGATCTTCCTGGAAACCGACCTGTTCAACGCTGGTATCCGTCCTGCTATTAACGCAGGTATTTCGGTATCCCGCGTGGGTGGCGCTGCGCAAACCAAGGTCATCAAGAAACTGGGCGGTGGTATCCGTCTGGCTCTGGCCCAGTACCGCGAACTGGCTGCGTTCTCGCAGTTTGCTTCCGATCTGGACGAGGCGACCCGCAAGCAGCTGCAACACGGTGAAGTGGTTACCGAGCTGATGAAGCAGAAACAGTTCTCGACCCTGTCTACCGCCGAAATGGCGCTGACCCTGTGGTCCGTGAACAAGGGTTACTACGAAGACGTACCGGTCAAGAAAGCTCTGGCTTTCGAAGCTGCTTTCCTGGCTTACGTTCGCGCTAATCACGCCGACGTACTGACTGCGACCGACGCTTCTGGTGATCTGTCTGCCGACAACGAAAAAGTACTGGCCAAGGCGATCGAATCGTTCAAGGCTGGCTACAGCTTCTAATCTGAGTCTTTCGGATACCTCGAGTTAAAGAAAGGTTCAGGATATGGCAGTCGGTAAAGAGATTCTCACCAAGATCCGAAGCGTGCAGAACACGCAGAAGATCACCCGCGCTATGCAAATGGTGTCGACCTCCAAGATGCGCAAAACGCAAGAGCGTATGCGCGCTGCCCGTCCTTACGCCGACAAGGTGCGTGCTGTCATGGCGCACCTGGCTTCGGCCAATACGGATCTGGAGCACCCACTGCTTGCCCGTCGCAGCGAAATCAAGCGCGCCGGCATTATCGTGGTGACCTCGGATAAAGGCCTGTGCGGTGGCTTGAACGCCAACGTGCTGAAGCGCTTTTACGCCAAGGTCAACGAGCTGCAAACGCAAGGCGTCCAAGTGGAAGCCTGCGCCCTGGGCCAAAAAGGCCTGGCAGCATGCCAGCGTACCAAGATTAACGTGGTGGCAAGTGCGGTTCATCTGGGCGACGTGCCCAAGATGGAAAAACTGATCGGCCCGCTTACAGTACTGCTGAACAAGTACGCTGAAGGCGAACTGGATGCGGTTTACATCGTGTACTCCCGCTTCATCAATACGATGAAACAGGAGCCGGCGCTGGAACAGCTGCTGCCGCTGACCGAAGAACACATGGTGGTAGAACACGCCCATTCGTGGGATTACGTGTACGAGCCGAGTGCTTCCAACGTCATGGAGTTCCTGGTCAAGCGTTACCTCGAATCTGTTGTGTACCAAGCGGTAGCCGAGAACATGGCTTCCGAACAAGCCGCCCGTATGGTGGCGATGAAGGCCGCAACCGATAACGCAGGTAACGCCATCAAGCAGCTGCGTCTTGTGTACAACAAGTCGCGTCAGGCAGCGATTACCAAAGAGCTGTCCGAGATCGTGGCCGGTGCCGCAGCGGTTTAACCGTCGCAGGACTGTAAAAGTTTATTGAGTTAGGAACCGATAATGAGCCAAGGCAAAATCGTACAAATCATTGGCCCGGTAGTTGACGTGGAATTCCCGCGCGACGCCATGCCAAAGGTTTATGATGCCCTGAAGCTGGTTGACGCAGATCTGACGCTTGAAGTTCAGCAACAGCTGGGCGACGGCGTGGTGCGTACCATTGCTATGGGTAGCTCTGACGGCCTGAAGCGTGGCATGGCGATTACCAATACCGGCGCACCGATTTCGGTACCGGTTGGCGCTGCCACTCTGGGTCGTATCATGGACGTACTGGGCAACCCGGTTGACGAAGCCGGCCCGGTAGCTTCCGAACACGTTCGCGCCATTCACCAGGCTGCGCCGAAGTTTGACGAACTGTCCTCCGCCACCGAACTGCTGGAAACTGGCATCAAGGTTATTGACCTGCTGTGTCCGTTTGCCAAGGGTGGTAAGGTTGGTCTGTTCGGTGGTGCCGGTGTGGGCAAGACCGTAAACATGATGGAACTGATCAACAACATCGCGAAGGCACACTCCGGTCTGTCCGTATTCGCAGGTGTTGGTGAACGTACCCGTGAAGGTAACGACTTCTATCACGAGATGAAAGAGTCGAACGTTCTGGATAAAGTTGCCATGGTTTACGGCCAGATGAACGAGCCGCCGGGTAACCGTCTGCGCGTAGCGCTGACCGGTCTGACCATGGCCGAGCACTTCCGCGACGAGAAAGACGCCAACGGCAAAGGCCGTGACGTTCTGTTCTTCGTGGATAACATCTACCGCTACACTCTGGCCGGTACCGAAGTATCCGCACTGCTGGGCCGTATGCCGTCCGCAGTAGGTTACCAGCCGACCCTGGCAGAAGAGATGGGCCGTCTGCAAGAGCGTATTACGTCCACCCGTGATGGTTCCATTACCTCCATCCAGGCCGTATACGTACCTGCGGATGACTTGACTGACCCGTCCCCGGCTACCACCTTTGCTCACTTGGATGCAACCGTGGTTCTGTCGCGTGATATCGCCTCGCTGGGTATCTACCCGGCCGTGGATCCGCTGGACTCCACCTCCCGCCAGCTGGACCCGCTGGTAGTAGGCGACGAGCACTACAGCGTAGCCCGCGGTGTGCAGACCACGCTGCAGAAGTACAAGGAACTGCGTGACATCATCGCGATTCTGGGTATGGACGAGCTGTCTGAAGAAGACAAACTCGTTGTATACCGCGCGCGTAAGATCCAGCGCTTCCTGTCCCAGCCGTTCCACGTAGCTGAAGTATTTACCGGTTCCCCGGGCAAATACGTTCCGCTGAAGGAAACGATCAAGGGCTTCAAGGCGATTCTCAGCGGCGAATACGACCACCTGCCGGAACAGGCGTTCTACATGGTTGGCGGTATCGAAGAAGCTGCCGACAAAGCCAAGACCCTGTAATCAAGGAGACGGCTCATGGCCAAGATGCATGTGGAAGTGGTCAGCACCGAACAGCAGATTTACGCTGGCGAAGCGGAGTTCCTCGTGGCTCCGGCAGCGGAAGGCGAGATCGGTGTCTACCCGCGTCACGTGCCGCTTCTGACCCGTATCAACCCCGGCGTACTGCGTCTGACAGTGCCGGGTTCCAAGGACGAGGTTCTGGTGGCGGTGTCCGGTGGCATGATGGAAGTGCAACCGACCCACATCACCGTTCTGGCTGATACGGCGATCCGCGGTGAGGATCTGGATGAAGCTCGCGCCAACGAGGCCAAACGTGCTGCCGAGGATGCCCTCAAGCACGCTACCGACGACCTGGACACGGCAAAGGCCCACGCAGCGCTGGCTGCCGCCATTGCCCAGCTCAAGGCGCTGGAATACCTCCGCAAGCGCGTGCACTAAGCACACGACGGTGTGTTGAAAACAAAAGGCTGCCACGAAAGTGGCGGCCTTTTTATTTGCTTTTTAATGGCATAATTCGGGCTTACCTGCACGAATCTCTGGTCAAATTTTATGGAATCTCTAAGCGTAGTCATTCTGGCGGCCGGCAAGGGCAAGCGTATGTACTCGGCCCTACCCAAGGTGCTGCACCCCATCGGCGGCCAAGCCATGCTGGCCCGCGTCATCGACACCGCCCGCCAGCTGAACCCTGGCAAACTGGTGGTGGTATACGGCCACGGTGGCGACCTGGTGCGCGAGCGCATCACCGATGCCGACGTGGAGTGGGCGCTGCAAGCCGAGCAGCTGGGCACCGGCCACGCACTGAAGATGGCGCTGCCGCACCTGCCTAAGGTTGGCCGCACCCTGGTGCTATACGGCGACGTGCCGTTGACTACGCTGGAGACCCTGCAACAGCTGCTGGCTGCGGCACAGCAAGGCATCAGCCTGCTGACCGACGTGCTGGCCGACGCCAGTGGCTACGGCCGCATCGTACGTAACGCGGCCGGCGAAATCGTGGCCATCGTCGAAGATAAAGACTGCAATGCCGAGCAGAAAGCCATCCGCGAAATCAACACCGGCATGATGGTGCTTCCCAACGACAAGCTGGAAGGCTGGCTGGGCGAGCTGCGCAACGGCAATGCGCAGGGCGAGTACTACCTGACCGACGTGATCGAGCTGGCGGTGCGCAACGGCCTGGCCGTGCCGGGCGTCACCGTGGGCGCCAGCTGGGAAGCCGCCGGCGTCAACAACAAGGTGCAACTGGCCGAGCTGGAACGCCAGCTGCAGCTGAACCAGGCGCGTGCGCTGCTGACCGCCGGCGTGATGCTGGCCGACCCGGCGCGCATCGATATCCGCGGCCAACTGCAGCATGGCATGGACGTCAGCATCGACGTCGGCTGCGTGTTCGAAGGCCAAGTTACCCTGGGCGATAACGTCGAGATCGGCGCCTACTGCGTGCTGAAAAACGTGCAGGTTGCCGCTGGCACCCGCATTGCGCCGTACTCGCACCTAGCAGACGCCGTGGTGGGCGAAGGCTGCCGCATCGGGCCGTACGCCCGCCTGCGCCCGGGCGCAGAGTTGGCCGCACACGTGCACGTGGGCAACTTTGTCGAGATCAAGAAAGCCACCGTGGGCGAAGGCTCCAAGGTTAACCACCTCACCTACATCGGCGACGCCCAGATCGGCAGCAAGGTGAACGTGGGCGCCGGTTCGGTGACCTGCAACTACGACGGCGTCAACAAGTTCAAGACCGTCATCGGCGACAACGTGTTTGTTGGCTCCGGCACCCTGATGGTGGCCCCGGTAACACTGGAAGAGGGCGCCACCATTGGCGCCGGTTCGGTTGTGACCAAGACCGCCCCGGCCGGCCAACTGACCGTGGCGCGCGCCAAACAGCTTACCGTGGCCGGCTGGCAGCGCCCGCAAAAGCTCAAATAAGTGAGCCCTAATCCACCACCCCGCTGCGGCGGGGTTTTTTCATGCCAATTACAACTTGTCAGCCGGAATCTTTCGCGATAGCATCGCGAAACTTTCGAAACGAAAGATAGATGCATGACCAAAAGAAACACGCAGCAGCGCCGTCACGCGATTGTGGCGCTGGTGCAAGAGCGGGGTGAAGTCAGCGTCGACGAGTTGACGCAGCGCTTTGCCACCTCGGAAGTCACCATCCGCAAAGACCTGGCGCTGCTGGAAACCGGCGGCCTGTTGCTGCGTCGCTACGGCGGTGCGGTGTCCTTGCCCAGCGAAATGGTGGCCGAACCCGACTCGCAACAGGTTTCGGTACGAAAGATGGCGATCGCGCGCGCGGCGGCCAACCGGCTGCGCGATCACAACCGCGTCATCATCGACAGCGGCACCACCACCCGCAGCATGATTCCGCTGCTGGGCAGCAAGCGCGGCCTGGTGGTAATGACCAATTCGCTGAACGTGGCCGGTGCGCTGCGCGAGCTGGAAAACGAGCCCACGCTGCTGATGACCGGCGGCACCTGGGACCCGCATTCCGAGTCGTTTCAGGGCCAGATTGCCGAGCAGGTGCTGCGTTCGTACGACTTCGACCAGCTGTTTATCGGTGCCGACGGCATCGATCTGGCACGCGGCACCACCACCTTCAACGAGCTGGTGGGGTTGTCGCGGGTGATGGCCGACGTGGCTCGCGAAGTGATCGTGATGGTGGAATCGGAAAAAATCGGCCGGCGTATTCCCAATCTGGAGCTGCCCTGGAGCAGCATCCATACGCTGGTAACAGACGACGCCCTGGCCGACGACGCCAGGGCCCAGATAGAAGCCCGGGGCATTACCGTGATCTGCGCCCCGGTAGCAGACTGAACTTGATTCAAGGAGACGCAGCATGTGCGGCATCGTCGGGGGCATCGCCCAGCGCAATATCGTTCCGGTACTGGTAGAAGGCCTGAAGCGCCTGGAATACCGTGGTTATGACTCGTCCGGCATTGCCGTGCACATGGGTAACGATATTACCCGCGTGCGCCGTGTTGGCCGCGTGGCCGAAATGGAAGCCGCAGCGCTGGCCGAGCAGGTAGAAGGCCAGCTCGGCATCGGTCACACCCGCTGGGCCACCCACGGCGGCGTTACCGAGTACAACGCCCACCCGCACGTGTCGCACGGCCTGATCGCCGTGGTGCACAACGGTATCATCGAAAACCACGAAGAAAAGCGCGAAGCCCTCAAAGCCGCCGGCTACACCTTTGAATCGCAGACCGACACCGAAGTGATCGCCCACCTGGTACACCAGTACTACGTGGCAGAAAAAGACCTGTTCCGTGCCGTACACCGCGCCACCCGCGAGCTGACCGGCGCCTACGCCATCGGCGTCCTCGCGCTGGACCGCCCCGACGAACTGGTGTGCGCGCGCATGGGCTGCCCGCTGCTGGTGGGCCTGGGCGAAGGCGAAAACTTCATCGCCTCCGACGTTTCCGCCGTACTGTCGGCCACCCGTCGCGTCATCTTCCTGGAAGAAGGCGACATCGGCCATCTCACCCGTAGCAGCGTGAAACTGATCGACAAGGACGACCAGCCGGTAGAACGCAAAGTGCACGTGTCCGACGTGTCGCTGGCCTCGCTGGAACTGGGCCCGTACAGCCACTTCATGCAGAAAGAAATCCACGAACAGCCGAAAGCGCTGTCCGACACCATCGAAGTGGTGCTGGACGACGGCTTCGTCCCCGAGCTGTTCGGCCCGGCTGCGGCCAACGTGCTGCCGCAACTGAGCGGCGTGAAGATCCTGGCCTGCGGCACCAGCTACTACGCCGGCCTCACCGCCAAATACTGGATCGAAAGCATCGCCGGCGTGGTGTGCGACGTGGAAATCGCCAGCGAATACCGCTACCGCGACGCCTACGCCGACCCGAACCACCTGGTGGTGACCATCTCGCAGTCCGGCGAAACGCTGGACACCATGGAAGCGCTGAAATACGCCAAGAGCCTGGGCCACCAGTACGCGCTGTCTATCTGCAACGTACGCGAATCCGCCATCCCGCGCGCGTCCGAACTGGTGTTCTACACCCGCGCCGGCGCCGAAATCGGCGTGGCCTCCACCAAGGCCTTCACCACCCAGCTGGTCAGCCTGTTTGCGCTGGCGGTTACGCTGGGCAAGGTACGCGGCCGCGTCAGTGCCGAGCAAGAGGCACAGTACCTGGACGAGTTGCGCCACCTGCCGGGCAGCGTGCAGCACGCACTGAACCTGGAGCCGCAGATCAAAGCCTGGAGCAGCCAGTTTGCCGCCAAGAACGACGCGCTGTTCCTCGGCCGTGGCCTGCATTACCCCATCGCGCTGGAAGGCGCGCTGAAGCTGAAGGAAATTTCTTACATCCATGCCGAAGCCTACCCGGCCGGCGAACTGAAGCACGGCCCGCTAGCGCTGGTGGACGAAAACATGCCGGTAGTGGTGATTGCCCCCAACGACGTGCTGCTGGAAAAAGTGAAATCCAACATGCAGGAAGTACGCGCCCGTGGCGGCGAACTGTTCGTGTTTGCCGACGCCGACAGCCACTTTGTCGATTCCGACGGCGTACACGTCATCCGCACCCCGCGCCATGTGGGCGTGCTCAGCCCCATCGTGCACGCCATCCCGGTACAGATCCTGGCTTACCACGTCGCCCTGGCGCGTGGCACCGACGTGGACAAACCGCGCAACCTGGCCAAATCGGTCACCGTGGAATAAGGTTGGCCGCAGGCAGCACCACGCTGGCGCACCAACAGCAAAGGGGCCTTGGGCCCCTTTTTTCATGCCTGCTGCTGCCGTCATTACCTGTTGCCACATATGGTATTGACGTTTCTAGCGGGCCCGGATAAGGCGCAGCCGCATCCGGGGAATAGCAGGTTATCCAAGGTTGGCCGAAAGTGACAGCGCCAAAATCATCAACCCCGGATGCGCCGTTGGCTTATCCGGGCTACAGTTTAAATAACTAACTGGGAAATACATTTATGGCAACGGAAACTTCAATCGATTTTGGTGCTAAAAAGTGGTTGATGCTAATCATATACATATCTGCATTTCTCATGGCTGTTTCTTTTCTAATATTCATATACAACCCAGAGATTAAAACGGACAATGTGTTCTATTGTAGCAATGGCGTAAATGGATTTTTTAATTTCTCTATTTATTGGATAAAAAATATATCGCTTTTACTAAATGTTGCGATCTCATTTTATTTCTTAATGACTAATTGGCGATCAATCGTTAATGACGGCTTTGCTGGCTATGCAAAAATGCCAATTGTGCAGTTACTGGTAATTCTAATATTTTCTTTATTCTTTGTGGTATTTTATCCATTTGTGGTCGTGGATGTGGATGGCAATTGCGAAGCCATTAGGCGTGGTGTTATTTCTTTTGTTTTTTTTGGCATAATCACCAATGTAGCATTCTATATAATGATAATTGCTATATTCGCCATTCCTTCTGAGATGAAGAGGAGAATTAGCAAGTAGGGTGGGCAAAGGCCCACTGACCGTGCCCACCACTGTAATGACCCAGCCCTTTCTGCACAGATCAGGCTACTAATTGATACGCCATCGCCGGCGTCTTCATCCCCAAAGCTTGGTGCGGGCGCCGGTGGTTGTAGAACCCGATCCAGTCGGCAAT
>NZ_JBKBHK010000023.1:0-33696 GCF_046297735.1 Vogesella sp.
GTCGAGTCTGTTTGTCCTACCACCCCGCAGACCAGACCGACATTGCCCGCGAGTGGTGAAGAACAGGGCACACAAATATCCAACGAAAAATGCCAGTCAGCGTTAACTGACTGGCATTAGGGGAAACCCGGCTTTTTTCATGCCCGTCAGCCTGCAGCGGCCAGCCACAAAGCCAGCAGGGCAAGCAGCAGGCCGCCCGCCTGCCCGGCAGGCTGCTTGCCGGGCCATTGCAAGGTGGCTGCGCCGAGGGTGGCCAGCGCAATCGCCAGCCAGAGCCGGGGCGCGGGGCGTTGCCCCAGTAACAGCCAGCCCAGTACCTCGGTGACCGCCGGCAGAGTGGCGGTCAGCACGGCGGCATCGCCGACGCGGCTTTGCTGCATGCCGAGTATCAGCAGGCTGGTGTAGCCGACACTGCCACAGGCCGCCTGCAAGACCAGCAGGCCCAGGTCGCCGGCAGGCGGGCGCGGCCAACCTTGGCCTTGCCGGCGCATCAGGGCGTACAGCAGCGGCAGCGCCACGGCAAAGCGCAAGGCGCTGGCGGTAAACGGCGGCAGGCCATGGCCAATGATCTGGCTGGTCAACGGGGTGCTGCCGGCCAGGATCATGGCCAGCACCAGCTGTAATGGTGGCAGATAAGTGGGCTTCACGTTCAGGCTCCGTTGCAGGGTGGAAGCCCAGTAAACCCTGCTGCCCGCTAGCCGGTATTGAACAAAATTGCAGGCTAGGTCGCTGCCTGGCGGTAGCGGCCGGGGGGAAAGCCGTATTGGCGCTTGAAGGCGCGCGTCAGGTGGCTTTGGTCGGCAAAGCCGCATTGCAGGGCGATGTCGGCCAGCGGCGCGGCGCTGTGCAGCAGCCTGTGCGCCAGTTGCAAGCGGTGTTGTGCCGCGTAGGCGTGCGGGGTGATGCCGTATTGACGGCGGAACTGACGCAGCAGCTGGTACGGGCTCAGGTCGCACTGCGCCGCCAGGGTGGCGAGCCGCAGCGAAGCATCGTGGCAGTCGCACAGCATCTGTCGCACTTGTTCCAGATTGGCGTGACCTGATGCGATCAGCGGCTGGCCGTGCGGAAACCGTAGCAGGCGGCTGAGCAGTTCGGCTGCTGCCTCGTCCCGCGCCAGGACGGGCGTCGCACTGTCCAGCAGCCGTGCTGTCAGCTGCTGGATGGCGGCGGTCAATCGCCGGTCCTGACTGACCGGGGGCAGCAGGGTCTGGCCAAATGGCGACAGGTTGGCCGCATCGGCGGCGGCCTCCAGCAGCCGGGCCGGGAAGTACAGCATGTGCCAGCGTCGTGTCTGGCAATGCAGCGGCTGGCCATCGTGCATTTCGCCGGGGTTCACCATGATGATGTCACCGGCCAGGGCATCGACCATGCCCCTGCCGCTGAACGAGCGCTGCGCGCCTTCGCACAGCAGCCCTACGCCGTACTGGTCGTGACTGTGGCGCGGAAAACGCTGCGCGCCGTGTAGCGAGATCAGCTCGAAGGCGGTGTCCGGGTGGCGGAGAATGGCGGCCGGCGGGCTGGGCATGGGCATGCTCCTGGCTGGAAGACGCGCCAGGGCCGGGAAGGGCGGGCATTTTGGCGGTTTGGCCTTTTGCCGTGCTGGCTGGCGTTTTAGAATGTGCCGTTTTCTGACGGGCAAGTTTTGACCCTAACAGATCAGACTGCGGCCAACAACCTGGAGTGAAAAGCTTACCCATGCACCACGATCCGCTATCCGGCAAACCCTCGTTGCGACGCCAGGGCATTTACCTGCTGCCCAACTCGTTTACCCTGGCCGCGCTGTTTGCCGGCTTTTACGCCATCGTGCAGGCGATGAACCAGCGCTTCGAGCTGGCGGCGGTCGCCATTTTCATCGCCATGATCCTGGACGGCATGGACGGCCGCGTGGCACGCATGACGCATAGCCAGAGCGCCTTTGGTGCCGAGTTCGACAGCCTGTCGGACATGGTGAGCTTTGGTGTGGCGCCGGCGCTGGTAGCCTACGAGTGGCTGCTGAAAGACATGGGCAAGCTGGGCTGGATGGTGGCCTTCATCTACTGCGCCGGTGCGGCGCTGCGGCTGGCGCGTTTCAACACCATGGTTGGCACTGCCGACAAGCGCTGGTTTACCGGCCTGCCCAGCCCGGCAGCGGCAGCGCTGGTGGCCGGCCTGGTGTGGATCTGCCACGCCTACAATTACCAGCAACTGCCCGGCCTGCACTGGCTGGCGCTGGCGTTTACCGCATTTGCCGGCATCACCATGGTGACCAATGTGAAGTACTGGAGCTTCAAGGAGGTGCACCTGCGCCGTCGCGTGCCGTTCGTGATGCTGCTGGGTCTGGTGGTGGTATTGCTGCTGCTGATGTCGGAGCCGCCGCTGGTGCTGTTCGGCTTCTTTGTCTGCTACGCGCTGTCCGGCTACGTGATGGCGCTGATGAACCTGGGGCGCAAGGCGCCACCGCCGGCTGCCTGAGCCTGGCTGTTTACCGGACAAACCGCCCTGCAACGGGTAATGCCAGTCAGTTAGCGCTGACTGGCGTTTTTTTGCTAAGGGGGGTGTTGTGTTTGAAGAGTGCATTGTGTCCGCGATGCGGACGCTGCTTACATGCCGGTTCCGCCCGGCAGACGGGAAAGGGGGCGGATTGCCGCCCCCTTTTCATTCCCCCGCAACCCGGGGCTGCTCGAAACCCCGTTCAAAATGGCACGCCCCAGGCGCCGCCGAACTCGCCCCTCGCTAACGGCTCGGAGCTCAAACAAATCGGCGTCTTAAAACCTGGGGCGCACCATTTTGACCGGCTCGCGCCAACGGGATGGGACGCTTCACTCACGCTCTACCAATTGATGGCCAAGTACATTCGACTAACTGAATAGCATTAACTGCAACGGGCGGTTTTTTCATGGCCGTCAGCGCAGGCAGGCGCTGGGCGGGTGGCCAAAGCGTCGGCGGAAGGCGGTGGCAAAGTTGGCCGCCGAGTTGTAGCCGGCGCTCAGCGCCACGTCGGTAATGCTGTGCTGGCCGCTCAGCAGGCGGCGGCGCGCGGCGTCCAGCCGTTGGCCGCGCAGGTAGTCCATCACGCTGCAGTCGAAGTGGCGGCGGAAGTGGCGTTGCAGCGTGCTGCTGCTCATGCAGGCCAGTTCGGCCAGCTGGTGCAGGCTGTAGTCCTCGCCCTCGCCGCTGTCGATCAGGTCTTTCACCCGCTGCAGGCGCCGGCCCAGTTGCGGCGGGGTGGCGCCGTGCGCCGGGGTGTCGCCCAGCGTTTCCAGTACCTGGCCCAGCAGCAGCATGCCCAGGCCTTCGCGCTCGATCTGCGTCAGCAAAGGGTTGGCCGCATGGTGTTGCACCATCTGTTGCGCCAGCCGGGTCAGTTGTGCGCTGGCGGTCCATTGCCGGGCGGCCAGATGCTGGCGCGCCAGCCGGGCCAGCGTGCCGTGGCCGCCGGCCTCGGCCAGGCCGTGGCGTTCCAGCCAGTCGTGCTCCAGCGCCATGCACACTTTCTGTTCCACACCGGGTTGGCCGCAGTGGCGCTGGAACAGCGCCTGTTCGTTGAGGTTGACCAGCAGCACCTGCGCCTGACGCTGCGGTTGCAGGCGGAAATCCTGCTGGTCGAAGCGCAGCTGCAGCGGCCCCTGCAGTGCCACGATCAGGCGCAGGCCGGCGGCACTGGCGTTGCTGTGGCTGTGCGGGTTGGCACGGCTGCGGTTGGCGCTGATGTGCAGGCCCGGTGTGGTGTGCTGTACCCAGGCGACGTCGCCGCTGTCGCTGCGGCCGCTGGCTGGCTGCCCCTGCATGCTGTTTTCTCCTTGGTTCCTTCTGTGCCCCTGGCGCAAACGATGTTGCCCGTTACGCAAAAGCGGCGCGGTGGACAAATCGGGATACTAGCAGACTTCTTGGTAATAAGAATAATTATCAACAAGCTGGGTGGTAACCATGTGTATCCGATCCCGTCTGGGGCGCTGGCTGGCGCCCTTGCTACTGCTGGCGGCGTTGCCGGCGCCGGCCGAGCCGGTGCTGCTGGCCGACGCCAGCCAGTTTGCGCTGCGCTCGCACCATACCGGCCAGACCTACCGCATTTACCTGTCAGTACCGGCGCTGCCGCCGCCGGCGGGCGGCTACCCGGTGTTGTACGCGCTGGATGGCGACGACAACTTCCCGCTGTTTCATCGCGCCAACCCGCGCCAGGCCAGCGAATTTGCCCGTCTGCGCCAGCATGGCCCGCAGGTGCCGGCGCCAGGCGTAGTGGTGGGTATCGGCTATGGTCGCCCGTTCAGCCAGACGCTGGATTTGCGCGCGCTGGACTACACGCCGCCTGCCGCGTGCCAGCCTTGCGATGCGCAATCGCCACGCCACGGAGGTGCCGACGCCTTTGCCCGCTTCCTCAATGACGAGCTGAAGCCGGAAATCGCCCGCCGCCTGCCGGTCAACCCGGCACGGCAAAGTCTGTTCGGCCATTCCTACGGCGGCCTGTTCACCGTGTACCAGCTGCTGCGCCAGCCGCAGACTTTCCAGCAATTTTTTGCCATCAGTCCGTCGCTGTGGTTTGGCGACCGCGTGTTGCAGTCGCTACCGCCGGCGGCGATGCCTGCTGGCGAGCCACGCCTGCTGGCGCTGTGGGTAGGGGGCGACGAGCAGCCGGCCACGTTCGACCCCGCCGCCAGCGTGGCGCGGCAGCAGCGCTTGCAGCAGAACCGCATGCTGGATAACGCCGCCGCCCTGGTGGCGCAGCTGACCGGTCGCGCCGGGCTGATCACCGATTACCGCGTGGTGGCCGGCCACGACCACGGCCAGATGCCCGGCTACGCCATCGACCGCGTGCTGGCCATCGCCTTTCGCAGTGGCACGTCGCCCGCGCACTGATTTCATGTGACGGGGTGGCCTGTCACCCCGCTTATTTCGGGAAAAAAGCAATGAAGCAACGCAAACACGCCAAGGCCCGCTTTGCGGCCAACCCGCTGTACGCCATCCTGTTCGGCAGCGCCATGCTGTTGCCGGCCGCCGTGCACGCCGCCGACACCGACACCGTGCTGGACAAGGTGACGGTGACCGGCGAGAAGATGAAGCGCAGCCTGGCCAAAACCACCACTGCCGTCAGTGTGCTGCAGGGTGAGCGGGTGGATACCGGCGAGGTCAGCTCGGTGAACGAGGTGGCCGCCATGGTGCCCAACATGACCCTCAATGCGGTGGGTGGCGTCAACATCCGCGGCGTGGAAGGGGCCGGCCCGGGTGTGGGCTTCTATTCGTTTGTTGGCGGCGGTCGTCCGCGCATCAGCACCAGCCTGGACGGGGTAGCCGACGTATGGACCGGCCAGCAGTACCTGGACAGCGACGTGTGGGACGTGAAGCAGGTAGAAGTGCTGCGCGGCCCGCAATCCACCACCCAGGGCCGCAACGCGCTGGGCGGCGCGGTGTTGGTGCAGACCAACGACCCCACCTTCCAGCAGGAAGGCGCTGTGCGCCTGGGCTGGGAAGACACCGATGGCCGCGCCAACGTGGCCGGCATGCTGTCCGGCGCATTGGTGGAAGACGAGCTGGCCTACCGCCTGACCGCCAACGCGGTGAAGGGCCACGGCTTTATCAATTACACCGGCGTTACCGGTGGTCAGGACCCGTCGGCGCTGCAGCGTACCAATGTGCGCGGCAAGCTGCTGTGGAAGCCCAAGTCGATGCCGCAGCTGCAAGCGCGGCTGACCGTCGCGCACCGCGACTACCAGGGCGAATACCTGAACCTGATCACCGGCCCGGACCTGGGCGCGTACACCTACAAGGCCAGTACCAGCAGCAATGCCCGCATCCAGGACTCGCAGAACACCACCACCACGCTGGACACCGAATACGACTTCCAGAACGGCGTTACCGGCCACCTGCAGTACAGCTACAGCGACAACCATATCGGCTTCGAGCAATACCCGTCGCGCATGAGCCTGGCGCTGGACGACCAGAACCACACGCTGGAAGGCCGGCTGGTATTCCAGCGCCCGCAAAGCGCGCTGAGCGGCGTGCTGGGCGTGTACGCCTACCAGCGCGACCAGGACCTGAACGCCCATACCGCCACCGCCACCACTTTCAAAGGCACCGACAAGGTCACCACGCTGGCCACCTACGCCGACGGCGAGCTGGTGCTGAACGACAGCTGGTCGCTGCTGGCCGGCTTGCGCGCCGAGCACGAGACGCAGAACCGCGACATCGTCTACAACGGTTCGCCGATCAAGGGCGATATCGGCAAAACCGTGCTGCTGCCCAAGGTCGGCATCAGCCACCAGTGGTCGCCCAGCACGCAGATGAGCTTCACCCTGCGCCAGGGCTATAACCCGGGCGGGGTGTCGGTAGACGAAAACAACGTGGTGTTCGAGTACGGCAGCGAGAAGGTAAACGCCTACGAGTACGCGCTGAAGACGCGGCTGAACGGCGTGCTGCTGGGCGCCAACCTGTTTTACAACGACTACACCGACTACCAGATGACCTACGCCAGTCGCCTGCGTAACGTGCCGGAAGCACACTCGGCCGGGCTGGAACTGAGTGCCGCCACCAGCATCGCCGGCGGTCTGGAAATCAACGCCGGCCTGGGCCTGCTGCGCAGCAAGGTGGACAAGGCGCCGGCCGGTGCCGGCGGCATTGCCGGCAAGGACATGACCTACGCGCCGGAGCTGACCGCCACGCTGGGGCTGAAGAAGCAGTGGGGTCGCTGGACCGCGGGGGCCAACCTGCAGTACGTGGGCGAGTACTACACCGATACCGCCAATACCAGCACCACCATGGGCGGCGACTACAACCTGCTCAACCTCAACCTGGCTTACGCGCTGAACGACGACACCACGCTGCGTACCTACGTGAAGAACGCGCTGAACGAAGCCATCGTGCTGGGCAAGCGCACCACCGGCTTCTACGTCGGTGCACCACGTACCGTGGGCGTCAACGTCGACTACCGCTTCTAGGGCGGGCGGCCCGGCGGCCAACCTTGTCCGCCGGGGCATCTTCAACCTCGCACCTGCCAGCCGGCAGGTGTTTTTCATGGAGGGTAGCCATGTCATGGTGGCGATTGGCCGGTGCGCTGTGCCTGTGGCCGGCACTGGGCGTCATGGCACAGGGGCGCTTGCCGGCGGGAGGCAGTATCAGCGGTACGCTGGCCGCCGGTCAGGCGGTACGGCACGCACTACAGGCGGCCGACGGCGAGCTGGTGTTCGGTCAGCTGCACGGCCAGGGCTTGCGGCTGGTGGTGCTGGGGCGCGATGGCCGCGTGCAGCGCCGTTTTGCCGCCGTGGCGGGCGGGGTGCTCGATTACCAGTTCCTGTGCCGGCAAGCGCCGTGCACGCTGGAAGTGCGCGCGCCGCAAGCGGCGGCCTACCAGCTGCAGCGCGGGCGTGTCGGCCCCGCAGCTATCGCCGGCGATACGCTGGCCAGCCCGCTGTTGCGTGCCTGGCAGCCCAGGTTGGCCGCAGGCATGGGGAGTCAGGCATTCTGGCAGCAGGTGGCACAGCAGGGCAGCCCGCTGCAGGAGCGTGACGGCGTACAGCCGCCGCTGGCCGACGAGGAGGTATTGCTGACCTTTCTGTGGCGCGGTGCCCGCCACGGCGTCACCTTGCTGGGCGCACCGTCTGGCAGCCACGACCCGCTGCTGCGGCTGGCGGGCAGCGACGTGTGGTACCGCAGCTACCGCGTGCCGGCCAGCCTGCGCTTGAGCTACCAGTTGGCGCCGGACGCGCCGCCGGTGGAACCTGCCTGGCGCCGGGAGGCGCTGCTGGCGGTGGCGCAGCGCGACCCGCTGAACCGGCACTGCTTTCCGCCGCAGGCGCTGGACGACTTCGATGCCCGCTCGGTGGTGACACTGCCGGCGGCCTTGCCGGCGCCGTGGTTGGCCGCCGCTGCCGGGCAGGGGCAGTGGCAGCAGGCCTGGTTGCCGGCGGCGCAGGCGGGCGAACAGTACCGTATCGACGTCTATCAGCCAGCCGGCGTCACCGCCGGGCGGCCGGAAAACGGCTTGTTGTTGCTGTTTGACGGCGAGGCGCTGCGCGAGCAGGTGGCGCCGGCGCTGGACTGGCTACAGCAACAGCCTGGCATGCGGCCAACCCTGACCGTGCTGATTAGCAATGCCAGCCCTGCCGCGCGTGGGCGCGATCTGCCGCCTAACCCGGCGTTCCGGCACTGGCTGGCGCACACGTTGCAGCCGTGGCTGGCGGCCCGCCAGCTGTTGCCGCGTCGCGAGCAGGTGATTATCAGCGGCGCCAGCTACGGCGGCTTGGCCGCCGCTTGGGCCGGGCTGACGCAAGACTGGATCGGCGCCGTCTACGCGCAGTCCGGCTCGTTCTGGTGGCAGCCGCAGTGGCAGCAAGGGAGCGGGGAGCCGGGCTGGCTGATGCGCGAGGCGGCCCGTGCCGCGACGGCCCGCCACGTGCGCTGGCGGCTGGAGGCCGGCATGTACGAAGGCGGCGGCAGTCACCCCATTCTGGAAAGCAGCCGCCACCTGCGCGACGTGCTGACGGCGGCCGGGGCGCAGGTGCAGTACGCCGAGTTTGCCGCCGGCCATGATCGCCTGCACTGGCTGGCCACGCTGCCGTACGGGGTGCTGGCCTTGCAGTAGACGTTTTTGTCCGATTACGGTCATCTGCTTGTGCCCGGTGCCAGCTGCAGTGGCATGCTGCTGCCGGGCGCGCTGCCTTTTCTGGCCATTTGCCAAGTAAAATTAGACTAAATGTCTAATAATTGGTTTTGGACAGCTTTTTGCAACACAGAATTGGCCTATTTTGACGGCAATGTTTGACAGATTGTCGTCAGATTTGTATCGTGAACCCATAACAAGACAGGAGCAGCAGCATGCAATTGGACATCGAACGTCTAATCGAGGATTTTGGTGGCCCCGGTACGCTCGCGGAAGCGTTGACGGCGGCCTTTCCCGATGAGCCGGTGTCCCGTGCTGCCATCTACAAATGGCGCGAGCGCGGTACTTTGCCGCTGGCACAGCTGAACAAGCTTGCCAAACTCGCCGCCGATCAGGGCAAGCGTTTCGATTTCAACGACTATCTGGCCGGGGCACAACCCGCGGCACAATGGAGATCACCAGACATGGGCGACCGTCTTTACATTTTCGATACCACCCTGCGTGACGGCGAGCAATCGCCGGGCGCGGCCATGACCAAAGAAGAAAAAGTACGTATCGCCCGCCAGCTGGAGCGCCTGGGTGTGGACGTGATCGAGGCCGGTTTTGCTGCCGCCAGCCCGGGCGATGCCGACGCCATCCGCGCCATCGCCGAGGTGATCAAGGATTCCACCGTCTGTAGCCTGGCGCGTGCCAACGAGCGCGACATTCGCGCCGCCGGCGAAGCCATCGCCCCGGCCCCGAAAAAACGCATTCACACCTTCATCGCCACCAGCCCGATCCACATGGAGAAAAAGCTGCGCATGACGCCGGATGAAGTGGTGGAAGCCGCCGTGAAGGCCGTCAAACTGGCGCGCGAATACACCGACGACGTGGAATTCTCTGCCGAAGACGCGCTGCGCTCCGATATCGACTTCCTGGCCCGCATTTTCGGTGAAGTGATCAAGGCTGGCGCCAGCACGCTGAACGTGCCGGATACCGTCGGCTACGCCGTACCGCGCGTCACCGAGGCCTTCTTCCGCGAGCTGATCGCCAAGACGCCGGGCGGCGACAAGGTGATCTGGTCGGCCCACTGCCATAACGACCTGGGTATGGCGGTGGCCAACAGCCTGGCGGCGGTATTGGGCGGTGCGCGCCAGGTAGAGTGCACCATTAACGGCCTGGGCGAACGCGCCGGCAACGCCGCGATGGAAGAGATCGTGATGGCGGTGAAAACCCGCAAGGACGTGTTCGGCGTGGAAACCGGCGTCGATGCCACCCAGATCGTGCCGGCCTCCAAGCTGGTGTCCACCATCACCGGCTACCCGGTGCAGCCGAACAAGGCGATTGTGGGCGCCAACGCGTTTGCCCACGAGTCCGGCATTCACCAGGATGGCGTGCTGAAGCACCGTGAAACTTACGAAATCATGTCGGCCGAGTCGGTAGGCTGGACCGCCAACCGCCTGACGTTGGGCAAACTGTCCGGTCGCAACGCCTTCCGTACCAAGCTGCAGGCGCTGGGCATCGTGCTGGAAAGCGAAGAAGCGCTGAACGCTGCCTTCGCTCGCTTCAAGGAGCTGGCTGACAAGAAACGCGAGATCTTCGACGAAGACCTGCACGCGCTGGTGTCCGACCAGCTGGTAGCCGCCGAACAGGAAGACTTCAAATTCGTGTCGCTGAAGGTGAGCACCGAGACCGGCGAAGAGCCGCAGGCGCAGATCGTGTTTGTGGAGCGCGGCAACGAGCAGCGCGCCGAATCCGGCGGCTCCGGCCCGGTGGATGCCGCCTTCAAGGCCATCGAAAGCGTGGTGAAGAGCGAAGCCGAACTGGAGCTGTACTCGGTAAACGCCATCACCAAGGGCACCGAATCGCAGGGTGAAGTAACCGTGCGCCTGGCCAAGGACGGCCGCATCGTCAACGGTCAGGGTGCCGATACCGACATCATCGTCGCCAGCGCCAAAGCGTACCTGGCGGCACTGAACAAGCTGTCCAGCAAGACCGAGCGCGTGCACGCGCAAGGCCCGGTGTAACAGCAAAGAGCGCGCACGCGTTGCGGCTGGCCACCCTACCGGGCCAGGTTGGCCGCAGCGCGAAAGATCAAAGGCTCACAAGGCCGCCCCATTTGGCCCTTGCCCCCACCACGGCAGGCGCTGACAGCCGACCCACGAGGTCGGCCTTGTCGCGTCTGCCGTTTTGCTTGTTGCACGGCCAGTGTGGCGAGCAGGCCAAAATCCCGCTAAGCGCTTGATATCGGGCATGTCTTAAATAGCTAACTAATGAATCGATTGATTGTTTCGTGGTAATTTCATGCTTATTCAAAAACGATATGGTTCACGCAAAGCATGAGTACCCTCACCCGTGTGGTTGTTCTGGCCAGCCTGACCTTGCTGGCTGCCTGTTCCGGTACCAAATACGCCTACCAGAAGGAAGCCTTCGACGCCAAAGGCCCGTTTGACCGGCATTTCGACGCGCCCAAACAGGCGGTGTACCAGGCGATGAAACGCGTGGCGCTGCGCCAGGGTTTTGCCATCGAAAAAGACGCCGAGTCCAGCAACGCACTGGTGGTGTCCAAGCAGTACCAGCAAGACAACCTCAATACCCTGCTCACCATCTCCGGCATCGTCACCGGCGCCGGCAATTCGTCCGATGCCTGGATCGCCGCGCAGGAAGTGACGTTGAAGAGCCACGAAACCAAGCAGACCGCCTCGGTAGGTTTCCTGAGTTTGTCCATTCCCATTCCTACCGGTACCACCGCTACCCTGACCAAAGAGCGCGGCGAAACCGTGGTGGACCCGGTGTTCTACGAGCGCATGTTCGCATCCATTGCCAAGGAAGTGCCGCTGGTACAGCAGCAACTGGCCAGCCAGAAGCAGGAAGACGACGCCCGCCTGCGCGCCGAGATCGAGCAGAAGCTGCGTATCGAGATGGAAATCAAGGCCCGGCTGGAGGCTGAGCGCGCCGCCAAGCTGGAGGCCGAGCAACTGGCCAAGCAGAAACAGCTAGCCGAGCAGGCGGCCGCCGCACAAGCAGCGGCCCAAGCTGCTGCCCAGCCCGCCGCCCAGCCTGCGCTGGTGCCGGTGGCGGCGCCGGCGGCTGCCGTGCCGCCGGCTGCGGCACCTGCCGTGGTGCTGACGCCGGGCAGCTGATTGCTGCTGGTGCCCCGTCCGCCAAGCCCTGCCTTGCCGTTTGCCGGCAGCGCAGGGCTTTCGTTTATCCGCCGTGGCCGCATATAGTGCCGGTGTTTTCTGTCAGGAAGAGCAGCATGAAGCAGGCGTTTTTTATTACCGGTACCGATACCGAAATCGGCAAGACCCATAGTGCAGTGAAGCTGGTACAGCATTACCAGGCGCAAGGCCTGCGTGTTTTGGCGATGAAGCCGGTGGCCAGCGGCTGCGAGGTGTTGCCGGACGGCAGCTGGCACAACGACGACGTGGCGCGGCTGTGCGCGGCCACCGGCCAGACCGATATCGCGCTGATGAACCCGTACCGCTTTCTGCCGCCGGTGTCGCCGCATATCGCCGCGCGCGAGGCCGGGGTAAGCGTGTCGCTGGACGTGCTGGCCGAACATGCGCAAAGGTTGGCCGCAGACTGTGACGTGCTGCTGGTAGAAGGGGCGGGTGGCTGGCTGGCGCCGCTGCGCGACGATTGCCTGATGCAAGACTTGGCGCGCCACCTGGGCCTGCCGGTGATTCTGGTGGTGGGCATGCGCCTGGGTTGCATCAACCACGCGCTGCTGACCGCACAAGCCATCCGTGCCGCCGGTTGCGAGCTGGCCGGCTGGGTGGCCAACCGTGTGGTGCCGCATCAGCTGGCATTTGAAGACAATCTGGCGACCCTGGTGCAGCATTTGGGCGAGCCGTTGCTGGTGTTGCCGTACGAGCCGGCTGCTGAGTCTGCTTAAGACTGTTATTGGCTGTTGCGCTGCAGCAGATCGCACGCTTGTTTTTGCGGCCAATCCGGCTAAGCTGCGGGGTGAGCAGCCCGCCACAAGAGGCTGCCTCCGGGAACGCCGGCCAACACGAGTTTCCCCGGCATTTGCATGCCGGGTGCGACAGGCAGATAGCTCATGCTGTCTGCCTGTCACCACACCCCTCCGTTTGTCCCGTGCAGTTTCATTTGCCCCCGTTTCCAGCCGGAGCCTGTATGGCAGATCGTCCTCCTCCTTTTTCGCCACTGCTGTTGCTGGTCAAGCTGGCCTTGCTGCTGTGCGTGCTGCTGGTGTTGTGGTTGGGCGGGGGGACGCTATACCGTGCTGCGGTGAAGTTGCTGGGCTTGGCGCCACCGCCGTCTCATACCGTGCAGCTGCATTTGCTGGGCAGTAGTCCAGGTGGGGCCTGGCGCTTGAACCCGCTGCAGTCTGATGTTCAGGTGCAGCCCGGCCAGTTCGTGCAACTGATGTACGAGCTGCGCAATGACAGCCCCTACTTCGCTACGGTACAGGCGATCCCGCAGTACAGCCCGGCTACAGCGGCGGCCTATGTGCAAAAACTGCACTGCTTTTGTTTCGCCGAGCAGCGTTTTGCACCGGGCCAGACACGCCGCTTCCCGGTTGTACTGGTGCTGGACAAGAAGCTGCCAGCCGCACTGCACAGCATTACCCTCAGTTACCTGTTGCAAGGGAGGCCTGCGTGATGTCTTTATCGCAACGCCCGCGCCGTCGTTGGCATTTTGCCGATCTGGTGGTAGTGGCCATTGAGCTGGGTGTGCTGCTGGTGCTGCTCTTGCTGCCCCTGTGGCACTACTGGCAAAGCTGATGCCGCTGTCTGGCTTGATAACCCGTACCTGGCACCTGTTGGCGTGGCTGGCCGTGATCCTGTTGCTGTGGGCCGTGTGGCAATGGCAACAGGGCATGCAGGCTTCTTCTCAGTTGGCCATGTATGCACGTGCGGCCAACCTGCCACCGCAGGCGCTGGCTGAAGTCGAGCTGGGTGCCCACCCGCAGGGCCAGCGGGTGTGGCTAACGCTGCGAGAGGGCGGCAAGACGGTACGGCTGGCCAATGCCCGCTTGCAAGGCCAGGATGGTGTGCGCGAGTGGCAACCGGTACAACTGCTGGATGGCAGCTGGGTGGTCATCGATCGTGGCTGGCTGGCCCGGCCGGCGCCGCTGTTGCAACTGCCGCTGCCGGCAGGGCGCCTGACCGGCCGCTGGGTAGGGCGTCCATCCCAGCCGGAGGGCATGCGCATACGCGTGGGGCTATCGGGCGAAGTGGACGCGCTGGATTGGGCCGCGCTGGCGCGGCAATTGCCGGGGCCGCTGCGTGATGGTCTGGTGGTGCTGGACCCGGCTTTACGCCCTTATGCCAGCTGGCCGGTCACCCCGGCATTGAACCCGGGCCGGCACTACCGGCAGGCTGCGTGGTCGCTGGCGGCGGCTTTGTTGAGTTTGTTGTTGTGGTGGGGTTGGCCGCGGCATCACCGCTGAGCAGTACGCGAGCTTATACCTCTGCGATAGCGGTATCGTGCCGTCATGGCGGCTTACCTCCCGCCTAACAGTTACTGTATCCTGCCTGCGGGCCGCCGTTGCCCTTTGTCTTTGTCTGCCTGGGGGAGGGCTGGCTTGCGCCGTACCCAGGCTTGTTACCGGATAACCATGATGACATCCATGTTTGCCAAATGGCTGGCTGTATCATTGCTGGCACTGTCCTTGGCCGCTTGTACTCCGGCCGAGCCGTCCTTGACGCTGAAGGCCACCGATATCAGCAGCGCTGATTTCGGCCAGCCGTTCACGCTGACCGGCCACGATGGCAAGCCGCACGCGCTGGGCGACTACCAGGGCAAGGCGGTGGCGCTGTTCTTCGGCTATACGCACTGCCCCGATATCTGCCCCACCACCATGCTGGAGTACCAGCAGGTGATGAAGCTGCTGGGCAAGGACAGCGACCGCGTGCAGGTGCTATTTGTCAGCATCGACCCGCAACGCGATACGCCGCAGGTACTGGCAGGTTATGTGCCGTTTTTCGACAAGCGCTTCATGGGCCTGACCGGCAGTGCGGAGCAAGTGGCCAAGGTGGCTGCGCAGTACAAGATCGTGGCGCAGCGCCAGGACCGGGCGGATGGTGGCTATACCATGGACCATAGCGCCGGCAGCTATCTGTTCGATACGGCGGGCAAACTGCGCGTTTATGTGCCGTACGGCACGCCGGCGGTGGACATTGCCCATGATTTGCAGCAGCTGTTGCGCTAGAATTGCCTGTCATTCTGGCAGGCAATAGTGCGGAAACCGTGATCGTGACTGAAGAAAAACGCGCCGGCAGCGAGCCGGCTGACCTGGCGAAATACACGCTGTCCTCGCGGGCCGAGATCGTGGCGCATCTGCGCACCATCATCGACCACCGCCAGAACGTGACCGTGTTCTCCAACAAGGGCAAGTCGTTCATCATTACCCGCTTGCTCGATATCGACCCCGAGCGCGGCGTGATGGTGCTGGACTGGGGCGCCAAGGAGCACGAAAACCGCATGCTGCTGCAGAGCGAGCGCAATGTGTTCGTCAGTGCGCCGGCGGGGGTGAAGACCCAGTTTTCTACCGGGCCGGTGCGCGAAATCAGCTTTGAAGGCGCGCCGGCGTTCGAATCGCCGCTGCCGACCCAGGTCATCAAGCTGCAGCGGCGCGAATTTTTCCGCATCCATACCCCGGTGGCACAGCCTGTGCTGTGCCGGCTGGTCGACCACGCCAGCGGCGAGAAGCTGCTGCCGCTGTTCGACATCAGCCTGGGTGGCATGGCGCTGACATTGCCGGTGTCGCACGGCGACTGGCTGGAAGCCGGCCAGGTGTACCAGCAGGCCGTGATCGAACTGAAACCGTTCGGCACCTTGCAAGTGGGGGTGGAAGTGCGCCATATCATGCGTTTGCAGATGAAAAATGGCACGGAAATGCTGCGTGTGGGTTGTATGTTCCAGGGTATGAACACGCCACGCGAGACGCTGGTGCAGCGCTACATCGCGCAGCTTGAGCGGGAGCGCCGTGCTCTGGTACGCTGAGGCCAACCTATTGCAACGCAGCACGCCACCATGACCCTGACCATTGCCCTGTCCAAGGGCCGCATTTTTGAAGAAACCTTGCCGTTGCTGGCTGCCGCCGGCATCGTGCCGGCCGAAGCGCCGGAATCTTCCCGCAAACTCATCATCGGCACCAACCGCCCCGACGTGCGGCTGGTGATCGTGCGCGCCTCCGACGTACCCACCTACGTGCAGTACGGCGCCGCCGACCTGGGGATTGCCGGCCGTGACGTGCTGATCGAGCACGGTGGTGCCGGCCTGTACCAGCCGCTGGACCTGAACATTGCCAAGTGCAAGATGATGGTGGCGGTGGAAAACGGTTTCGATTACGACGCTGCCGTCAAACACGGCGCCCGCCTGAAGGTGGCCACCAAATACCCGCAGATCGCGCGCGAGCACTTTGCCGCCAAGGGCGTGCACGTGGACATCATCAAGCTGTACGGCTCGATGGAGCTGGCACCGCTGGTGGGCCTGGCCGACGCCATCGTCGATCTGGTGTCCACCGGTGGCACGCTGAAGGCCAACAACCTGGTGGCCGTCGAGCACATCATCGATATCAGCTCGCGTCTGGTGGTGAACCAGGCGGCGCTGAAACTCAAGTACGACACCATCCAGCCGGTGCTGGATGCCTTCGCTGGCGCCGTCCAGCCGTAACTGTCCCCGCTGCGGCCAACCTTGGGGTGGGCCGCGGCCCCCGGAGCCGCACGCATGCAACGCCTGTCTTCTACTCAAGCCGACTTCGACGCCCGCCTGAAAGCCCTGCTGGCGTTCGAAACCGCCCAGGACCCCGCCGTCGATACCGCTGTCGCCGCCATCTGCGAGGACGTCAAAGCCCGTGGTGACGCCGCTGTCGTCGAGTACACCAACCGCTTCGACCGCATGAGCGCCGCCAGCATGGCCGAGCTCACCCTCAGCCGCGACGCGCTGCAAGCCGCGCACGACCGCCTGCCGGCCCACGTGCGCGACGCGCTGCTGGCCGCCGCCGAGCGCGTGCGCCGCTACCACGAGAAACAGCTGGCGCATTCCTGGAGCTACGAGGACGAAGACGGCACCCTGCTGGGCCAGCAAGTTACCCCGCTGGACCGCGTGGGTATCTACGTACCCGGTGGCAAGGCGGCCTACCCCAGCTCGGTACTGATGAACGCGATGCCGGCCAAGGTGGCCGGTGTGGGCGAAATCATCATGGTGGTGCCCACCCCGAACGGCGAGCAGAACGATCTGGTGTTGGCCGCAGCCTATATTGCCGGCGTGGACAAGGTATTTACCTGTGGTGGCGCCCAGGCCGTGGCCGCGCTGGCCTACGGTACCGAGAGCGTGCCGCAGGTGGACAAGATCACCGGCCCGGGCAACGCCTACGTAGCCGCCGCCAAGCGCCGCGTGTTCGGCGTGGTAGGCATCGACATGGTGGCCGGCCCGTCCGAAATCCTGGTGATTTGCGACGGCGATACCGACCCGGACTGGATCGCGATGGACCTGTTCAGCCAGGCCGAGCACGACGAAATTGCCCAGGCCATCCTGCTGTGCCCGTCGGCCGACTACATTGCCCGCGTGGAAGCCAGCATCGCCAAGCTGCTGCCGGCCATGCCGCGCCGCGCCATCATCGAGCAGAGCCTGGCCAACCGTGGCGCGCTGATCGAGGTGCGCGACCTGGCCGAAGCCTGCGACATCGCCAACTACATCGCCCCGGAACACCTGGAGCTGTCGGTGGCCGACCCGGACGCCTGGCTGCCCAGCCTGCGCCACGCCGGCGCCATCTTCATGGGCCGTTTCACCTCGGAAAGCCTGGGTGACTACTGCGCCGGCCCCAATCACGTGCTGCCCACCAGCCGCACCGCGCGCTTTGCCAGCCCGCTGGGGGTGTACGACTTCCAGAAGCGCAGCAGCCTGATCCGTGTGTCGCACGCCGGCGCGCAGAAGCTGGGCAAGATCGCCAGCATCCTGGCGCATGGCGAGGGTTTGACCGCGCACGCACGCGCCGCTGAATTGCGCCTGGACGAATGAAAACTTAACGAAACTGGCCTACGCTCCAAAGCACAAGGAGCGACACGCCGATGACACGCCATCTGGCCGGACTCTGTCTGGCCTTTCTTTTTGCCTGGGCCCAGGCGACACCCAGCGTCATGCTGGTAGACAGTTACCATGCCGGCTATGCCTGGAGCCAAGCGTGGCGCAGTAGCTTGATGGCCAGCCTGGGCGGCAAGGTGCGTTTCCTTTACGCCGAGCTGGACAGCAAGCGTCAGCCGCGCGACACGCTGGAGCCGCGTGCCGCGCAGATTCTGGTGCAGATCCAGCGCCTGCAGCCCGACCTGGTACTGGTAGCCGACGACGCGGCGCTGCGCTTTGTGGGCGCCCGGCTGGCCGGCAGTAAAACGCCGGTGGTGTACCTCGGCATCAATCAGAACCCGCGCCATTACCTGCAAGAACACGCGGCCAACGTCACCGGCGTGCTGGAGCGGCCGCTGGTGCGGCGTAACGTCAGCCTGATGCGCCAGCTGGTGCCGGGTATACAGCGCGTGTTGCTGTTGTTCGATAACGACCTGACCTCGGAGGTGATCCAGGAAGAGCTGTTCGGCCGGGCCAGCACCCTGCAGGACGGCAAGGTGCAGATCGATCTGGTGCGCGCCATCGACTACGCCGACTGGCAGCGGCAGGTCAGCCAGGCGCCAGGCCGCTATCAGGCGATCTGGACCGGCCTGTACCAGACGCTGCGTGACGCCAACGGCAAGGTGGTGCCGGATAGCGAGGTCATTGCCTGGACGGCGGCCAACAGCACACTGCCGCTGTTTGCGTTCTGGGATTTCGCCGTGGGGGCGGACAAGGCCGTGGGTGGGCTGGTGCTGTCCGGTCGCGACCAGGGCCGGCTGGCTGCCGGGCTGGTGCAACAAATCCTGTTCCAGCGTCGCCAGCCGGGCAGTTTGTTTCCGCTCAACGGCGGCAGCGGGCAGTTACTGTTCAGCCGTGGTGCGCTGCAGCGATTCGGCCTGCAGCTGCCGCCGGCGTGGGCCGGCCAGGTGCGTCTGATCGAGTAGCCGCCCGCGCCGAATCGGGTTAGGATGGTGGCTCTGTGAATTGATTGCGTCGGGCTTTGCCGGCAGTTCCAACCGGCCCCGCCGGTATTGAAATGTCGAGCAAAATGTCTATACAGCAGTGGTTCCGCCCCGATGTTCTGGCCATGCAGGCCTATCACGTTGCCGACGCAACGGGCTATCTGAAGCTCGATGCGATGGAAAACCCGTACCGACTCCCCGAAGCCTTGCGCACCGAGCTGGGCCAGACCCTGGCCGAGGTGGCGCTGAACCGTTACCCCGACCCGCACGGCGATGGCCTGAGGGACGCGCTGAAAGCCGCCTTTGCCATCCCCGCCGCCGCCGACGTGGTGCTGGGCAACGGCTCCGACGAGCTGATCACCCTGCTGACCCAGGCGCTGCCCGCCGATAGCGTGGTGCTGGCGCTGGAGCCTTCCTTCGTGATGTACCGCATGAACGCGCAGCTGTCGCGCATGCGTTACGTCGGTGTACCGCTGAATGACGATTTTTCGCTGGACCTGGCCGCTACGTTGGCCGCCATCGCAGCGCATCAGCCGGCGGTCGTGTTCGTGTCCTACCCCAATAATCCCACTGGCCCGCGCTTTGCCCGCCAGCAGGTTGAAGCCATTCTCGACGCCGCCCCCGGTCTGGTGGTGGTGGATGAGGCCTACCAGGCGTTTGCCGACGATACCTTCATGAACCTGGCCGGCCAGCACCCGCGGCTGGTGGTGATGCGCACGCTGTCCAAAATCGGTCTGGCCGGCCTGCGGCTGGGTTACGCCGCCGGTGCGCCGGACGTGATCGCCCAGCTGGACAAAGTACGCCCGCCGTACAACGTGAACGTGCTGACCCAGGCCGCCGCCAAGTTTGCGCTGCGCCATCTGGACGTGTTCGACGCCCAGGCCGCCGAATTGCGCGCCGAGCGCAGCCGCTTGGCCGATGCGCTGTCGGCGCGCGCCGAGTGCACGGTGTTCCCGTCCGAGGCCAACTTTGTCACCGTGCGGGTGCCGGATGCTCCGGCGCTGTTTGCCGCGCTGAAAGCGGCCGGCATTCTGGTGAAAAATCTGCACGGCTACCACCCGTTGCTACAACACTGCCTGCGCCTGACCGTGGGCAGCCCCGATGAAAACACGGCCGTGCTTGCGGCCATCGATTCCTTCTTTGCCTGAAGCCCCATGCGTACCGCTACCGTAACCCGCAATACCCTGGAAACCCAGATCACCATCAGCCTGAACCTGGATGGTACCGGCGTCGGCCGTTTCGACACCGGCGTGCCCTTCCTCGACCACATGATGGACCAGATCGCCCGCCACGGCCTGATCGACCTCGACGTGCACGCCCGCGGCGACCTGCATATCGACGCCCACCATACCGTGGAAGACATCGGCATCACGCTGGGTCAGGCCTTTGCCAAGGCTATCGGCGACAAGAAGGGCATCCGCCGCTACGGCCATGCCTACGTGCCGCTGGACGAGGCGCTGTCGCGGGTGGTGATCGACCTGTCCGGCCGCCCGGGCCTGGAATACCACATCCCGTTCACCCGCGCCTGTATCGGCAGCTTCGACGTGGACCTGTTCAGCGAATTCTTCCACGGCTTCGTCAACCACAGCATGGTGACGCTGCACATCGACAACCTGCGCGGCGTGAACAGCCACCATCAGGCCGAAACCGTGTTCAAAGCCTTTGGCCGTGCGCTGCGCATGGCGGTGGAAGTGGACGAACGCATGGCCGGCCAGACGCCGTCCACCAAGGGGACGCTGACCGCATGAAAGTAGCCGTCATCGATTACGGCATGGGCAACCTGCACTCGGTGCTCAAGTCCGTCCAGTACGTCAACGACATCGGCGCCGACATCTTCCTCACCTCCGACCCGGAGCGGGTGGTGGCGGCCGACAAGGTGATTTTCCCCGGCCAGGGCGCCATGCCGGACTGCATGCGCGAGCTCAACGCTTACGGCCTGGCCGAGGCGGTACGCGAAACCACACGTACCAAGCCGTTCTTCGGCATCTGCGTCGGCGCCCAGCTGTTGTTCGAGCACAGCGAGGAGGGGGATACGCCCGGTCTGGGTATTTTCCCGGGGCAGGTCAAGCGCTTTGCGGCCAACCTGCACGATGCTGGCGGCGAGCGACTGAAGGTGCCGCACATGGGCTGGAACCGCGTGTTCCAGCAGCGCGCCCACCCGCTGTTTGCCGGCATCGAAGACGGCGAACGCTTCTACTTTGTGCACAGTTACCACTTTGCACCGGCCAGCCAGGGTATCACCCTGGCTGAAAGCGAGTATCCCGAACGGTTTTCCTGTATCGTCGGTGATGGCAATATATTTGCCACCCAGTTCCACACCGAAAAGAGCCACCGCGCAGGCCTTCAGATGATGAAGAACTTCCTGTCGTGGGATGGCACTGTTTAACTTACCGTAGATTTTCCGCACCATGCTGCTGATACCCGCTATCGACCTCAAGGACGGTCAGTGCGTGCGCCTGAAACAAGGCGTAATGAGCGATGCCACCGTATTCTCCGACGATCCTGTGAAAGTTGCGTTGCACTGGCGAGACCAGGGCGCACGCCGCTTGCATCTGGTGGATCTGAACGGTGCCTTCGCCGGTAAACCGAAGAACCTGGCGGTGATCCGCGACATTCTCGAGGCGGTCGGCAACGACATGCCGGTGCAACTGGGGGGCGGCATCCGCGACCTGGACACCATCGAGAAGTACTTCGATCTGGGCCTGAAATACGTGATCATCGGCACCGCCGCGGTGAAAAACCCCGGCTTCCTGCACGATGCCTGCGACGCCTTCCCCGGCCAGGTCATCGTTGGCCTGGACGCCAAGGACGGCATGGTTGCCATCGATGGCTGGGCCAAAGTGACCACCCATAACGTGATCGACCTGGCCAAGCGCTTCGAAGACTACGGCGTGAACTCGGTGATCTACACCGATATCGGCCGCGACGGCATGATGAATGGCGTCAATATCGACGCCACCGTCAAGCTGGCGCAGGCGCTGACCGTACCGGTGATCGCCTCTGGCGGCCTGACCGACCTGGAAGACGTGCGCAAGCTGTGCGCGGTGGAAGGCGAGGGCATCGAAGGTGCCATCACCGGCCGCGCCATCTACGAAGGCAGCATCGACTTTGCTGCCGCCCAGGATCTGGCTGACGAACTGTCCGACGCCTAAACCCTGCGTTGGCCGCATGCCGCCCGGTATGCGGCCAACCTTCTGTTGTTTCTGATCATGTCCCTAGCCAAACGCATCATCCCCTGCCTCGACGTGACCGCCGGTCGTGTGGTGAAAGGGGTCAATTTTGTCGGCCTGCGCGACGCCGGTGACCCGGTGGAAATCGCCAAACGTTACAACGAACAGGGCGCCGACGAGCTTACCTTCCTCGACATTACCGCCAGCTCCGACGACCGCGATCTGATCCTGCATGTGATCGAGTCGGTGGCCGAGCAAGTATTCATTCCGCTCACCGTCGGTGGCGGCGTGCGCCAGGTGGCCGACATCCGTCGCCTGCTGAACGCCGGTGCCGACAAGGTCAGCATCAATACCGCGGCGGTAACCAACCCCGACCTGGTGAAGGAAGCCGCCGACAAGTTCGGCAGCCAGTGCATCGTAGTGGCGGTGGACGCCAAAGCGGTGACGCCGGAAAACGACCGCTGGGAAATCTTCACCCACGGCGGGCGCAAGCCTACCGGCCTGGACGCGGTGGAATGGGCGGCACGCATGGCCGAATACGGCGCCGGCGAAATCCTGCTGACCAGCATGGACCGCGATGGCACCAAGATCGGCTTCAACCTGCCGTTGACCCGCGCCGTGTCCGACGCGGTGCCGATTCCGGTGATTGCGTCCGGTGGCGTCGGCAACCTGCAGCATCTGGTGGAAGGCGTGACCCAAGGCAAGGCCGACGCGGTACTGGCGGCCAGCATTTTCCACTTTGGCGAATACACGGTGCGCCAGGCGAAAGAAGCCATGCGCGCCGCCGGTATTGAAGTCCGTCTGTGAGGTTGGCCGCATGACACCCCCGAATTGGCTGGATGAAGTGAAATGGGACGACAAGGGCCTGGTGGTTGCCATTGCCCAGGACGCCCACAGTGGCCGCGTGCTGATGGTGGCTTACATGAACCGCGAGTCGCTGCAGCTGACCGCGGAAACCGGCATCGCCCATTACTGGACGCGCTCGCGCCAGAAACTGTGGAAAAAGGGCGAGGAGTCCGGCCACACCCAGACCGTGAAAGAGCTGCGTCTGGATTGTGACGGTGACGTCATCACCATGCAGATTGAACAGGCAGGCGGCATTGCCTGTCATACCGGGCGCGAAAGCTGCTTTTTCCGCGTCTGGCGCGATGGCCAGTGGGTTGTCACCGACGAGGTGCTGAAAGACCCGGACGCCATCTACCACTCACACTGAATTTGATCTGCGGCAAGGGTTAACGCCAGTACCACCTGTTACAAGGATGTCACATTATCGACATATACTGGCGGGGCGCCGGTAGCCGGGAGACGCATATGAACGCGACCGAAATTTTCAAGAATATTGGTGATACGCTGGAGGCCCGCAAGGAAGCCAGCCCAGCTTCTTCCTACGTGGCCTCGCTGCTGCACAAGGGTGAAGATGCCATCCTGAAAAAGGTGGCCGAAGAGGCCGCCGAAGTGCTGATGGCCTCCAAAGACAAAGACCGCCTGCATCTGGTGCGCGAAGTGGCCGACCTGTGGTTCCATTCCATGGTGCTGCTGGCCCACCACGGCCTGCGTGCCGAAGACGTGGTGATGGAATTGAAACGCCGCGAAGGCATTTCCGGCATTGATGAAAAAGCGTCGCGTACGCAAGGCTGAACGGAATCCGACATGAGTGACTGTATTTTCTGCAAGATCGCCAAGGGCGAGATCCCGGCCAAGAAAGCCTACGAAGACGACGATGTGGTGGTATTCCACGATATCAACCCCAAGGCGGACGTGCACTTGTTGCTGATCCCCAAACTGCATGTAGAATCGCTGGCGCAGTGTGACATCCGCCACCAGCAGATACTGGGCAAGCTGTTGCTGCTGGCGCCGGTACTGGCGGCCGAGCACGGCCTGGCGCAAGGTTTCAAGACGGCCATCAACACCGGAGTCGGCGGTGGTCAGGAAGTTTTCCATCTGCACGTACACGTGTACGGCAATCGTTAATCCGGGTAGACATACCCGCCTTGTTTAGAGGTAGAAGTCCATGGGTTCCTTTAGCATCTGGCATTGGCTGGTCGTTCTGTTGGTCGTGGTTCTGGTGTTCGGCACCAAGAAGCTGCGCAATATCGGTTCCGACCTCGGTGGTGCGGTGAAGGGTTTCAAGGAAGGCATGAAGGGCGAAGGCGACAAGGACGTGCCGGCAAGCGGCCGCGTCATCGATGTCGATCAAGACAAGAAATAAGCACAGGCCGATAACGTGTTTGAAATCAGTTTCGGCGAGCTGCTGCTCATCGGTGTGGTGGCCCTGATCGTACTGGGACCGGAGCGCCTTCCTACCGTGGCGCGTACCATCGGCGCCTTGGTTGGCCGTGCTCAACGTTTTGTGGCCAGCGTGAAATCTGACATCCACCAGCAAAGCCAGATGGCCGGCCTGCACGAACTGAAGCAGGATATTCAGGAAGCGGCCGATGCCTTTCGCAGCCAGGTAGAGCGTGAGGCGGCCGAGGTTCGCCAAGTCGCGCAGGACATTTCCTATAGCGTCGAACCGGTACAGCAGGCGGTGCAGGAGCTTGCCGACAACGTCCAGCAAGTGGCCGGTAATGCCGCTTATGCAGCCGATGCTGACGATAAACGCATCGCACCGGCTGACATGTTGGCCGCAGCGGGTGTAATCGTGCCCGAGGCACCAGCCACTGCCGCGCCTGACGATGGACAGCTCGACCTGTTTGCCCAGCCTGCCCCAGCCGCCGCACCTGCTGCCGTGGCGACCTCTGCCGAGTCTCGTAGCTAACCCACATGGATCAACAACCTCTTCTGGCGCACCTGATCGAGTTGCGCAACCGTCTGGTGCGTATTGCTGGCGTGTTGCTGCTGGTACTGCTGTGCATGGTGCCGTGGGCGGGTGATGTTTATCACTTGTTTGCCAAGCCGTTGATGGACGCTCTGCCGGCCAATACCAGCATGATTGCAACCGAGGTAACTGCCCCCTTCTTCGTTCCCCTGAAAGTCACCATGCTGGTGGCTTTCCTGATCACCTTGCCGCATACCCTCTATCAAGTGTGGGCCTTCGTGGCGCCGGGCCTCTACAACCACGAGAAGAAGCTGATCGTGCCCCTTATTGTTAGCAGCGTGGCGCTGTTCATGGTAGGGATGGCCTTTGCTTACTTTGCCGTTTTCCCGGTGGTATTCGGCTTCATGAGTGCTCACACGCCTGAAGGCGTGGCGATGATGACCGATATTGACAAATATTTGTCGTTTGCGCTTGGCATGTTTGTGGCTTTTGGGGTGACGTTTGAAGTGCCAGTGGTGGTGCTGGTGCTGAACCGAATGGGGATCGTATCTCTCAAACAACTACGAGAAGGCCGTTCCTACGTAATCGTGGGTGCCTTTGTCGTAGCAGCGATCGTGACGCCGCCCGATATACTGTCGCAGATCATGATGGCTATTCCACTGTGGCTGTTGTACGAAGTAGGTATTGTGATGTCAATGTTGATCAACAAGGAAAAAAGCGATGCCGGGCATGACTGATCCCCGTCCGTTTCACTGGGGGGCCGTGTCCAGCCTGGTGGCGCTCATTCTGCTTTGCCTGGCCTGGGAGTTATGGCTGGCACCGTTGCGTCCGGGGGGATCGTGGCTGGTATTGAAGGCAGTGGTACTGTTGCTGCCGCTGATGGGTGTTCTGAAGGAAAAAGTCTATACTTATCAGTGGTCGAGCATGTTCATCCTGGCTTTTTTCGGTGAGGGTGTGATGCGCGCGTGGAGCGACACGGGTCTGTCGCAGCAACTGGCCATGCTGGAAGTGGTGCTGACGGTGGCCTATTTCACCAGTGTCGTTTTGTATGTGCGGGCCAAGCGGCTGCAACTGTCATCCTGATGTACCGTTAATCTCGTATCGTAAGCCAGCCTGTGCTGGCTTTTTCTTTAGCAGAAATTCATTAATGGCATTAAAAATATTCTGTTAAAGATAAATCAAATGCTGCTTGCAGGTTTGGCCCGGCTTCCTGATAATGTGCCAAACACGATAGCTGCGGTCCTATCGGTATACCTATAACGAAATGCATCGTTTCGCCTTGAAAAGAGCGTATGGATAAACCAGATATCAACGCCGGCACCAGCAGCATTCCGCTGCGTGCAACGCACCTCGATCCCCTGCTTGATTGCCTGTTCGAACTTACCCGCCTGCACGGCATCACCACGACGCGTGATTCCCTTATTGCTGGTATACCGATGGAAGGGCAACGTCTTTCCCCATCCATGTTCTCGCGAGCAGCACGCCGAGCGGGCCTGGCTTCCCGCGTGCTGCGGCGGCCACTCAAGCAATTGCCGAATGCATTGCTGCCGGCGGTACTGATCCTGAACAACGATGATGCCTGCTTGTTGCGCAAGGTTGACGATACCGGGCGCTTCTACGTCAGCCCGGCCGAACTGCCAGAGTCGGAACAGGTGATGACACTGGATGAGCTGCAGGCCACTTACAGCGGCATCGTGATCGTGGTCAAGCCGCGCTTCCGTTTTGAGAAGCGCATCCCCGAGTTGCAACAGGCGCGTAGTGAACACTGGTTCTGGCATGCGGTATTGCAGGGGCGGCCGCTGTATCGCGATGCGCTGATCGCAGCCTTCTTTGTCAATTTTTTCGCCTTGGCTTTCCCCTTGTTCACCATGAACGTGTACGACCGCGTGGTGCCCAATATGGCGTTCGATACGCTGTGGGTATTGGCACTCGGGGTGGTACTGATGCTGGTGTTCGACTTCGTGTTGAAGCTGACACGTGGTTACCTGATTGATCTGGCTGGCAAGCGGGTGGACGTGCTGCTGTCTGCCCTGATCATGGAACGGGTGTTGGGTATCCGTATGGAAGCACGTCCGGCATCGGTAGGTGCTTTTGCGGCCAACCTGCGTGCTTTCGAATCGCTGCGCGACTTTATTGCCTCTGCCACCATCACCACGCTGGTGGATGTGCCGTTCGCGCTGCTGTTCCTGCTGGTGATGCTGTGGATTTCTCCGTGGATGGTTTTGCCACCGGTGATTGCCATCATCCTGATGCTGCTGCTGGCTTTTATCGTGCAGGCCAAGATGCAGGAGCTGTCGGAAAGCACCTTCCGCGCTTCGGCGCAGCGCAATGCGCACCTGGTGGAAGGTCTGGTCGGTCTGGAGACGGTCAAGACCCTTGGGGCTGAAGGCGAGCTGCAAGGGCGCTGGGAAAAGGCCACACTTTTCCTGGCCCAGATCGGTACCCGACTCAAGTTCCTGTCCGCCGTGACCATGAATTCTGCTGCCTTCATTCAGCAGGTGATGTCGGTAGCCATTGTGGTGCTGGGTGTGTACCTGATCAAGGAAGGCCTGACCTCGGTAGGTGGCCTCATCGCCTGCACCATGCTGGCGGGCCGCGCTATTGCTCCATTGGGGGCCGTTACCGGCTTGATGACGCAGTACAACAATGCCAAGTCGTCCCTCACTTCGCTGGAAGGCCTGATGTCGCAACCGGTGGAGCGAGAGAACGAAAGTACCTTCTTTCACCGTACGCATTTCAAAGGGGATATCGAATTCAGTAATGTGGACTTTACCTATCCCGACAGCCCGCTCGGTGCGCTGCATAATGTATCGTTCCGCATCAAGGCTGGTGAGCGCGTGGCCATTCTTGGTCGTGTCGGCTCTGGCAAGTCCACCATCCAGAAGCTGGTGATGGGGCTGTACCAGGCGCAAAAGGGGGCGGTGCGCATCGATGGCATCAACGTGCAGCAGGTAGACCCTGCCGAGTTGCGCCGTCATGTCGGTTATGTGTCGCAAGACCCGGTACTGTTCTATGGCACGCTGCGGCAAAACATCAGCATGGGTCAGCCCCATGTGCACGATGCCACCATCGCGGCAGCCGCCGAACTGGCTGGTTTGACCGAATTCATTAACACCCATCCGGATGGTTTCGACATGGTTATCGGTGAGCGTGGCGAATCGCTATCCGGCGGCCAGCGCAAGGCGGTGACCATCGCTCGTGCCTTGCTGAATGCGCCGCCCATCCTGCTGCTGGATGAGCCTACCAGCAATATGGACCACAGTACCGAATCTGCCATGAAGCGTACCTTCGAAAAGATCGTCAGCGGCAAGACGCTGATTCTGGTGACGCACCATACCTCCCTGCTCGATCTGGTCGATCGCATCATCGTCATCGACCAAGGCCGCATTCTGGCCGACGGGCCCAAGCAAGAAGTGGTACAGGCCCTGCAGCAGGGCAAGATCGGGAGGGCGCAAGCATGAACTGGCTGAAAACCCGACTGGAAAAACTGCGCAACTCGACCAATCCGCTGATCCAGAAAATCCTGGGCTGGTCGTCTGCAGAAGACCTGCAAGATCGACAAGACTTTGCGTCCGATGCCGAGTGGGCCATCCTGGCGCAAGATCCGCGCCGTCCGCGCATGTTCATCTGGACCATTGGTCTGTTTATTGTTACTGCGCTGATCTGGTCTGCGCTGGCAACGCTGGACGAAGTAGCCCGTGGTGAAGGTAAGGTGGTACCCACCAGCCAGGTGCAGCATCTGCAAAGCTTGGATGGTGGCGTGGTATCGAAAATCCTGGTGAAAGAGGGCGATATCGTTGAGCGCGGCCAGCTATTGCTGCAAGTGGATAACACCCGTTTTGTCTCTTCGCTCAACGAAAACCAGTCGCAACTGATTTCTTTGCAGGCCAAGGCGTCACGGCTACGTGCCCTTGCTGAAGGCAGACCTTTTTCTTTGCCGCCGGATGTATCCGAAAAAGCGCCCGAAATCGCCCGTCAGGAAATGGAGCTGTATCAATCGAAGCGCATGGAACTAGAGGCGAATCTGTCGATTGCCCGCCAGCAGCTGTCGCAGCGTACACAAGAACTGAATGAGGCACGTGCCCGCCGTGATCAGGCTAACCAGGGCCTGGAGCTGACGCAGCGCGAGCTGAATGTTACTCGCCCGCTGCTCAAATCGGGCGCTGTATCCGAGGTAGATATCTTGCGACTGGAGCGTGATGTATCACGCTATCGTGGTGAGCGCGATATGGCTAATGCCCAGGTGCCCAAGATCCAGTCCGCCATCAGCGAGGCCTCACGCAAGATTCAGGAGGTAGAACTGGCGTTCCGTAACCAGGCTAGTACCGAGCTATCGGAAACACTCGCCAAACTCAGCACGCTGGGTGCCGGTAACGCCGCGTTGCAGGACAAAGTGAAGTTGACTGAAATTCGCTCGCCTGTGCGCGGTGAAGTAAAACGCCTGCTGGTGAATACGGTGGGCGGCGTTGTGCAGCCCGGCCGCGATATTCTGGAAATCGTACCGTTAGATGAGTCCTTGCTGATCGAAGCCAAAATCTCGCCGCGTGATATCGCCTTCTTACACCCGGGGCAGCGTGTCTTCGTGCGCTTTACCGCCTATGACTCCACCATCTATGGCGGGCTCAAGGGTTCGCTGCAGCAGATCGGTGCCGACTCCATTACCGATGAGAAGGGCAACACTTACTATGTTGTCAGAGTGAAAACCGACTCTTCTCATCTCGGTACAGAAGGCAAACTACCCATCATTCCTGGCATGACCGCGGAAGTTGACATCATTACCGGCAATAAGAGCGTGCTCAATTACTTGCTTAAGCCGGTTCTGCGCGCCAAAGCGCAGGCATTGAGTGAGCGATAAGAATGTATACATTGCTGATATCTTCTAGTTTTTCTTTAAGAGACCATTTATCGCATGCGCTGGGTTCTTTTATTGAATATCACGATTCACTATGGCGTTTTGCTACCGAAAGCAAAATAAATAGCGGGGATCTGGTTTGGGTGGATGCCGATAATCAGGACCCTGAGCTGATTGGCAGGTTGTGTCGCGGCGACTTTGGCACAGCCAGAGTCATTGTGCTTAGCAGTACGCCCAGCGATGCCGCTGCGGTTGACTGGTTGGGGCGTGGAGCCGCTGGTTATTTGCATGCGTTCTCATTGCCCGAAACCCTCAGGCAGACAGCGGCCGTGGTGGAGTCCGGCGGTTTATGGGTAGGTGTCGGCTTGATGCAGCAACTATGTGCCCGTTTCGGCCAACTGGCCAAGCCGGAGCATGCGCTGCTATCCCAGTTGACAGAGCGCGAGCGAGAAGTGGTTCAATACCTGAAAACCGGCATGAGTAATAAATCTATTGCAAAACAAATGGATATTTCGGAGCGCACAGTCAAGGCGCATCTGACTGCCATTTTTGCAAAGTTCGATGTATCGGATAGAATACAGTTATTATTGAAATTGGCGGTGTAGATAATTTCTGCCCTTCGGTACAATAGGGATTCAATTAAAAGCCCCACTACATTGTTAGCTACGACAACAATGTATGGGGCTTTATCATGGCGGACACTACCAATACACAAGGCAAAGTAATTGCAATTTCCGGTAAAGTAATGGCAGTGGCGCCAGATGGCACCAGCCGTTTGCTACAAGCGGGTGACGTTGTTGCACTGGGTGAACGCATCATCGTTCCGGATGGTGCATTCATCGAACTCCAAAGCAATAACGGCAACGTCGTGAGGGTGGAAGATCAGCGTGAATTGCTATTGAGCGCCGAGGTATTCAGCCCGCCCACTACCGATGCTACCGACAATGCAATCCGTCCGCTCGATGCGCAGGCGCGCAGTGTGCTTGCTGCCCTGGAGCAAGGGCAGGATCCGTTACAGAACCTGGAAGAAACCGCAGCCGGTCTAACGGCTGGCGGCGCTGACGAGGGGGGCGTCTCCTTTGTTCGTATCGCCCGCATAGCCGAAACCATCCAGCCGTTGAGCCTCAGCAGCGGTGTTGTGCTCGATGGTGTCGTGCCACAGCTTGCCTTGGACGATGACGATGTTGAGGATATTACCCCGCCGACGTTGACTGTCGTACTCGATCCCGCCAGTGACAGCGGTACCAAGGGAGATGGCATCACCAACGACAATACCCCGACTATCAGTGGTACCGGCGAGCCGGGCAATATCATCACCGTTACCACGCCGATTGGCGAAGTATTGACCACGACAGTTAACCCGGATGGTAGCTGGACTGCCACACCGACGCGGCCACTGCCCGATGGCGGCAACACCATCAACATTACGGCCACCGACCCGGCAGGCAATACCACCAGTACAACCGTCCCGGTGACGGTTGATACTAAAGGGCCGGCACTGACTGGTCAGCTCGACCCGGCCAGCGACAGCGGCACGCTGGGCGACGGCATCACCAACGACAACACGCCGACCATCAGCGGTACCGGCGAGCCGGGCAATACCATCACTGTCACCAGCCCCACCGGTGAAGTGCTGACCACCACCGTCCAACCGGATGGCACCTGGAGCGTCACCCCGACGCAGCCGCTGCCCGACGGCGCGGCCAACTTCCCGGTGACCGCTACCGACCCGGCCGGCAACAGCACCAGCAGCACCGTGCCGGTTACCATCGACACCACGCCGCCGGCCGCCAGCGTCACGCTGGACGCCAACATCACGCCGGACGACGTGATCAATGCCGCCGAGTCCAAGCAAGACATCGCCATCGCCGGCAGCGTCGGTGGTGACGCCAAAGTCGGCGACACCGTCACCCTCACCGTCAACGGCAAGACCTTCACCGGTACCGTTGCCGCCGACAACACCTTCAGCATCCCGGTGCCGGGTGCCGACCTGGTGGCCGATAGCGACAAGACCATCGACGCCAGCGTCACCACCACCGACGCCGCCGGCAACAGCAGCACCGCCACCGCGAGCGAAGGCTATAGCGTTGACACCACCGCACCGACACTGACCGCCCAGCTCGACCCGGCCAGCGACAGCGGCACGCCGGGTGACGGCATCACCAACGACAACACCCCGACCCTCAGCGGCACCGGTGAGCCGGGCAATACCATTACCGTCACCAGCCCCACCGGTGAAGTGATGACCACCACCGTCCAGCCGGACGGCACCTGGAGCGTCACCCCGACGCAGCCGCTGCCGGACGGCGCGGCCAACTTCCCGGTGACCGCCACCGACCCGGCCGGCAACAGCACCAGTAGCAGCGTGCCGGTCACCATCGACACCACGCTGCCGGCCGCCAGCGTCACGCTGAACGCCAACATCACGCCGGACGACGTGATCAATGCCGCTGAGTCCAAGCAAGACATCGCCATTACCGGCAGCGTCGGTGGCGACGTCAAAGCGGGCGACACCGTCACCCTCACCGTCAACGGCAAGACCTTCACCGGTACCGTTGCCGCCGACAAGACCTTCAGCATCCCGGTACCGGGTGCCGACCTGGTCGCCGATAGCGACAAGACCATCGACGCCAGCGTCACCACCACCGACGCCGCCGGCAACAGCACCACCGCCACCGCGAGTGAAGGCTATAGCGTTGACACCACCGCACCGACACTAACCGCCCAGCTCGATCCGGCCAGCGACAGCGGCACGCCGGGCGACGGCATTACCAACGACAACACCCCGACCCTCAGCGGCACCGGCGAGCCGGGTAACACCATCACCGTTACCAGCCCCACCGGTGAAGTGATGATCACCACCGTTCAACCGGATGGCACGTGGAGCGTCACCCCGACGCAGCCGCTGCCGGACGGTGCGGCCAACTTCCTGGTGACCGCCACCGACCCGGCCGGCAACAGCACCAGCAGCAGCGTGCCGGTCACCATCGACAGCGCCGTCCCCAACGCCGGCGCCGCACCGACCGTTACCATCACCGAAGACGCCAACAACGACGGCTTCATCAATGCCAGCGAATCGCAAGGGCCGGTTGACCTCAAAGTCGCCTTCGACCCGAGCAAAGTCGAGGTGGGCGATACCGTCAAGGTCACCGCCAATGGCGTCACCCAGGACGTGGTGATCAGCGCCGCCGACAAGGCCAACGGTTACGTCACCGCCACCACCCCGCTGCCGGCACAAGACACCATGTTGGACGTCAGCGCCGTCATTGTGGATGCTGCCGGTAACAGCAGTGCGCCAGGCGCCGACAGCGCCAAAGTGGACCGCAGCGACCTCAGCGGCGTCAGCGTCAGCATTACCGAAGACGCCAACAACGACGGTGTGATCAACCAGAGCGAACTGCAAGGCAGCGTCGGTGTCACCGTCACCCTGCCGGTCGGCGCCATCGCTGGCGACCTGCTCACCGTCAGTGCCAACGGCAACGCCACCCAGGCCATCACGCTGACCCCGGCGCAGATCGCCGCCGGTCAGGTCATCGTCGAGCTGCAGGCTCCGGCCAGCGGCAGCACCCTCACGGTGAGCGCCCAGGTCACCGACGCCGCCGGCAACCAGTCCAATGTGGCCAGCGACAGCGCCCGCATCGATACCACTGCGCCGGCGTTGACCGCCAAGCTCGACCCGGCCAGCGACAGCGGTACCCAAGGCGATGGCATCACCAACGACAACACGCCGACGATCAGCGGTACCGGTGAGCCGGGCAACACCATCACCGTTACCAGCCCCACCGGTGAAGTACTGACCACCACCGTCAAACCGGACGGCACGTGGAGCGTCACCCCGACGCAGCCGTTGCCGGACGGCGCGGCCAACTTCCCGGTGACCGCCACCGACCCGGCCGGTAATACCACCAGCAGCAGCGTGCCGGTCACCATCGACACCACGCCACCGGCCGCCAGCATCACGCTGAACAGCATCACCGCCGATAACGTCATCAACGCCACCGAGGCCGGACAGCAGATTCCGGTGACCGGTAGTGTGGGTGGCGACGCCAAAGCGGGCGACACCGTTACCCTCACCGTCAACGGCAAGACCTTCACCGGCACCGTGGCGGCTGACAAGACCTTCAGCATCAACGTACCGGGTAGCGACCTGCTGGCCGACCCCGACACCACGGTAGACGCCAGCGTCACCACCACCGACGCCGCCGGTAACAGCACCACCGTGAGCGACAGCGAAGACTACAGCCTGGGCACGCCGCCGACGCTGACCGCCCAGCTCGACCCGGCCAGCGACAGCGGCAAACAAGGTGATGGCATCACCAGCGACAGCA
>NZ_JBKBHK010000024.1:0-33217 GCF_046297735.1 Vogesella sp.
CAATGACCTGTCGCGAGAACAGGTCGAGCACCACCGCCAGGTACAACCATCCCTCATGCGTGCGGATGTACGTGATATCCGTCACCCAGACCTTATTCGGCGCATCCACAGTGAACTGGCGTTGCAGATGGTTCGGTACCACTACCGCCGGTCGGCCACTGTAATGCCCGGGGCGTCGGTGGTAGCCCGTCTGCGAACGCAGACCCTCCTGCTTCATCAGTCGTGCCACGCGATGTTTACCGCAACGCTCTCCCTGTGCCTGCAGGTCGTCATAGACCTTGCGGTAGCCATAGACACCGCCACTTTCTAGCCAGGCCTGCTTGATTTGCCCCAGTAAGCGCTGGTCTTCGCGCGCACGAGGTGAATGCGGAGAGGCTTTCCAGGCGTAGTAGCCACTGGGATGCAAAGCCATGGCACGACACAGACGTCGAACAGGAAACTGCTGCTCATGAGTCCGGATGAAGGCATACCTTACCCGGACTCCTTGGCAAAGTATGCGGCGGCCTTTTTTAGGTTCTTCACGGATTACCGGGGAAAGCGGCTTTGATCTTCAGGAAGAAGTACTCGCTGTCCCGGTAGCCATAGGCCATCCGCTTCATCACCTTGATCCGGTTGTTGATGCCCTCCAGCTGGCCGGTGTGCATCGACCAGCGCACCCGGCTCAGGATGCCCCGCCAGTAGCCCGATAGCCGCTTGGCGAAGCGCGCCAAGGATTCGATACCGCTTTCCCTGGCTTGCGCCAGCCAGTCCTTCCACGCCCGCCGCCACGCCCAGCCTGTCTGTGCATTCCACAGCGCCTTCAGTCCGGCTTTCATCACGTACACCGTCGCCAAGGCCTGATTGGCTGCCAGCAACTCGTCCAAACGGATGCGCTGCCCAGCGTGCTTCAGGTTCTCCGGGTTGCGCAACAGCAGCCAACGCGACTGCTTGATCACCCGACGGGTCGGGCGGTCATCGCGCAGACGATTGGCCTCGTCCACACGCACCCGGTCGATCACCTCCCGCCCGTATTTGGCCACGACGTGAAACAGGTCGTAGACCACCCGCGCCTGCGGGCAGTGTGCCTTCACCTCCAGATCAAAAGCTGTATTCATGTCCATGGCGACTGCTTCGATGCGCGCACAGCGCGCCGGCCCCAGCCACGTAAAGAACGGCCGGATCGCCTCCCGGCTGCGCCCTTCGCCCACCCACAACACCCGCCGGGTATCGGCGTCCATGACAACGGTGGCGTAGCGATGGCCTTTGTAGAGTGCAAATTCGTCCATCACCAGGCGGCGCGGCTCAGGCTCGGGCAAGGCGCTCAGTTGCTGGGCCAGGCGGCGACGCTCCAGCAGACGGACGGTGTCCCGGTGCAAACCAAACAGCGCGGCGGCGTGACGAATCGGCAGCTTGCTGCACCAATGCGCGACCGTTTCGGCCAAACGGCAGGTCAGGCGGGCGTAGCGGTCGAGCCAGCGGACTTGTTCCTGTTTCGGGCCGCAGTACGGGCAGTGCACGCGGCGTAGCCTGACGCGCAGCCAGACGGGGTGGCCGAGGATGGGCAGGTCGCGTAGGGTGCGCCAACGGTACTCATGCACGGGGCTGCCGACGCGCTGGCAGCCGCTGCAACGGGGTGGGGTGTCGGGTGTTGGCTCCAGGTTCAAGTGGAGGGCATCGGCGTGGCGCTGGAAGCCGGTGACGGTGAAGCCTTCCCAGAACGGGAGGTGGCGCATATCATTGGACATGAGAATGGCGGTGTGGGTTGGCTGGTTTGGTTGCACAAACAGCTTACCTTGCACCGCCGTTCTCACGTCTGACGTTTACATCACGTTCCCACTATTCCGTGAAGAACCCTTTTTTAGGATGTCGCGCTCCTCGGTCACCCGCTTCAGCTCAGCCTTGAGACGCCGTATTTCGGCTTGCTGTTCGGTGGATTCGGCAGGAATGGCACGCTTGGGGTCGTAGCGCTTCAGCCATTGATACAGGCTGTGCGCCGACACACCGAGGCGACTGGCGACTTCGGCAACAGGATAACCACGCTCGGTTACCTGCTTGACAGCTTCAATCTTGAACTCTTCAGGAAAACGCGGCTTGCTCATGACACCTCCTTCTAGGGCCTAGTGTGAGGCTCACGAGGTATCTAGGAAAGTGGGGGCGATTCAATCTGCCGAATCCACCGACCAGTAAGACGAAATATTCAGTCTCGAAGCTGGAGGAATGAGTAACATCCATACATCTCACTTGCCACTTGTCACTTATCGTAAAGTCAGCCGGTTTTACAAACTCCCCGCGCTTTTCGAGTACATCCAGCCAGTCGCTGTACCATTTCATCATCTCCTGTCTGTGCTTCAGGCAGCGTGCTTTTCGGCTGTACAGATCCAGTATGGATTTAGCTGAGGGGCTAGGTCGCCTTTGTCGTTCTTGGCTGCATGGTTAAAATGTAGCTCGATCGCAGTAGTTGCACTTTCTTGCTAAAGATTTTCTTGTTTAAAGACATTGTATTGTAAGTTTTTCGTCGATGGCTGTAGACGTGGCTAGATGTACTCCATACTTTTTTGTGAAGAACCAAAAAAAGCCCGCCTTGTGGGCGGGCTATCAAAGGAGGGTGAGAAAACACGGTTGCTACAGCGTGACGGCCTCGTTGCTGCGGAAGGCTTGGGTAATGGCCAGACCTATGCGGGTGGCTTCGCGTGCGTCCTCCAGCGTCACCGGAGATGGACGATCGTGACGGATGGTGTCGACAAATACTTGCGCTTCGGTGACGAAGGCATCGGCAAAGCGCTGGTAGAAATCCTGCACGCAGGTATTGCGGATGCCGCTGGCGTCGCTGATTTCCACACGATCGGCACGCGGGTTGGCGCCCACGCTCAAGCGGCCTGCGGTGGCAAAGATTTCGGTGAGGGTTTCGTGGCCGTGGGCCAGCGTGCGCGAGGCAAAAAAGCAGGCCAGCTGTCCGCCTTCGAACTCGCACATGGCAATCCCGTTGTCCACGTCCTGATGTTCGGCCAGTGCCGGGTGCAAGGCATTGGTGCCGGTAGCCCAGACGCGCTTGGGTTTGGGGTTGCCCAGCAGCCAGCGCGCCAGGTCGATGTCGTGGATGCTGCAATCGAGGAAGATGCCGCCGCTGCTGCCGGAAAAGCGCACGAAGAAGCCGGACTCGTCGTTCTTGTCGCATGTTTGCGAGCGCACCATGTACGGGTGGCCCAGCTCGCCTGCGGTCAGTAGCGCGGCCGCGTTGCGGTAGCTGGCGTCAAAGCGGCGCACGAAGCCGATCATCACTTTCAGCTGCGGATGGCGGCATGCCTCTTCTTCCACGGCCAGGCAGTCTTCTACATTCAGCGCTAGCGGCTTTTCGCAGAACACGTGCTTGCCGGCGCGCAGGGCGGCAATGATCTGATCTGCGTGCAGCGAGGTGGGGGTAACCAGAAACACGGCATCCACTTGCGAGTCTTGCAGCAGCGCATCGTAATCGCTGTACAAGGTGCAGCCGGGCAGGGCGGTGGCAGCCCAGTCGCGCTCTTCTGCCAGCGGGCTGCAGGCGGCTTGCAGCCATGCGCCCTGGGTGTGTTGCAGGTTGGCCGCATGGCGGCGACCCAGTCGGCCGAGGCCGACAATGCCGATACGTACTGTGCTCATGGGTTATTCCGACGGGTTGCCGCTGCTGCGCTGCGTGCCCGTATACCGTTCCTATCGTCCGGTGGGCGGCATGCAGGCCGCGCCGGTACCCGGTAGGCGGGCGGCGCAGCGCAACAGTGTTGGCAAGGGTTACAGGGTAATGGCGCGGCCTTCTTGCCAGGATCGGGTGGCGGCATCGGCTAGCTCCAGCGCTTTTACGCCGTCCTGTACCGTGGTGCGCGGCGTTTCGCCCTGGGTAATCACACGGAAGAAGTGTGCCATTTCGCCTGCGTAGGCAGCCTGGTAGCGTTCCAGGAAGAAGTGTTGCGGCAAGTCGCTGCTGACTTGGCGGCTGCCGTAGGCGGTAACCTCGGTGGGGCGGTGGTTGCCGGCTTGCAGCATGCCGTCGCTGCCCAGCACTTCGAAGCGCTGGTCGTAGCCGTAGGCGGCGCGGCGGCTGGTGTTGATCTGGCACAGGCGGCCACTGCGGGTGCGCAGGGTAACCGCGGTGCAGTCTGCATCGCCGGCGTCGGCAATGGCCGGGTCGGTCAGCACGCTGGCGCTGGCGTGCACGGCCACCACTTCGTCATCGAGAATCCAGCGGCAGATATCGAAGTCGTGAATCAGCATGTCTTTAAAGATGCCGCCGGAGCGTTTGATGTAGTCCACCGGCGGGGCACCCGGGTCGCGGCTGGTGACCACCAGCATCTCCGGGGTGCCGATTTCGCCAGCCTCGATGCGGGTTTTTACGGCAGCAAAGGTGGGGTCGTAGCGGCGCTGGAAGCCGATGACGCACGGTACGCTAGCCTGGGCGACCGCCGCTGCGCAGTCGCGGGCGCGGGCCAGGTCGAGGTCGACCGGTTTTTCGCAGAAGATAGCCTTGCCGGCGGCAGCGGCACGCAGGATCAGTTCGGCGTGTGTGTCGGTACTACTGGCAATGACCACGGCGCCAACACTGCCATCGCCGAGTGCGGTATCGGTATCGCTGACGGTGGCGCCGTATTGTTCTGCCAATGCCTGGGCCGAAGGCGCATGGGTATCCACCACGTACTTCAGGCGCACGCCTTGGTGGGCAAACAGGTTGGCCGCATGGATCTTGCCGATGCGACCGGCGCCAAACAGGGCTACTTCAATCATGGTGCTCTCCGGGTCGGGGTTTGTTATGCCAGTCTGTCGCGGTGTGTGCTGGCCGCTTGACCGTTGAGCACAGTATATTGTTAGAAATTAATTTCTCAAATATAAATTCAAAAGAAAATATTGTTCAATGCATTGCTGTGCGCTGGCTGCAACAGCAAGCCGTACCCGGTTGGCACTGACAGTGAAAGCCCCCCGGGTACGGCCTGTCTGACCAGCTAGCTTAGCCGTAGAAGGCCGGGCGCGGTGGCATGGTGATAGCCTCCACGCCACGAGTTTCCTGGGCTTTCACGCAGGCATCGGCAGCCACGGCAGCGGCAAAACCGTCCCAGGCCGACGGGCCGGTGAGGGCACCATCACGTACGCCGTTGATGAAAGCTTGCAGTTCCACGTCGTAGGCATCAATAAAGCGCTGCTTCCAGTCGGTGAGGATGGTGGTGCCCAGGCGGGCATCGCTGCGCATCAGTACGCTGGCGGGCTCCGGCAGGTTGGCCACACCGCTCTCACCTACCACGCTGCACTGGATGTCGTAGCCGTACTGGCAGTTGACGAAGATTTCCACGTCGATGCGCACACCCTTGACTGTTTCCAGCAGCACGATCTGCGGGTCTGCCAGATGGCTAGCGGCGTGACTGGTCTTGCGCGGGTAAACAACCTGGGCGGAGACGTAGTCGTCATCCAGCAGCCAGCGCAGCACGTCCAGTTCGTGAATCAGCGTATCAGTAATGGCCATCGGGGTGGTGTAGCTGTCGCCAACACTGGGGTTGCGGTGGGCGCAGTGCAGCATCAGCGGCTCACCGATCTTGCCGCTGGTGATCACATCTTTCAGGGCGCGGTAGCCAGCATCGTAGGGGCGCATGAAGCCTACTTGTACCAGCCGTTTGCCGTGTGCTATTTCAGCTTCTACGATGCGTTGGCAGCCTTCTGCGGTAACAGCCAGCGGTTTTTCGCAGAATACCGGCTTGCCTTTAGCGATGGCGGCCAATACGAACTCTTCGTGCGTCGGCCCCCAAGAGGTCACCAGTACAGCCTCTACTGCCGGGTCGGCAACCAGTGCGTGCGCATCGGTATGTACGATGGCGTCCAGCTGGTAACGGCCCACGGTATCACGGGCCTGCTGGGCATTGATGTCGTTGACGGCTACCACGCGGGCGCCGGACAGGGTCTGGCTCAGGCGGCGGATGTGGTCTTGGCCGATGGCGCCAGTACCGATTACACCAATTTTAAGGGTCATGTTGTTTTCCTTGTCTCTGTGTTGTCAGGGTTGGCCGCAGTAAGCGGCCGGACGTGGATTCAGGCGAGTGACTGGCGGATAAATGCCATGCTGCGTTGGAGAAGGGCTTCGCTATCGCTGGCTTCCATGATGTCGGCGGCAAACGGCTCGAACGACACTACGCCGTTGTAGCCGCGTGCCAGCAGTGTTTGAAGCTGGCGGATATTGCCCAGGCGGTCGGCTTCGCCTACCAGCACGCGGTGGCCGTCACGCATTTGGTTGCTGGCCAGCTCGGTAGACTCCACGCCGGAGATATGCACCAGGCCTGTCAGTTCGGGAAAGAAGATGTCTTCGCCGGACAGGTGATGGTGGAAGGTGTCGTGTACTAGGCGGTAGTGGCGCTCGCCAGCAGCATCAAAGATGGCTTTGACAGCATCAGACTTGCGACGCAGAGAGCACTCCTCGAAGCCTAGCGGCTCGACCAGCCCGGTAATGCCGTGGTCGTCCAGAATGGGGCGCAGCTGTTTCAGCGCGTGCACCAGGTCGCTGTAGCGGTCGCTGGCGGTACGCTTGTCTTCGCGGCTGTTCAGCGGGCACATCACCAGAGCTTCGGCACCGCAGTCACGGGCGTAGGCAGCCAGCTTGCGGGCATGAGCCTCCAGTGCGCTGTCGAATACATCAAACGGGTACAGCGCATTGATGGAACGGATGCGGATGCCGGCAGCACTGGCGGCGTCACGAATGGCAGCCGGGTCGGTGCCATCGCTGATCTCCACACCTTGCAGGTCGTTGCGGATTTCGATGGTGCTGACGCCCAGGCGCTGGCACATAGCCAGATAGTCGGTAAACGACAGGCGCGGGGCGCTGATGCGGTTGATGGCAAAGTTGAGCTGAGTCATGGGCTAAGTCTCCAGAGGGGGTGAGTGGGTGTCAGCGGGCGTGACGGTTCAGGTATTGCTGAATTTGCTGGCGCATGAAGTGGCCGGATTCGTCGGCGCGCTCTTCCCAGGCAAACACGCAGGACGACAGCACCCCGTCGAAGCCGATGTCTGCCAGGGTGGCAAAGAAGGTATCCCAGTCGATTTCTCCTTGGCCGATGTCCAGGTGCTGGTGCACACGGATGTGGCTGGAGCCAGGCGGGTTGACGATATAGCGCAGCTGGGAGCTGGCTTTATGGTTGAAAGTGTCGGCCACGCGGACGTGTGCCAGCAGAGGAGCCGCTTCGCGCAGTTGTCCCGCCAGGTCGTCGCCGTAATAGAAAGTATGTGGTGCGATATAGCTGATTTTCAGCGCGCTGGATCCGATGTTCTTGACGATGTCAATGGCGGGTTGCAGCTGTTCCACCCAGTCTTCTGGGTGAGGCTCTACTGACAGCGTGATACCTTCACGTTCAAAGATGGGCAGTAGCTCGTCCATGGAGCGAAACCACGCCGCTTCGCACAGCTCGCGGGTGTTGGTACCTGGCCGTTCGCCGACCGATCGTTCGGGCGAGGCACCCCGGCCGAATTCGCTGATCATCAGCGGGCACTCCATCTCGATGGCGACTTCGATGGCTTTCTTCCAGCAGCGCATGGCCCATTGGCGCTCGTCTTCAAACGGGCTGGCCCAGCGGTACATGGGTTGCAAGCTAGCCAGTCCGACCTGATGCTGGCGTAGTGCCTGCTTGAATGCTTCCATGCGGTCACGGGTGGCGCGTGGGTAGACCCACCAGTCGAGAAAGTCAGCGCGGGGCGACAGTTCGATCTGGTCGAAACCCAGTTCTGCAGTTTTGGCAACCAGATCCGGCAAGGCCAGATGGCGGTGCATGTAAGGGTCGAGGGCAATCTTCATGATGTGTCTCCTGGTGTGTGCGGCTTATGTTGCTGTCTTGCCGTTGCCAGCTAATCTAGGCGTGGAAAGACACACGCGCTGCTGGTGTTTTGACGATATTTCGTCAAAATGGTGGGATGGCCCTACTCAGGCCTGCCGTGCTGCTCTTGGTGGTAAGCGTAAATAAGTGTGAAAAGGAGACCGCATTTGACTTCCTCAGCACGTCGCAAACGCTCAGCGCGTTTCAGCGATATTGCTGACGCCGCTGGCGTCAGCATCACTACGGTCGACCGTGTACTGAATGAGCGTGGCAGTGTGTCGCGCAAGGCACGTGAAAAAGTGGTGGCAGCTGCTCGCGAGTTGGGTATCCCCCGGCTATTGCCAGAGGTGGATACCGGTTTACTGCACGTGGATATCGTGCTGCCGGACAATCGCTCGCCGTTTTTCCGGCGCCTGGGTCAGGCCTTTCAGCGCATCGTTGCCATGCTGGACCGGCGTCTGGTGGTACACCGCGTCAGCGTTCCCGACAACGATGAGGCAGCACTGTTGCGCGTGCTGGCACCGCGCCGCTATCCGCGGCGGGCGTTGATCGTGGCAGCTCCCGACTCCGAGGCCAGTCGACAGGCGCTGCATCAGGCTCAGCTGCGCGGTGAGCATGTGGTGATGGTGGTGACTCGGGTAGAGGCCTTGCCCTCAGCTGCCTACGTCGGCATCGACAACTACGCGGCGGGGCGCACCGCTGGCCACTTGATCGGACGCTATTGCCCTCAGGGTGGCCGTGTGCTGATTCTCAGCAGCCGCCGCGACTACCGTGGCCACCGTGAACGCAGCCAGGGCTGTCGCGATGCGCTGGCCGGCCTGCCGCACCTGCTGTGTGATGCCGTCAGCCGGGAAACGCGCGACGACCCTGACCAGTGCTATTTGGCGCTCAGCGACGCCTTCCGCCGCGGCGAAGGCATTGCGGCCATCTACAACACCGGTGCGGGTTCGCCCGGCGTGGTGGCGGCACTGCGGCGCTTTGTGGCGCACAAGGTGTGCTGGATTACCCATGAGCTGTCTGACGATCATCGGCAGTACATGCAGGAGGGGCTACTGGATGTAGTGATTGACCAAGACCCGGATACACAGGCACTACGTGCCATCCAGCATGTGCTGGCGGCGCTGGGGCTGGCACCACCTGTACCTGGAAGCGAGCAGGGGGGCGAGTTCCGCCTGTACGTGCCGGAGAATATGCGAGGCGAGCGCTATCTTGCCGAATAAGCAACGGAAAATAATTTCCGTAAAGTTAAAAATAAGAAAATAATTTGCAATTTGGGCGGCTTCCTATATCGTGAACGGGTAGCCGCCGGTATGCGCACGCTTGGCCGCACACCGGGCAACACAGGACAAGGAGACAAAAGTGAAAACGATACGCTTGACCGTAGCCCAGGCGCTGGTGCGCTATCTGGCTGCGCAATATGTGGAAGACGAACATGGCCACCGCGAGCGCCTGTTTGGCGGGGTATGGGCCATCTTCGGCCACGGCAACGTAGCCGGTCTCGGCGAGGCGCTCCACGCCATGCGTGAGCAACTACCTACCTTCCGAGCCCACAACGAGCAGGGCATGGCGCTGGCGGCCACTGCTTACGCCAAAGCGCACTTCCGCCGTCGCATGATGGCAGTCAGTACCTCCATTGGACCCGGATGTACCAATCTGGTGACGGCGGCAGGGGTGGCACACGTCAACCGCTTGCCCATGCTGCTGCTGCCGGGTGACATCTTTGTCAGCCGTGCACCGGACCCGGTGTTGCAGCAAGTGGAAGATTTCCACGACGGCGGCGTATCGGCCGTAGATACCCTGCGCCCGGTATCACGCTATTTCGATCGTATCGTGGTGCCCGATCAGCTGCTAACGGCACTGCCGCGTGCCATCGCCTATCTGACCGACCCGGCGCTGTGCGGCCCGGTGACGCTGGCGCTGCCGCAAGATGTACAGGCGCAGGCCTTCGATTGGCCGCTGGCTTTCTTTGATGAGCGAGTGGTGCGTTTCCGCCAGCCACCGCCAGAAGATGCCGAAATCCAGGCCTTGGCAGCCATCCTGCGCGATGCCAAACGCCCGATGATCGTCACGGGTGGCGGCGTGCTGTATAGCGAAGGTGGTCCGGCCGCACTACAGGCATTTGCCGAGCGGCACGGTATTCCGGTTGGCGAGAGCCAGGCAGGCAAGGGTGCACTGTCATGGCAGCACTCGCTGCTGGCCGGATCGGTTGGGGTAACTGGCAGCCCGGCGGCCAATGCGCTAGCCGAGGATGCGGATGTGGTGCTGGCTGTAGGCACGCGTTTGCAGGATTTCACTACTGGCTCGCACGCGCTGTACGCTGGGGCGAAGCTGCTCTCGATCAACGTCAATACTTTCGATGCGATCAAGTGGGGTGGGGTCAGTGCCCAGGCCGACGCGCGTGCCGGCCTAGCCGCCTTGTCTGCCGCGCTGGGCGACTGGCGTGCCGATAGTGGTTGGCAAGCGCATGCCACTCGGCTGTGTGACGCCTGGCGCCGTCAGGTCAGCGAGATCGTGGTCAGTCCACGTGCAGCGTTGCCCACCTACGCCGAAGCCATCGGCGCGGTGCAGGCGTCTGCGGCCAACTCCTGCGATAACGATATCGTGGTGTGCGCGGCCGGTACCTTGCCGGCCGAGCTGCACAAGCTGTGGCGTACCAGCCGTCCGGGTGGCTATCACATGGAATACGGCTACTCGTGCATGGGTTACGAGGTGGCCGGTGCATTGGGGGTGAAAATGGCCCGGCCAGAGCGCGAGGTGATCGTGATGGTGGGCGATGGTAGCTACATGATGCTCAATAACGAGCTGGCCACTTCGGTGATGCTGGGGCAAAAGTTGATCGTGGTGCTACTGGATAATGCCGGTTACGCCTGCATCAACCGTCTGCAACAGGCTTGCGGCGGTGCCGAGTTCAACAATATGTACAAGGATTGCCTCACCGGGCCGGATGGTGCGCCAGATATCGATTTTGCGCTAAATGCCCGTTCGCTGGGCGCCGAAGCAGAGACCGTGCACAGTGTGGTCGAACTGGAAGCAGCGATGCACCGCGCCCGCGCCGCCAGCCGCAGTTACCTGATTAGCCTGCGTATCGACGGCCCACAGTGCACACCGGAAGGGGGCACTTGGTGGCAGGTCGGCATTCCGGAGGTGTCTAACCGTAGCCAAGTGGGAGAAGCCCTGGCACGTCACCAGCAAGCGGCCCTACGCCAGCGTCGCTGAGGCCATCTTACTCTTCCTCACCAAGGCCGCTATTGCGGCCTTTTTTTATGCCCATGAACTGAAAATGGTTAAGCGAGCACTGGCAGTATCTGTCAGGTGTTGTCTGTCGTTCTGTCGCTAAGCTTGTGATTGGAAAGCAAAATTTGCCGCATTGCAGCAACCGAAAAGGCTGTTGCAAGTTTGTGGAAATAAATTTCTACATAAAAAAATCAGTGAAATTTTATTTGCAATTTGTGACGGCTGCTCTTATCTTAGCCATACGGATTCGCATGGCTCACCGCGCAGTAGCGCCTGCCGTCGCACCGATTTACACAACAAGGAGAGACACCGATGAAACGCATGACCAAGTTTGCTGGTTCCCTGGTTTTCCTGTCCCTGACCGCCGCAGCCATGCCGGCTTCTGCCGCCAAGATCGGCGTTACCATGTCTGCCTTCGACGACAACTTCCTGACTGTGGTGCGCAATAGCATGAAAACCCATGCGGCCAGTCAGAAAGATGTAAGCATCCAGTTTGAGGATGCGCAGAATGACATCGGCAAACAGCTTTCGCAAGTCCAGAACTTTATTGCCCAGAAAGTGGACGCCATCGTAGTGAACGTTGTGGACACCGAAGTGACCCCGAAAATCAGCAAGATGGCTAGCGCAGCCGGCATTCCTCTGGTGTACGTTAACCGCCTGCCTGCCGACCGCGTGCTACCTGCCAAGGTGGCATTCGTGGGTTCCAACGAGCTGGAGTCGGGCACTCTGCAGATGAAAGAGGTATGTCGTCTGATGGGAGGCAAGGGCAATATCGTGGTGATGATGGGTGACCTTTCTAACCAGGCAGCGCGTCAACGCACCAAAGACGTTGAAGACGTTATTGCCACCCCCGCATGCAAGGGCATCAAGATCGTCGAGAAGCAGACCGCAAAATGGTCGCGGACCGAAGGGCGTGACTTGATGATGAACTGGCTGAGTGCTGGTGTGAAATTTGATGCTGTTGTGTCTAACAATGACGAGATGGCACTAGGCGCAATCCAGGCATTGAAGGCGGCAAAGCGTAACAACGTGATCGTAGCCGGTATCGATGCTACCCGTGATGCGCTCACAGCCATGAAGAATGGCGACTTGAAAGTGACTGTGTTCCAGAATGGCGCAGGCCAGGGGCGTGGTGCCATCGATGTGGCATTGAAACTGTCCAAGGGCGAGAAAGTGCCCCCGATGAACTACATTCCGTTCGAACTGGTGACGCCAGCTAACCTGAAGACTTACGAAGCTCGTAACTAAGTGTGACCCACCCACGGCCGTTTCCAGCCCTTGTGGGGTCGGAAACGGCCAGCAATAAGGATGACGAGCCATGCTGAGTCTGGCCCCCGAAAAAGTGACGCCCACCCAAGCTGCGCCGCAGAAGGCGACAGCAGTGCCGCTGATCGAAGTGAAAGGCGTGCGCAAGGAGTTTCCGGGTGTGGTGGCACTGGATGATGCTTCGTTCTGCTTGCGTCATGGTACCGTCCATGCCCTGATGGGTGAAAATGGTGCGGGCAAGTCCACACTGATGAAGATTCTTGCTGGCGTACAGCCACCCGATAAAGGTGTGTTTCGCCTCAATGGCAAGGATGTGGCTCTGGCCTCGCCACTGGACGCGCTGGAAAAAGGCATCGCCATGATCCATCAGGAACTGAACCTGATGCCTTACATGACCGTAGCCGAAAATATCTGGATCCGTCGCGAGCCACTGGGCCGCTTCGGCCTGATCGACCACGGCCGCATGGCCGATATGACTCGCCAGCTACTGACTGAACTGGCCATCGATATTGACCCGGAAAGCCTGGTGCGTGACCTGAGCATTTCCGAACGCCAGATGGTGGAGATTGCCAAGGCCGTGTCGTACAACTCTGATGTGCTGATCATGGATGAGCCGACCTCTGCGCTGACTGAGCACGAAGTGGCCCACCTTTTCCGGATCATCAAATCACTGCGTGCCCAGGGTAAGGGCATTATTTACATCACTCACAAAATGAACGAACTGTCGGAAATCGCCGACGAAGTCACCATCTTCCGTGACGGTCGCTACATCGGCTGCATGCAGACTGAACGGCTGGACCGCGACGAGATCATTCGCATGATGGTTGGCCGCGAAGTCGGCGACATGTTCCCGAAGGAAACCGCGCAGATCGGCGAGGTGGTGATGTCGGTGCAGAACCTGACGCTGGATGGCGTATTCCAAGATGTTAGTTTCGAGCTGCGCAGCGGCGAGATTCTCGGTGTGGCCGGGCTGATCGGCTCTGGCCGCAGTAATGTAGCGGAAACCCTGTTCGGCGTTACCCCGGCCAGTAGCGGCAGCATCACCCTGTTTGGCCAGCCGGTTACTATCAGTTCGCCCAAAGTCGCCATGTCGCATGGTATGGCGTTCCTGACTGAAGACCGCAAAGACACCGGGTGTTTCCTCAAGTTGAGCATTCAAGAAAACATGCAGATCTCGGTGCTGGGTGGCGACAACGTGCAGGCAGGTTTTGTGCGCCAGTCTGCCCTGAGCAGTGTGTGCGAAGAGATGTCCGCCGCGCTGCGGGTGAAGGCGCCAGGTCTGTACGAGCGGGTGGAAAATTTGTCTGGCGGTAACCAGCAGAAAGTGCTGATTGGCCGCTGGCTGCTGACCAACCCGCGCATCCTGATTCTCGATGAACCCACCCGTGGCATTGATGTGGGCGCCAAGGCAGAAATTCATCGGCTGATTTCTCGCTTGGCCTGCCAGGGTGTGGCCGTGATCATGATTTCGTCCGAGCTACCCGAGGTACTGGGTATGAGCGACCGCGTGATGGTGATGCATGAGGGCAGGGTAACCGGCATCTTGGACCGCAGTGAGGCAGACCAGGTTCGCATTATGCAACTGGCGTCACACTGAGGACTGACAAAAAACACAGAGAGACAGGCGCCGCACGTGGCGCCAAACCGGAGGATTCACAATATGGCAATCAGCAACGCAGGGCAGATCGGCAATGCAGGCAAGCCCGCCAAGTCCACATTCCGCCTGCCGGGTGAGGCACGCATCTTTGCTGTCCTGATGGGCGTAGCATTGTTGTTCGAGGTACTGGGCTGGTTTTTGGTAGGACAAAGCTTTCTGGCTAATACCGACCGCCTGTTGGTCATGATTCTGCAGGTATCGGTGATAGGTATCATCGCGGTGGGCGTTACCCAGATCATCATCATGGACGGTATCGATTTGTCCTCTGGCTCGGTCGTAGCGCTTACCGCCATGGTATCGGCCAGCCTGGCGCAGACATCCGACTTTGGTCGCGCCATTTTTCCGTCGCTGACCGACTTGCCGGTGGTGGTGCCGCTGCTAGCAGGCCTGTTGGTGGGGCTGTGCTGTGGTTTGCTTAATGGGTTTGTCATCGCCAAGACCGCGATCCCGCCATTCATCGCCACGCTGGGTGTGATGGTCACTGCACGTGGCCTGGCGAAGTGGTACACCGAAGGCGAACCGATCAGCATGTTGTCTGATGACTATGCCGCTATTGGTAGTGGTATCACGCCGGTACTGATTTTCTTGGGTGTGGCTGCGGTATTCCACGTCATCCTGAGTTACACCCGCTACGGCAAGTACACCTACGCCATCGGCGCCAACCGTGCAGCAGCCCGTGTATCCGGTATTAACGTCAACAAGCACCTGGTGATCGTGTACACCGTTGCCGGCTTGCTATCTGGTCTGGCCGGGGTGGTGACGTCGGCCCGCGCGGTGTCCGGCCAGGCTGGCATGGGCATGATGTACGAGCTGGACGCGATTGCCGCAGCTGTGATTGGCGGCACCTCGCTGGCCGGCGGGGTTGGCCGCATCACTGGTACTGTGATCGGTGTACTGATTCTGGGTGTGGTGACCTCGGGCTTTACTTTCCTGCGCATCGATGCCTATTACCAGGAGATCGTGAAAGGCATGATCATTGTTGCTGCCGTGGTGGCTGATCAGTACCGCCAGCGTAACCGCCGCGCCTGATTGCTGCTGAGCGCCCCTCTTTACCCAAGCCCGGCTTTGCCGGGCTTTTGCACGTTACTGCTATGTCACTGACTGCTGTTCATCGTCGTTTGCCAGAAGTTGCCTTGCTGTTAGTAACCCTGCTGGCTGCAAGTGGCTGGCTGTTTTCTAAAGCTGCACTGCATTACTTGCCCCCCTTGCTATTCATGGCAATCCGTTTCGGGCTGAGTGCACTGGTGTTGGCCGGACTTGTGTGGCGCCGGCAGTACTGGCAGCCCGGGGTGTGGCGCCCTGCCATGCGCGGCGGCCTGCTATTGGGGCTGGCCATGATGTGCTGGGTTTATGGCCTGAGTCTGAGTCAGCATGTCGGGGTCGCTGCCTTCATCAGCAGTCTAGGGATTGTGCTGGCGCCATTTGCCGCTCGTGTGTTGCTGGGTACTGGCTTGTCGCAGCGTGCCTGGCTGGGGATGGCGGTGGCCATGGCGGGTATGGCGTGCCTGTCGTGGCGGCCGGGCGGGGTCTTGGCGGCAGCAGAAAGCTGGCTGCTGCTGGCTGCCGCCGGGCAGGCAGCCTACCTGGCAGTGAACAGCCGCGACATGGCAGCCATGCCGGTGATGCAGGCCACAGCCTGGCAGTTGCTGGTCGCGAGCGCGGCGTGTCTGGCAGCCAGTGCGTTACTCGAGAGCTGGCGCGGGCTGGCGTGGCAAGCTTGTTGGTTCCCGCTGTTTGGCAGTGTGCTGCTCGCTACTTGCTTGCGTTTCGTTTTGCAGGGTTGGGGGCAGGGCAGGCTGGGGGTAGCGCAGGCATCGTTCATCCTGCTGCTTGAGCCGGTGTGGACGGCACTGTTGGCCGCATGGTGGTATGGCAGCGGCTTCAGCCTGCAGCAGGGCAGCGGTGCCGCCCTGGTATTGCTGGCCTTGCTGCTTACTCGTCGTAACTGACCGCGTCGCGGGTTTCTTCTACCACTAGCTCCAGCCGGTAAGACAGCGCAATGAACAGGGCCTGACACAAGCTGATGGTGCTGCTCATCGAGCGGAAGGCAAAGGCGCTGCCTTCTTTTACGGTGAGGATGCTGGCGGCGTCGCGGCACAGTGGACTGAGCTGGCTATCGGTGATGACCAGCAGCTTGGCTTTGTTCTGGCTGGCTACGCGAGCGCAGTAGCGGGTTTCGCGGCCATAAGGCTGGAAGCTAATGGCAATCATCAGGTCGCCTTCGCCGATGCTGCGGATCTGCTCGTGGTACATGCCGCCCAAGCCTGACACCAGATGTACGCGTTTTTTGGTGTGCTGCAGTGCATAGGTGATGTAGCTGGCAATGGGAAACATGCGACGTACGCCGATCACGTAGATGTTGTCGGCGCGCTGCAGTAGGTCCACGGCGGTGTCGAAGGCTACCGGGTCCAGTGTTTGCGAGAGCTCATCTAAGCCTTGCTGGCAGGCTGCCAGAAAGCTCTGTGCCAGGTCGGTGTTGCTCAGCGGTGCATTCTGTTTGGCGATGACGTCGCGGATGCGGTGCTGATAGCTGCTGGTATTGGGCTGGGTCGGGACGAAGGCCTCGCGGAACAGTGCCTGCATGTCGCTGAAGCCGGAAAACCCGAAGCGTTGCGCGAAACGCACAATGGCCGACGGCTGCACTTCGCACGCCTTGGCGATGTCTGTGATGCGTTCCAGCACCAGTGTCTGGCGGTGGTCCTCGATGTACTTGGCGATGATCTTAAGTTGCTTGCTCAGGCCCTCGTACTCTTCTGAAATACGTTTCATGAGCTGGTCTGCGGTCATGTTATTGCTCATTGGCTGGGTCTCTCGGGCGATGTCATGCCGCTATGTTACGACCGCTGTTGCAGAAATGAAAAAAAATTTGCAGAAATAAATTTCCGATACAACAAATATACGAAAAAAAATTTGCAAACATGGCAAGTGCGCAGTAATCTAGTTTCATCACGGTAGCCCGCTGCGCCGAGTCCGATCGGCGGCTGAGCACAAGACCTCGGGCATCGGCAACCAATGGAATGGAAACCATGCAAAACCAGACTCAATTTGCTTCAGAGCGTCCGCTGGACGTGATCTGCCTGGGCCGCTTGGCCGTGGATTTGTACGCTCGCCAGCTGGGCTCGCGTCTCGAAGACGCCAGCAGCTTTGCCAAGTATCTGGGCGGCTCGTCGGCCAATATCGCATTCGGTACTGCCCGTCTGGGTCTGAAGTCGTCCATGCTGTCGCGTGTTGGCGACGAGCAGATGGGGCGCTATCTGGTGCAAGAGCTGCAGAACGAAGGTTGCGATACCTCGCAGGTGAAAACCGACCCGTCGCGGCTGACCGGCTTGGTATTGCTGGGTATCAAGGATCGTGACACCTTCCCACTGCTCTTCTACCGCGAAAACTGCGCCGATATGGCACTGTGCGAGGACGACATCGACGAAGCCTTCATCGCCAGCAGCAAGGCCCTGCTGATTACCGGTACCCACTTGTCCACCGCTACTGTCAATGCCGCCAGCCGTAAGGCGCTGGCCTATGCCCGTCAGCATAATGTGCGCACCGTACTCGATATCGATTACCGCCCAGTACTGTGGGGCCTGACAGGTCGTGGCAATGGCGAACAGCGCTTCATTGCTGACGACGCAGTCAGTGCCCACTTGCAATCCGTGCTGCCGCTGTTCGACCTGATTGTAGGCACCGAGGAAGAATTCCTGATTGCCGGTGGCAAGCCAGCCCTGATCGACTGCCTCAATGTGGTACGCAGCCTGGCGCCGCACGCCGTGCTGGTGGTAAAGCGCGGCCCGCTGGGCTGCGCGGTGATCAACGATGCGGTACCCGCCGACATTGACGATGCTTTCACGGTGCAAGGTGCCCAGGTGGAAGTGATGAACGTGCTGGGTGCCGGCGACGCCTTCCTGTCCGGCTTCCTGTCGGTGTGGCTGCGCGGTGGCGATTACGGCCAAGCCTGCCGTACCGCCAATGCTTGCGGCGCGCTGGTGGTGTCCCGTCACGGCTGCTCTGTGGCCATGCCCACCCAGGCCGAGCTGGACTACTTCCTCGGCCTGCCGGTACCGCCGCAACGCCCGGGTGACGATGCCACGCTGACCCGTTTGCACCGTGTAACGGTATCGCGTCCGCACTGGGACAACCTGTGTGTGTTTGCCTTCGACCACCGCAACCAATTCTTCGAGCTGGCGCGCCAGAACGGCGTGCCCGAAGCGCGCCTGACCGACCTGAAAGCCCTGCTGGTGCAGGCGGTGGCGCAAACCGAACAGGCCAACAACTTGCAAGGCCGCATCGGTATCCTGGTAGACGACCGCTACGGCGAGGATGCCATGTACGCGGCCACCGGCCGTGGCTGGTGGATCGGCCGCCCCATCGAGTTGCCCGGCTCCAACCCGCTGGAGTTCGACCACGGCCGTGCGCTGGCCGCCCGTCTGGAAGCCTGGCCCAAAGAACACATCATCAAATGCCTGGTGCAGTACCACCCGGACGACGAAGTGGGTAACCGTCTGGAGCAGGAAGCCCAGGTCAAGGCGGTATACCAGATGGCCCAGATCAGCGGCCACGAGCTGCTGCTTGAGGTGATTCCGTCCAAGAAACTGCCGCAAGGCCCGGACACCGTCCTGCGTGCGATGAAGCGCTTCTATAACCTGGGCATTTACCCGGAATGGTGGAAGCTGGAGTCGATGAGCGCCGAGCAATGGCAGGACGTAGACGCCCTGCTGGCACAGCGTGACCCGCACTGCCGCGGCGTGGTGTTGCTGGGCCTGAATGCCCCGGTGGGCGAGTTGCGCGAAGGCTTTGCCCAGGCGCGCGACGCCAAGACCTGCCGTGGCTTCATGGTTGGCCGCACGCTGTTCCAGGAACCGTCGCAACGCTGGCTGTCCGGCGATATCGATGATGCCGGCCTGATTGCCGCCGCCCGCCACAATTTTGAAACCCTGATCGATATCTGGCAGGCCCAGCGCCGCCAGGGCCAGCGCTAAGGCGCCGGTAAACCCTTCCACCACACTGCACAGACGGACAACATGATGACTGCCACTTTTAACGTTCGTATCGGTATCAACCCGATTTCCTGGTGTAACGATGATCTGCCGTCGCTGGGCGGCGAGACCCCGCTGGAAACCATCCTGCGCGAAGGCAGCGAGATCGGTTACCAGGGTTTCGAGCTGGGTAACAAGTTCCCGCGTGACCCAGCCGCCCTGCGTGCCGTACTGGCCCCCTATGGCGTGGCCTGCGTGTCCGGCTGGTACTCCGGCCGGCTGGCCGAGCGCTCCGCGGAAGAAGAAATCGCGGCGGTGGAAGAACACCTCACCCTGCTGGTGGAAAACGGCTGCCAGGTCATGGTGTACGGCGAAGTCGGCGGCTCCATCCAGGGCCAGATCGATACCCCGCTGTTCAAGCGGCCAACCTTCACCAGCGAAGAAGCCTGGCAGCAGTACGCCGAGCGCCTGACCGTGTTTGCCCGTCATCTGGCTGCGCGCGGCATCAAGCTGGCCTACCACCACCACATGGGCGCCTTTGTGGAAAGCCCGGCCGATGTGGACAAGCTGATGGCACTCACCGGTGAAGAAGTGGGCCTGCTGTTTGATACCGGCCACATGGCCTTTGCCGGTGGCGACCCGCAGGCTGAGCTGGACAAGCACATTGCCCGCGTTGTGCACGTGCACTGCAAGGACATCCGCGGTGAAGTGTTGCGTCGCGCCCGCAACGGCAGCTGGAGCTTCCTGCAATCAGTACTCAACGGTGCATTTACCGTGCCGGGTGATGGTGACATTCCGTTCGGCCCCATCATTGAGCGTCTGGCTCGCCACGGTTACCAAGGCTGGCTGGTAGTGGAGGCAGAGCAGGACCCTACTATCGCCCCGAGCTACGAGTACGCCCAAAAAGGCTTCCAGACACTGCAGTCACTGGTAGCCCGCGCCAGCCGCTAAGGAGACAGGCATGAATCTGCTGGTAAAAGCCGATCCGGCGGGCAAACCGCTGGTCGATGTTACCCCGGCCTCTGCCGCCTGGACCCATGTCGGTTTCCGCGCCGTCAAGCTGGCGGCCGGCGAGCACGAGGTGTGGCAACAGCCGGGCCGCGAGTGCTGCGTGGTCATCCTGGCCGGCAAGGCCAGCGTGCAGGTGGGTGACACCGTCTGGTCGGGGCTGGGGCTGCGCGACAGCGTGTTTGACGAGCAGGCACCGTACGCCGTCTACGCTCCGCCAGGGCTGGTGGTGACAGTGACGGCAGACAGCGCCGCCGAGGTGGCTTTTTGCTCGGCACCGTCGGCGGGCAATCATCCGCCACGCCTGATCACGCCGGACAGCATGACGCGCAGCGTGCGCGGCAAGGGGGCCAATACCCGTTACGTGACCGACATCCTGCCGCAGACCGAACCCGCTGACGGCCTGCTGGTGGTGGAAGTGCGTACCCCGTCCGGCCACTCGTCCAGCTACCCCCCGCACAAGCACGACCGTGACGCGCTGCCGGAAGAAAGCGTGCTGGAAGAAACCTACTACCACCGCCTCAACCCGGCGCAGGGGTTTGCCTTCCAGCGCGTGTATACCGACGACCGCCGCATCGACCAGTCGATGGCGGTGGAAGACCACGACGTGGTGATGGTGCCGGAAGGCTACCACCCGGTGTGCGTACCGTACGGCTACGACTCCTACTACCTGAACGTGATGGCCGGCCCGCGCCGCGAGTGGTGTTTCCGGAATGACCCGGCCCACGAGTGGCTGCTCGCCAAGCCCTGAGCTGACCCCGTTTCACCCTATACGACCATGGCCGGCCCCTGCGGGGGCTGCCAGGGCACCCTGTTGCCCGCTCGCTGAGGATACTGCTCCATGAACCGCATCATCTCGCATTACATCGCCGGTCAGCATCAGGCCGGTACCGGCACCCGTACCACCCCCGTCTTCAACCCCGCCACCGGCCGCGTGCAGGCCGAAGTGGTGCTGGCCGAACAGGCCGATGTCGATGCCGTGGTGGCGGCAGCCAGTGCCGCTTTTCCTGCCTGGAGCGAGACGGCGCCGCTGCGTCGTGCCCGCATCCTGTTCAAGTTCAAGATGCTGCTGGAGGCCCGCCAGGACGAGCTGGCCGCGCTGATCAGCAGCGAACACGGCAAGGTGCACGCCGATGCGCTGGGCGAAGTGACCCGCGGTCTGGAGGTGGTGGAGTTTGCCTGCGGCATTCCGCAGCTGCTGAAGGGCGAGTACACCGAGCAGGTTGGCCGCGGCATCGATGCCTGGACCATGCGCCAGTCGCTGGGCGTGGTGGCCGGTATTACCCCGTTCAACTTCCCGGCCATGGTGCCGATGTGGATGTTCCCGGTGGCCATTGCCTGCGGTAACACCTTTGTGCTGAAACCGTCCGAGCGCGACCCGTCGGCAGCGCTGTTCATCGCGGCACTGCTGGAAGAAGCCGGCCTGCCGCCGGGCGTATTCAACGTGCTGCAGGGCGACAAGCTGGCGGTGGATGGCCTGCTGACCCACCCGGACGTGCAGGCGGTGAGCTTTGTCGGTTCCACCCCGATTGCGCAGTACATCTATGAAACCGGCGCCCGCCACGGCAAGCGTGTGCAGGCCCTGGGCGGCGCCAAGAACCACATGGTGGTGATGCCGGACGCCGACCTGGAGCAGACCGTCGACGCGCTGATGGGCGCCGCGTACGGCTCGGCGGGCGAACGCTGCATGGCCATCTCGGTGGCCGTGGCCGTGGGCGACGTGGCCGACAAGCTGGTGGCCGCGCTGGGCGAGCGCCTGCAGACGCTGAAAGTGGGCCCGGGGACCGACCCGGCGGCCGACATGGGCCCGCTGGTGACGCGTGCCCATCTGGATAAGGTGAGCGGCTACGTGGCGCGCGGTGTGGAAGAGGGCGCCAGCCTGGTGGTGGATGGTCGTGGCCTGACGGTGCCGGGCTGCGAGGAAGGCTTCTTCCTGGGCGGCTGCCTGTTTGATCACGTCACCACCGACATGACCATCTATCAGGAAGAAATCTTCGGCCCGGTGCTGTGCGTGGTACGCGTGGACAGTTTTGCCGAGGCCGTGGCCATGATCAACGCCCACGCTTACGGCAACGGTACCGCCATCTTCACCCGCGACGGCGATGCCGCCCGCGAATTCACCCACCGCATCCAGGTGGGCATGGTCGGCGTTAACGTGCCGCTGCCGGTACCGATGGCCTTCCACAGCTTTGGCGGCTGGAAAGCCTCGCTGTTTGGCGATCATCACATGCACGGTCCGGAAGGCGTGCGGTTCTATACCCGCATGAAGGCGGTGACCACGCGCTGGCCTACTGGCATCCGCAGCGGCGCCGAATTCGCCATGCCCACCATGAAATAGTTTCTGCTGTGACGCTCCCCCAGAGAGCATCTTTGCGCCACCTTCACGGGTGGCGATTTTTTGTCAGCTTGTTCCGGAGCAGTTTGCATGGACGCCTACGCCTGGTCTTTGGCGCTGGTGGCAGCCTTCTGTGTCGGCCTGGGAAAAAGCGGCTTTGCTAGCGGGCTCGGCACCTTTGCCGCCCCTTTGCTGGCGGCCAGCATGCCCTTGCCACAGGCCGCCGCATTGCTACTGCCACTGCTTTTGTTGCTGGATGTTTTTAGCGTGTTGTTGTGGCTAGGCCAGCCGGCGCGGGCGATATGGCAACCATGGCTGTGGCCCAGTGTGCTGGGTGCGCTGGCCGGCGCGCTCCTGTTGGACTGCTTGCCTGCCGCGTATCTGTCGCTGTTGGTAGCGGCACTGTGCTTGCTGCTCTCTCTTGGGCCGGTGGGGCAGGACTGGCAGCGTCTGGCGCTACATGGGCCGAGCATGGCGGGATTGTCCGGTTTCGCTAGCATGCTATGTCATGCGGGCGGCCCGCCGCTCACCCTGCATTGTCTGGCACGTGGTCTGGAGCCTGCGCCCATGGCCTCGGCTTGCACCGTGTTCTTTTGCTTGCTCAATTTGCTGAAGCTGCCGGTATATATGCAGATGGATGGTCTGGGCAGTCAGCAGTGGCTATGGGCGCTGGCGCTTTGCCCGGCGGGTCTGGCCGGGGTCGTGGCGGGGGTAAAGCTTACCGGCCGGTTGTCGCCGAGCGCGTTTTACCGTGCCAGTCGCTTGGCTATGCTGATGGCATGTTCGGTCTTGCTGCATGACGGCTGGGAGCAACTGAGCGGTTGAGCCTGCATCATGATAAAGAGGGAAGGAAACTGAATGAATATTGCTATTCCAGCCGAAAGGCTGGCAGGTGAAACCCGCGTGGCCGCCACACCGGAAACGGTGAAGAAACTCGTCGCCATGGGTCACGCCGTGGTGGTGGAGCAGGGGGCCGGCCTGGCAGCCGCGCTGCCTGATGCGGCCTTTGCCGAGGCGGGGGCCACCTTGGCCGCATCGCGCGCTGCGGTGCTGGCGCAGGGCGACATCGTGCTGACCGTGCGCCCCTTGCCCGACGACGCTATCGCCGAGCTGAAAGACGGCGCGGTGCTGATCGGCCAGCTGGCGCCGTACCAGAACACCACCTTCCCGGCGCTGGCCGCCAAGAAGGTATCGGCCTTCGCCATGGAGCTGCTGCCGCGTACCACGCGGGCGCAGAGCATGGACGTGCTGTCCAGCCAGAACAACATCGCCGGCTACCGCGCGGTGCTGCTGGCTACCTACTACTACCCGCGTTTCATGCCGATGCTGATGACGGCAGCCGGTACAGTGAAGCCGGCCCGCGTGCTGATCATGGGCGTGGGCGTGGCCGGCTTGCAGGCCATTGCCACCGCCAAGCGCTTGGGGGCGGTGGTGGAAGCCACCGACGTGCGGCCGTCCACCAAAGAACAGGTAGAAAGCCTGGGTGCCAAGTTCATCGAGGTGCCGATGACCGAGGAAGAGAAGAAAGCCAACGACGGCGTGTACGCCCGCGAGATGTCGGACGACTACAAGCGTCGCCAGGCCGAGCTGGTGGCCAAGCACGCGCGCCAGGCCGACATCATCATCACCACCGCGCTGATTCCGGGCAAGAAGGCGCCCACGCTGATCAGTGCCGACATCGTGGCGGCGATGAAACCGGGCAGCGTCATCATCGACATCGCGGCCGAAGCCGGTGGTAACTGCGCGCTGACGGTGCCGGGCGAGGTGCAGCGCACCGACAACGGCGTCACCGTGGTGGGCGTGTACAACCTGCCGGGCCAGGTGGCGGCCGATGCCTCCAGCCTGTACGCCAAGAACCTGCTCACCTTCCTGTCGCTGATGCTCAGCAAGGAAGGCTTCACCCTCAATCTGGAAGACGACCTGCTGGCGGCCACCCTGGTGACGCACGACGGCCAGGTTCGCTTTGCAGCGGCCAACTAAGGAGACCCATCATGGTTGACCCGTTCATCACCAGTTTCACCATCTTCGTGCTGGCCGTGTTTGTCGGCTACCACGTGGTGTGGAACGTTACCCCGGCGCTGCACACCCCGCTGATGGCCGTGACCAACGCCATCTCCGGCATCATCATCGTCGGCGCCATGCTGCAGGTAGTAGATATCAATGGTAGCCAGATCACCGTGACATCGGTGCTGGGCACCATCGGTATTTTCCTGGCCAGTATCAACATCTTCGGCGGCTTCATGGTGACCCAGCGCATGCTGGACATGTTCAAGAAGAAGAAAAAATAAGGAATCGCACAGATGGAGAACGTATCCGCAATCCTGTACCTGGTGGCCGCCGTGCTGTTCATCCTGTCGCTGAAGGGGCTGTCCTCGCCCACTACCGCGATCCAGGGTAACCGCTACGGCATCCTCGGCATGTTGATCGCCGTGGCCACCACTTTCATGATCCTCGACAAGCCGGTGCTGGCGCTGATTGCCGGCGCCATCGTGGCCGGCGGCGCCATTGGCGCGTACAAGGCCAAGACGGTGGAAATGACTGGCATGCCGGAGCTGGTAGCTGCCATGCACTCGCTGGTGGGCCTGTCCGCGGTGCTGATCGCCGTGGCCGCTATCTTCCACACCGGTGTCGAGCACACCGGCGTGCAGAAGATCGAGCTGTTCATCGGTGCCTTCATCGGTGCCATCACCTTCACCGCCTCGGTGGTGGCCTACGGCAAGCTATCCGGCAAGTTTGGCGCCAAAGCGGTGAACTTCAGCGGCCAACACCTGCTGAACCTGGTGCTGGCGCTGGCGATGGTGGGCTTTGGCGTGGCCTACTTCTTCACCGATAGCCACGGCGCCTTCCTGATGATGGTGGCCATTGCGCTGGTGCTGGGTGTGACGCTGATCATCCCCATCGGCGGTGCCGACATGCCGGTGGTGGTGTCGATGCTGAACAGTTACTCCGGTTGGGCAGCCGCCGGTATCGGCTTCACGCTGAATAACCCGGTGCTGATCATTGCCGGCGCCTGCGTGGGTGCCTCCGGTGCCATTCTGTCCTACATCATGTGCAAGGCGATGAACCGTTCTATCGTCAGCGTACTGCTGGGCGGCTTTGGTGCCGAAGCGGCTGCCGGCGGCAGCGCTGACAGCGGGCCGAAGAACTACAAGTCCGGTTCTGCCGAAGACGCCACCTTCCTGATGAGCAACGCGGATAGCGTCATCATCGTGCCTGGCTACGGCCTGGCCGTGTCGCGTGCCCAGCATGCGCTGCAAGAGTTTGCCGAGCTGCTGCACCAGAAAGGCGTCAACGTGCGCTACGCCATCCACCCGGTGGCTGGCCGTATGCCGGGCCACATGAACGTGTTGCTGGCCGAAGCCGAAGTGCCGTACGAGCAGGTGCAGGAGATGGAAGAGATCAACTCCGACTTCTCCAATACCGACGTGGTGCTGGTGATTGGTGCCAACGACGTGGTGAACCCGGCGGCGCAGAAGGACAAGCAAAGCCCGATCTACGGCATGCCGATCTTGGAAGCGCACAAGGCGCGCACCGTGATCGTAGTGAAGCGCTCGATGAGCGTGGGCTACGCCGGTCTGGATAACGAGCTGTTCTACATGGATAAAACCATGATGGTGTTTGGCGACGCCAAAAAGGTAGTGGAAGACATGCTGAAGGCGGTGTCGCACTAAGCTGCGGCCAACCTTGGCACGATGTGGCCCAGGCGATGGGTTTCTCTCTCGACCGCTTTCGGGCGGTCTCTATTTATATATGGCATCACGGCCAGCGCCGTGATGCCGGCAGGAGTCGACATGCGTAAGAAGCTGGTCATTGGTAATTGGAAAATGAATGGCAGCTTGGCCCAGTGCCGAAGCATGCTGCCGGCACTGGCTGGCTTGACCGTGCCTAATGTGGATCTGGTGGTGGCGCCACCCGCTGTGTACTTGTCAGAAGCAGCTGGGTTGTTGGCCGGACGACAGTTGGCACTGGCGGCGCAGGACGTCAGCGCTCATGTGGCGGGTGCTCATACCGGTGAGTGTGCGGTGCCGATGCTGTATGAGTTAGGTTGCCGGTACGTGTTGGTGGGGCATTCGGAGCGGCGTAGCGCTCATGGTGAAAGCGATGCTGTTTGTCTGGCCAAGGTAAAGGCCTGTCTGGCCGGTGGGCTGATACCGGTGCTATGTGTAGGCGAAACCGGCATCGAGCGTGAGCAGCTTCGCACGCTGGAAGTGCTGCAACGGCAGCTAAGCGGTTTGCAGGGGATGGACCGCTTGGCCAGTGTGGTGGTGGCCTATGAGCCGGTCTGGGCGATCGGCAGCGGCAAGGCAGCAGCTGTGCGCGACATTGCTGAGATGCACGCTTTCATTCGTAGCCTGCTACGTGAATACGGTGACCGAGAGCAGGCCTGCCGTATTCTCTACGGTGGAAGCGTCACAGCGCGTAACGCCGGCGAAATCCTGCGTCTAAAAGACGTGGATGGAGCCCTTGTGGGTGGGGCGTCCTTGAGTGTGGATGGCTTTGCTGCCATCTACGCCCAGGCCGTGACGAGCCGTAGTTAAGCGCCATGGCTCCGTTGTTTTCACCAAGAGACTTGTTTTATCTTCAGCAGTTGGTGCGGCTGGAGGAAGCCAGACTCGGGCGTGCCACTGCTAGCGATATTTTCGAACTAGCCTGGTTTATCGAGCTGGCATGGTATTGCGGGCGAGTGAATTTTCGCGATCCACCTCGCCGTTTGCGTGAGTGCCGTGAGCGCATTCTGCCACCGAAACCAGGCTACATCGATGACGGTTATCTGGATGAGGATCTGTTTTCAGCCTTGCAGCAAGGAGTGATATGCGCGATGGGGGTATTGGACCGCTTTTCGCTCATCTATATTTCGGATGCGGCGCGTTACTTGAAACGGCGTCTGCAGGAAGCGTCATCTGGCACCCAGAGTGTGGCACCACAGCCTGTGTAGGCTGTGCAGGGTTGTCTTACCCTGTTTGTGCCTATTGCTTCTCATGGGAAGAGGTGTTCGGTCTGACTTGCGCCTCTTAAGGCGTGGCGATGTTTCCCCAATCTCAGAAGCGCTATATTTCAGCGTCCAAGGTTAATTTACCTGATTTCTCTGCGAGTGATTTGGCGTAGGTGGTTGGCTTCAAATGACCCGTGCTTTTTTGTGTCTTTGGTTGTTTTATTCCCTTCGCCCGCTTCTCATGACGACCTAAGCATGAATGGTGCGCTTTCAAATGTGGCGGCCAGGTATCAGGTGAATTACCGGACGGATAGCGGATTCATGGTGTTATGTACGGCATATGCGGTGAGTAAATTGCCTGCGTGAGAAGTCTGGACGCGGGTACTAATTTATCAGTGCCTCATAGCCTATTTATACGTTACCAAATGTATAGGTGATGAACGGTAGCGTACTCTGTAGTGAACCGTGCTGCGCCTTGTGCTGGATGGCTGTCAACATGACCTCTACCAACCGGCTGGCCAACCATTCCTGCGGGTGCGACAGCACCATGTTGATGCGCTGCTCGATGAGGGCTTGTCGCGTCACCGTGGTCAGGTCCAGGCACACCGTTACCAGTCCTGGTGGCGGGTTGCTGTTCTTTAGCGCCTGCAGTACCCCCTCAATCCCACCGCCGGCAATGTAAAGTCCGGTGAGGTCTGGATGCTGTTTCAGCAATTCCAGCGTCGCCACTTGAGCAAGATGAATGTCTTCTAGGCTGATCAGTGTTTCCAGGAGCTGGAATTTCGGCGCGAACTCGCGGAAATAGGAGCGGAAACTCATCTCGCTCTGTTCCTGGCACAAGTAGCGGTGGCTGCCCACAATCACACCTACCTTACCCGGTGCCGGTGCCAGTTCGGCAATTGCCCATGCCGCCGTACGGCCAACCTTTCGGTGGTCGATTCCAACGTAACCACTGCAGCTGTCGGCAGTCAGGTCAGAGATCAGCGCAAACACCGGGATGCCACAAGCAGTGATGTTGTCTATGGCTTGGCTGACTAGCGGGTGGTCAGCAGCCACTAGTGCGATGGCATCGACCTTCTTGCTCAGCTCGTACAGCTTGGTTACCACGTGTTCGGGTGTCAGCGCGTCCAGGAAAACCACCAATGCTTTGCCGGCTGGTTGCATCTGAGTTCGAGTTGCTTCCTCGAGGATGCTCCCTAACTCGCTGTAGAAATAGGTGCTGTTCTTTTGCAAGATGAATCCCAAGCGGTAGCCGGCGGTCCGTTCATCCAGCCGGTTACGTATCAAGCCCGCGCGCCGAAAACCTAGTTTGTCGGCGGCAGCCAGCACCCGTTCAGCAGTTTCTTGGTTGACGCTAGCCCGCTTGTTGATCACTCGGTCTACTGTTGCCACACCCACTCCGGCCTCACGGGCCACATCTTTCATTGTTGGTCCCATTTTACTTCGCCTTGATAGATTCTATCATTTTAAAAATGGCAATTATGATATTGCATGATGCTAAAAGTGATGACTGTATTGCATGCCAGTATTCACTGATTATACTGATATTAATCCTGATTAAGACTGATTTCGTCAAGTAATCGCTAACAGGATTATCAATACACTACACACATTGAGATGATAGATTATGATAGAAAAAAAGCTAGCGCGAGACTACAGTCTCGAAGGCCCGTGTGGCAAAGAGGCTGCTGCCAGAGGGTTGGTGTCGGCGCAATGGTTTGCCTGCACGGTGGACCGCAAACAGATGAAACAGCTTATGCAGCGTGATGATTGGCAGGCGCTGAAATACCTGGGTGGGTGGTTGCTGCTATTGATCGGCAGTGGCGTGCTTGCATATCACACCTGGGGCACACCGTGGGCTGTACCGGCCTTCCTTTTGTACGGCCTGCTGTACTCGGCAGGCGAGCACGGCTCGCATGAGCTGTCACATGGCACGCCATTCCGTACCGGCTGGCTGAACACATTCTTCTTCCAGCTCACTTCTTTCCTGGCGCTGCATGAAACCGTGTTCTGGCGCTGGAGCCATGCCCGCCACCACACGGACACCATCATCGTCGGCAACGACCGCGAAATTGCGTTTCCACGCCCGATCCGTCTGGCTGGGTTGTTTGCCGACTTCTTCTTCCTGAAGTCCGGCAGTATCGAGTTCCTGCGCACTATCCGCCACGCCTTTGGTAGCGTCAGCAGCGCCACACGCAGCTTCGTGCCAGCGTCGGAGATTGGGCGCATGATCCGTTCCAGCCAAGTACACACCCTGATCTATATCGCCACTATTGCTGCTTGCGTATACAGCGACAGCATTCTGCCAGCCATGTTCGTGGTGCTGCCGCGCTTTTACGGTTCGCCTCTGACCCAGGTGTTCAACATTACTCAGCATGCAGGCTTGGCTGAGAACGTGCTGGACCACCGCCTGAACACCCGCACCGTGATCTTCAACCCGCTATTCGCCTTCCTGTACATGAAGATGAACTACCACGTGGAGCATCACATGTTTCCGATGGTGCCATTTTATAACTTGCCCAAGCTGCATGCCTTGATACGGGACCAGTGCCCGCCAGCCAACCCGGGGCTGCTGCACGCCTACCGCGAGATCATCCCGGCGCTGTGGCGCCAGCGTTACGACCCTGACTACAGCATTCCGCGCCAGCTGCCACCAATGCCCGCAAGCCACAACGTTGCGGCCAACCCTGAAACCGTTCGCAGCTACGCCTGAGCCCAGACAAAAGCGCCGGAACCCGCCGGCGATGCACACACTGAGGAGACCCACCATGAGCCAATGGATCAATGCCTGTGAGATCAATGACATCGAGCAGGAAGATGTACTGCGCTTCGACCACGCCGGCCGCACCTATGCCATCTACCGCGCGCCGGATGACCAGTTCTACGCCACAGCAGGCACTTGCACCCATGAGAAGGTGCATCTGGCTGACGGTTTGGTGATGGACCACATTATCGAATGTCCAAAGCACAATGGCCGTTTCGACTACCGCAGTGGTAAGGCGCTGGGTGCACCGGTATGCGTAAATCTTCAGACCTATCCGGTCAAGCTGGATGCCGGCCGGGTGTGGATCGAGCTAGTAGATGCCTGAACGGAGCCTAGTGATGCACTACGTCGCCCCCATTATTATCGTCGGCGCCGGTCATGCCGGCGGCCGCGCTGCGTTGGCCCTGCGCGAAGCGGGCTACGCTGGCCCGCTACTGTTGATCGGTGAGGAGCTGCATCTGCCATACGAGCGTCCAGCGTTGTCCAAGCAGTTATTGCTGGATAGTCAGCCTGCCGATGATTGCCATATCGGCAGTGCTGAGCAGTACCAGTCGTTGGCGGTCGAAAGGCTGACTGGTGTGCGTGTCACCTCCATCCACCCGCAATCGCGGCATATCTGCCTGCACGATGGCCGAGAGTTGGATTACCAGCAGTTGCTGTTGGCCACCGGCGGGCGTGTGTGCCAGGTTAGCTTACCGGGTACCGATCTTGCCGGCGTGCAGTTGCTGCGCACGCTGGATGATGCGGCCGCCTTGCGGTCACGCCTTCACGCAGGTAAACGGCTGGTGGTGGTTGGCGGAGGCTTCATTGGCCTAGAGGTGGCCGCCAGTGCGCGTCAGCTGGGCTGCTCGGTAACAGTGCTTGAATCTGGTGACAGGTTGGCTGCTCGGGCGTTGCCGCCGTTGATCTCAGCCAGGCTGCTGGCACTGCATAGGGCGCGCGGGGTGGAAGTGCGTCTTGGTTGCCAAATCAAAGCCTTTCGAGGCGAAGGCAGTGTCAGCGCGGTGGAGTTAGCTGATGGTGAGCTGCTGCTCTGTGACACGGTGCTGGTGGGTATCGGCATTCAACCCAATACGGAGCTGGCGGCCGCCGCCGGACTTATTGTGGGCAACGGCATCCGCGTCGATGCCCGACTTCGTACCAGCGACACTCATATCTACGCAGTGGGCGATGCTTGTGAGTTTCCCTGCCGCATTAGTGGCCAGCATCAGAGGCTGGAAACCTGGCGCAATGCTGAGGAGCAAGGCCGTTACGTCGCGCGCAGTATGCTGGGTGCCGTAGACGTCTATGACGCTTTGCCATGGTTCTGGTCTGACCAGTTCGAATATAGCTTGCAATTAGTCGGACAGATCAAAGCTGCGGCCAACTGTGTGGCCCGAGTAATGCCTGATGAAGGCCTGCTGCTGTTTTATCTGGATGCGGCGCAGCGGCTGCAGGGTGCCTGCGGCTGGGGTGCTGGCAATGCGATTGCCCGCGACATCAAGCTGGCAGAGTTGCTTATCCGCAGTGGTAAGCAGCTGCCTGCCGACACGCTAGCCGATCCAGCCAGCAGTCTGAAATCCCTGCTAAAAGGAGTAGCCAATGTCTAAGCAGTTGCTGATTTTTCAATCTATGTGGGCGATGGAGCGCATTCATCCCCACGGCCACACCGCTAGCGTGGAGGACAACCTGCAGCAGCTGGCCGCCGCTGGTTTCGATGGCTTTACCGACCATTACTATCAGCGTGCGCATGTGCAGCGGCTAGCCTCTATTGCACGTGAGCTAGGCCTGCAGGTTGAAGGCCAGGTATTCCCAACGGACATCGATGGCCTCCAGCCGGCGCTGGAATTGGGCAGTGAGTTCGGCTGCCACCACATTACCATTCAGCCCGATCTGCGGCCTCGCACGCTGCGCGAGGCAATCAAGGTGCTGGAAGGTTGGCAAAAACTAGCGGAGCAAGTCGATTTTCCAGTGCTAGTGGAGACCCATCGTTATCGACTGACCAATGACTTGCTATTCACACTGGATGTGCTGGAGCAACTGCCCAACCTCAAATTACTTGCCGATCTTTCACACTACGTGGTGGCGCGAGAGTTGCCCCTGCCAATTACTGCCGAAGACCAGCGGCAGATGCACACCATTCTGGACCACAGTTGGGGTTTTCACGGACGAGTGTCTAATGGCCATCAGGTGCAGGTGCCTTTGCACTTTGCCCAGCACCAGCCGTGGCTACTGCAATTTCAGGAATGGTGGTCCTACGGCATGAAGAGTTGGCGCGCCCGGGCGGCGCCAAGTGAGACTTTATCGTTCACTTGTGAGCTGGGACCTGCACCGTATGCCATGACAGGAGTAGATGGGTTAGACATTACGGACCGTTGGCAGGAGTCACTGCTACTGAAGGCCACTGTTCAGCAGCTGTGGCAGGAGTGTGGCGCATAGCTCGCTAGAGCAAAGGTCTACGTAGGGGGGGGGCTCGATTTTGAGTCAATGGCCATGAATCGCCACCGTTTTCGTGGATGCCTCGTGCTCCTGAGATTCTAAACTAGGCGCTCAGCCTTCTCCCGTCACAAAATGACGGCCTTACTCGCCAAAATGTTGTACATGATCTGTGTTCTCAAAATGATCCGCCTTTATTACAGGCGATATGTTGCGCTGAGTAGACCTGCGAATGGAATTCATGGACTATGGTAGATGCGACGTCGACCCCACCGAGAGTAGCCGCAAGTCGTCGGCCAAAACGGACTTTGGCATGTGATATGAAAGGGACTGTTTACTGATTAGAAGAAACCACAAAAGTGGCTAGCGCACTGGTGGAGGTTCATGCCCCCTGATCTAGAAACTTTGGCCGCGATGGTGGATACTGAAGTAGCTCAAGAGACATCCAAGCGTGACTAGCGAATTCCTTATTGAGAGGTGTCATAACCATGATCCGAAGATTTAAGAAGCACCCAGTGGAAGAGGCGGATCCTCTAGACCACGAACAAAAGAAGATTAAGATTTTGCGGTGGTCTGGAGTCGGGTCACGACGAATCAAGCCTGCTACAGAGATAGACTCCCGTTTTAATCTTCCACTGGAGAAAAGAAGGTCGTTCAGTAGTACCTAAATGTCTAGTCCCGGACGATTGCGCTGAATCGCCCCGGCTTCTCTAGATACTCTTGAGCCGTTGGAAATACTGCTTCTCGTACTCTACCGGCGATAGCCCGTTTGCGGAACCATGCCGGCGCTTCGGGTTGTAGAACATCTCGATGTAATCGAAGATGTCTCGTCGGGCTTCCTCCCGGTC
>NZ_JBKBHK010000025.1:0-33128 GCF_046297735.1 Vogesella sp.
AGGTGGTCCCACGCCTTCCCATTCCGAACAGGACCGTGAAACGCCTCAGCGCCGATGATAGTGCGGGTTCCCGTGTGAAAGTAGGACACCGCCAGACTCCCTTAAGACAAAGCCCAGCTCACACGAGCTGGGCTTTGTGCATTGGGGCGGCGAAAGTGCGAGCGCGCATTGTCGTGCCCAACCGACGCGTGCAATGTCAACGTCGACCGATGTCCCCCCGATGTTCCCTTGCGGCCAACCTTGGCCACCTCGCCACCCACCCCATGCCGGCCTGTGGCCGGCCCCCGGATGCGCCTGCGGCTTATGCCGGGCTACGGCTATTGGTACGGCTATCGATCCGGCAGCTGACGGGTGGCAATGCCGTCATGAAAAAGCCCGCTTACGCGGGCTTTTCTTTCAATATCCCAGATCAGATGCATATCGGCCGGGTTTGAATAAGGCTGGCAGTGGGATGGTCGCTGTGGCGGAGTGTTTGGGTCAAGCGCAAGGTGAACTTTCTGACGCCATCTGGTGTTGCAGGAGAATGATCGTGGTGATTTGATAGCTACGAATATTGAAAAGTGAGTGGGTAATGGCTGGATGGAACGCAAGTGCTGCGATGCTACTGTTTATGGCTGTGTTGGTGTCGCCTGCCTGGGCTGACGATGATGGTGCTGGCGAACGTTGGGCCGCATTGAATCATCAGGCCGGCGTACTGCTGAAACAGGGGCAGTACGATGCGGCTATGCAAATAGCAGTGGATGCGGTGAAGGTGGCCATGCTGAATGTCGGGCCTGATCACCCCGACTTGGCCAGTAGTTTGCATACTCAGGCCATGATTTATGAAGAGCAGGCTCGTTACGATCTGGCTGAGCCACTTTATGTGCGTGCCTTGGCGATTCGCGAGCAGAAGTTGGGCAGCCCGCATCGCCAGGTAGCGTTGAGTTTGCGCAATCTGGGTGGCTTGTATCAGAAGCAGGGGCGCTATGCAGAGGCTGAGCCACTGCTGGCGCGCTCGCTGACCATGATGCAAGGGCTGCTGATACCGCAACACCCGGAGATTGCCAATGTCCAGATCAGCCTGGCCAGCCTGTACCTGTTGCAAGCTCAGCCACAGCGGGCCGAGCCACTGTTTTTGTCGGCTGTGAAGGCGCACGAAAAAATGCAGGGGGAGGACCACCCGGATGTGGCCACCACGCTGAACAGCCTGGGCTTATGCTATGTGGCGCAGCAGCGTTTTGCGGACGCCGAGGCGGTGTATCTGCGTGCACTGGCGATACGGGAAAAAGCGCTGGGTCTGCAGCATCCGTATGTGGCACTGAGCTATCAGACGCTGGGGGAGTTGTATGAGAAGCAGCAGCGTTTTGAGCAGGCAGAGCAACGTTACAAACAGGCGCTGGCGTTGAACGAGCAGGTTCTGGGCGTGGGGCATCCGGACGTGGCGGTGAACCTGCATAGCCTGGGGGCGTTTTATGATGCCCGTGGCTTGTCTGCCATGTCTGAGCCTTTGTATCTGCGTTCGCTGGCCATTTTCGAGAAGACGGTGGGGCCGGAGCACGCCTTTGTAGCGGTCAACCTGAATGATCTTGGCAAGATCTACGTTGATCGCAAGCAGTTCGACAAAGCGGAGCCACTCTACCGCCGCGCCATCGCCATCTGGGAGAAAAATCTGGGCCCCGACCACCCCAATGTCGGCATTGGCCTGGAAAACCTGGCGGCCCTGTGTCGCAGTACGCAGCGCGATCAGGAGGCGGCCGTGCTGGAGGCGCGTGCCAAGCTGATACGCGGTAACTGATCACCCCCGGAGCGGTGGTTGGCGGCATAAGGCGTGGAAGCCGAGCAAAGCCAGTTGGCCGCTGTCGGGGCGATCCAGCAGCTGATGGTCGTGGTGGGCGCTTTGTACCAGGCCGAACAGCATGAAGGCCAGCAAGGGGATGTCACAGTTTGCCGGCAACTCGCCGGCGTCCAGGGCTTCTTGCAGCAGGCGTTGCAGGGTTTCCCGCTGCCAGCGCTGGCCGCTTACCAGCGCATCGCGGATGGCGCCGGGCTGGTCGTCAAACTCGTACGCTGCAGCCAGTAGCGGGCAGCCACCTGGCTGCTCCCTGCCATACAGGCGCATGACCCAGCTTTCAAACAAGGCGGCCAACCTGGCCATGCCGCGCGCTTGCGCCAGCGCCGGCCGTACCACTTGCTGAACGAATTGCTGTTGCGCCGCTTCCACCACCGCAAGCTGTAGGGCTTCCTTGCTGCCAAAGTGCGCAAACAAGCCGCTTTTGGACAAACCGCTGGCCTCGGCGAGGGTGCCGATAGTGAGGCGACTGATGCCGATCTGGCTGGCGGTGCGTAGCGCCTGTTGCAGAATGACCTCTCGGGTCATGGCTTTCTTGCTCATCGTGCTTTGCCTGAGTACAGGTATCGTGCAAAATAGCACGATCGTTCTTTTTATGGGAGATGCCGGTGCAACCGTTTACCAAAGTAGTGGAAGTCCGCTGGTCGGACATCGATGCCAACCAGCATATGCGCCACAATGCCTATGCCGACCTGTGTACGCACACCCGTATGGAGTGGCTGGCGCACGCCGGTTTCGGCATGGGCGCCTTCCGTGCCCACGGTTTTGGCCCGGTGCTGTTTCGCGAGAGTACCGAATACCGCCGCGAAGTGCACCTGGGCGAGCGTATCACGATAGACGTGCAAATTGCCGCCGCCAGCCCGGATAACAGCCGCTGGAAGATCCGCCAGCAGTTGTTCAAGCCGGACGGCCAGCTGGCGGCCATCTATGAGGTGGCAGGTGCCTGGATGGACTTGCGTGCGCGCAAGCTTATTCCGCCGCCGCCGGCGCTGGCCGCCATTCTGGCTGACTTGCCGCGCTGCGCCGACTTTGAGGCATTGCCGCAACCGGAACACAAATAAGGAGCTCGCCATGCAGTTTGCCGCAATGCTGGTAACGGGTTTGGTGGCCGTCATTCACCTGTACATCCTGGTGCTGGAAATGTTTTTGTGGACCAAGCCGGCCGGCCGCCGTGCCTTTGGCCTGACACCTGAGTTTGCCGAGGCCAGCCGGGTGCTGGCGGCCAACCAGGGGCTGTATAACGGCTTTCTGGCGGCCGGCCTGGTGTGGAGCCTGCTGCCGGCTGCGCCGGCCGGTGTCGGCGTGTTCTTCCTGGGCTGCGTGCTGGTAGCCGGGGTGTACGGTGCGGCTACGGCCAGCCGCAAGATCCTGTTCGTACAGGCCTTGCCGGCGGCGCTGGCACTGCTGCTGCACGCACTGGCGTAAGGCTGGCGGCAAAAGCCCTGCCCGGCGCGGGGTTGCCAAGCCGGCGGTGGCAGCGGATGCTAGGCGGCCAACCTTGATCGAGGATGACCTTATGTCTGCCATGCTGCACAACTTGCTGGCTTTGTGCGATACCCCGCGCGATAACGCGATGCTGCGCTTTGGCATTGCTAACGAATACGCCAAGTTGCAGGACTGGCCGGCCGCCGCCGAGCAGGCACGGCTGGCCATTGCCCGCCAGCAGGATTTCTCCGCCGCGTGGAAGCTGCTGGGCAAGGCGCTGGCTGCGCAAGGCGAGGGCGCGGCAGCGCTGGCTGTTTACCGCGAAGGGATAGCAGTGGCGCAGGCGCGCGGGGACATCCAGGCGGTCAAGGAAATGACGGTCTTTGCGCGCCGCATCGAAAAACAGCAGGCCGCCTGCAGCGGGCAGGGCGACGCCTAAGCGCTGCGCTTGAGCTGGCGCGTGGCTTGCTCCAGGCCTTCCAGCGTCAACGGGTACATGCGGTCCTGCATGATCTCGCGGATCATGGCGATGGACTGTGTGTATTCCCATGCCTGTTGTGGCATCGGATTCAGCCATACCGCGTGACCGAAGTGGGCCAGCAGGCGGCGCAGCCACACTTCGCCCGGTTCCGGGTTCATGTGTTCTACACTGCCGCCTTTCAGGATGATCTCGTACGGGCTCATGCTGGCGTCGCCCACCAGAATCAGCTTCCAGTCCGGGCCGAAGGTATGGATCAGGTCCCAGGTGTCGGTTTTTTGCGTATAGCGCCGCGCATTGTCCTGCCACACCTGCTCGTACACGCAGTTGTGGAAGTAGTAATACTGCAGGTGCTTGAATTCGCTGCGCACTGCCGAAAACAGCTCTTCGCAGACGCGGATGTGATCGTCCATCGAGCCGCCCACGTCGAACAGCACCAACACCTTCACCGCATTGTGCAGCTCCGGCACCATCTGCACGTCCAGCAGGCCGCCATTGCGCGCAGTGGCGGCAATGGTGGCGGGCAGGTCCAATACGTCGGGCGAGCCTTGGCGCGCAAACTCGCGCAGCCGGCGTAGTGCTACCTTGATATTGCGGGTGCCCAGTTCCACGCTGTCGTCGAAGTTGCGGAATTCGCGTTTGTCCCACACCTTCACCGCACGCCGATGCCGCGATTCGTGCTGGCCGATGCGGATGCCTTCCGGGTTATAGCCGTAGGCGCCAAACGGGCTGGTGCCGCCGGTGCCTATCCACTTGTTGCCACCCTGGTGACGTTCCTTTTGCTCTTCCAGCCGCTGACGCAGCGTTTCCATCAGCTTGTCCCAGCCCATGGCTTGCAGCTGCTGCTTTTCTTCCTCGCTCAGGTATTTCTCTACCTGCTTGCGCAGCCAGTCTTCCGGAATGGCGGTTTCCAGGTTGTCCAGGCTGGTCTCGATGCCGTGGGCGTAGCGAGCAAATACCTGGTCGAAGCGGTCGAAGTACTTTTCGTCCTTGATCAGCACCGTGCGCGCCAGGTGATAAAACTCGTCCACGCTGGCAAAGGCCAGCCGCTGCTGCAAAGCTTGTAGCAGGGTGAGGTGTTCTTTTAACGACACCGGTAGGCCGGCGTCGCGAAGGGCGTAGAAAAAGTCGAGCAACATGGTCTTTAAAAGAAGCGTGACAGTCGGCAAAAAACGCAATAGAGTTGTGGCTCTAAACGATCGTTTGCCCAAGTTGAAGGAGCATAGCACATGGATGCCAGCCACCCCATTCATGACAGTTTGCACAGCCAGCTGCGGCAGTTGCAAGCACTGGCAACGCAGCCGGCCGATTACGCTACCCGGCAGCGCTGGCTGGCGGGCCTGGCCAGCATGGTGACACAGCACCAGCAGGCATGGATCGACGCGCTACAGGCTGACTTTGGTTGCCGCAGCGCGGTGGAAACCCGGCTGGCAGAGCTGTTTCCGTCGCTGGAGGGTATCCGCCTCGCACAGCGCAAACTGCGTGGCTGGATGCGGCCGCAGCGGCGCGGGGTGTCGTTCTGGTTCATGCCGGCGCGTGCCCGTTTGCAACCGCAACCGCTGGGCGTGGCCGGCATCATCGTGCCGTGGAATTACCCGATCTTCCTGGCGCTGGGGCCGCTGACCTCGGCACTGGCGGCGGGCAATCGCGCCATGGTGAAGATGTCGGAGCTATCGCCCCATAGCGGTGCCTTGCTGCAGCGGCTGTGCCGGCAGTACCTGGGCGACGACGTCGTGCAAGTGGTCAACGGCGGGGTGGAGGTGGCGCAGGCGTTTGCCGCCTTGCCGTTTGACCACCTGCTGTTTACCGGGTCGACGCGGGTTGGCCGCAGCGTGATGCAGGCAGCGGCAGCCAACCTCACCCCGGTGACGCTGGAGCTGGGCGGCAAGTCGCCGTTGCTGATCGCACCCGGCTTTGACAAGCGGCGGGTGGTAGGCAGCCTGGTGGCCGGCAAGATGCTGAATGCCGGCCAGACCTGTGTCGCCCCCGACTACGTGCTGGTGCAGCGCCAAGAGTGCGACGCGCTGCTGGCCGAGCTGCGCCGTCAGGCCACGCTGGCCTACCCGGACCCGGCGGCCAACCCCGACTACACCGCCATCATCAGCCCGCAGCATTACCAGCGCCTGGTGGCCTGGCGAGACGAGGCCACTGCCCGTGGCGCCCGTGTCGAGGCACTGGGCGGCAGCAGCGAGGCCGCGCTGCACGCCGCCCGCAAGTTGCCGCTGACCGTCGTACAGGATGCGCCGGACGACTGCGCGCTGATGCGCGAGGAGATCTTCGGCCCGCTGTTGCCGATTGTCTGTTACGACACGCTGGACGACGCGCTGGCCTATATCCGTGCGCGCGACCGCCCGCTGGCGTTGTACCTGTACGACGATAACCGCGCCCGTATTCGCCAGGTGTTGCAACACACGGTAGCCGGGGGCGTGACAGTCAACGATACCCTGATGCACGTGGTGCAGGACCAGTTGCCGTTTGGCGGCGTCGGCCCGTCCGGCATGGGGCATTACCACGGTTACGAAGGCTTTGTTACCTTCAGCAAGATGCTGCCGGTGCTGTACCAGTCGCGGCTTGCCGGCGCCGTGCTGACCCAGCCGCCGCACGGCAAGGTGGTGCAACTGTTGCTGAACCTGATGCTGGGGCGTATCCGATGAATCTGCCACGTCGCCAATTCATCAAGACCGGCTTGGTGGGTGCGCTGGCGCTGGGCGTGGCTGGCAAGTTGGCCGCCAGCCGGCCGGCCAGTGGCTTTGCGGCCTCGGCGGCCGACCGCCAGCTAATTGCGGCCTTGTCGCAAGGCATGCTCGGCAAACTGCCTGCCAGCGCCGCCATTGCGCACACCGATCACGTGCTGACGGCGATTGCCGGCCTGCCATTGGCCAGCCAGCGCGAACTGCGCGAGCTGTTCGACCTGTTGCAGCAGCCTGTGGCGCGCCGCCTGCTGGGCCTGTCGCCAGACTGGCAGCAGGCCACCGCCGACGAGGTAGCTGCCATGCTGCAGCGCTGGCGCTTCAGCCGCCTGCTGTTGCTGCGCAGTGCCTATCAGGGCCTGCATAGTCTGTTGTACGCCGCTTGGTACGGCGATGCACACAGCTGGGCGGGTATCGGTTATGCGCTGCCGGCCAGCATCAAGGGGTATATCCATGAGTAAGTTGCCTGATTTGTGGCAGGACGGGTTGGCCGCAGGCTGGCAGGTTGTCGACGCCAGCCAGCCCGGCGCCGACCTGGCGCTGGAATGCGATGTGGTGATCGTGGGCAGCGGCGCCGGCGGCGGCATGACGGCCGAGCTGCTGGCGCAGGCCGGCCTGTCGGTGGTGCTGGTAGAAGAAGGCGGGCTGCACAGCTCGCGCGACTTCAACCTGCGCGAAAGCGAGGCCTATCCGCAGTTGTATCAGGAGTCGGCCAACCGGCTGACCGCCGACAAAGGCATCACCATCCTGCAAGGCCGCAGCGTGGGCGGCAGCACCACCGTCAACTGGGCCAGCTGTTTCCGTACCCCGGCCGATACCCTGGCCTGGTGGCGCAGCCATCATCGCCTGATACAGATGGACGATGCCGCGCTGCTGCCGTGGTTCGAGCGCGCCGAAGCCCGGCTCAACATCTCGGCGTGGGAAGCCGCGCCCAATGCCAACAACGCCTTGCTGGCCGCCGGTTGCGACAAGCTGGGCATTCCGCATGCCCGCATCCGCCGCAATGTGAAAGGCTGCTGGAACCTGGGCTACTGCGGCACCGGCTGTGCCACCAATGCCAAGCAGGGCATGCTGGTCACCACCATCCCCGCCGCCTTGGCCGCCGGCGCGCGTTTGCTTACCCGGGTGCGGGTGCGACAGTTGCTGTTGAACCCGGCGCGTACCCGCGCCGAGGGCATCGTCGGCGACGCTTTGCAGCCTGACGGCGTGCACGCCAGCGGCCGCCAGGTGCGGGTAAAGGCGCGGCAGGTGGTGCTGGCGGCCGGCGCCATCGGTACCCCGGCGCTGCTGTTGCGCAGCCGGGCGCCGGACCCGTGGCAGCATCTGGGCAAGCGTACCTTTCTGCACCCGGTGGTGCTGTCCGGTGGCCTGTTCCGGCAACAGGTGGAAGGCTTCAACGGCGCGCCGCAAAGCGTGTACAGCGACCACTTCCTGCATACCCAGGCCATCGACGGCCCGCTGGGTTTCAAGCTGGAAGTGCCGCCCGTGCACCCGTTGATCATGGCCGCCACCTTGCCGGGGTTGGCCGCCGACCATCAGCGGCTGATGCAGAACCTGCCGCACTGGCAGATTACGCTGGCGCTGCTGCGCGACGGTTTTCACCCCGACAGCGTCGGCGGCAGCGTGCGCTTGCGCAGCGATGGCAGCCCGGTGCTGGACTACCCGCTGAACGACACCCTGTGGGAGGCGGCGCGACGGGCCTTGCTGCAAATGGCCGAGATCCAGTTTGCCGCTGGCGCCCGCGCGGTGATGCCGGTACACGAAGATGCCGCTCTCGCTACCACTCTGCGTCAGGCACGGCAGATGATTGCAGCCCTGCCGATGCAAACACTGCGTACCCGGGTGGTGAGTGCGCACGTGATGGGCGGGGCGATGATGTCGCACGATGAGCGCAGCGGGGTGGTGGATCAACTGGGCCGGCACTGGCAGCTGGATAACGTTACCGTGATCGATGGCTCGGTGTTCCCCACCAGTATCGGTGCCAACCCGCAACTATCGGTCTACGCACTGTCGTTGCGGGCGGCCGACGCCTTGCGCCAGCGTTTGCAGGCCTGAACTGCGGCTTGGGCCGGCTGTGATGTTGCAAAACACAAAGCCTGTTTGCTTGGCAAACAGGCTTTGTCATGTAGTGCAAAGTGGCGTGCTAGTTACTACGCAGGTTCTGCCAGCGTTCGCTGTGGGTGCTGACCAGTTCGTCCATGACATTGCTGTCGATCAATTTCTTCATCGCCTTGTTGATGCGCTCGTAAAGCTGCGGCGAGAAGCAGGGCGACTGGTGGGTCAGCGTCAGGTACAGCGGCTCGCGGCTGACCGGGGTGGTGGCCACCCGGATATTGCGGATGCCCAGCCGCGCCGCGAACGCCTGGCCCGGCGCTTCTTCATAGATCAGGTAATCGGCACGGCCCATGCTCAGCATGCGCAGCGCGTTCTCCACGCTGCCCACCGTCTGCATGGTCAGGCGCTGTTCGGCAAAGCGGTCGAAGTCTTCGCCAAAGCTGTTGTTCACCACGGTAATGCCGTTCAGCCCCACCAGATCCTGCCATTTGCTGTAGTTCAACGCTTTTCCCTCGCGCGACCACACCACGCTGCGCGTCTGGTAGAACGGCTGCGGAAAATAGCTCATGTACAGGCGGCGTGGCAGGGTATGAAAGGCGCCGGCAATCAGATCAACACGCCCGGCTTTAGCCGCTTCTTGTACCCGGGCCCACGGGCCGGCGTTGCGTACCAGGATAGGGATGCCGATCTCGCGGGATAGCAGCTGCATCAGCTCCGCATTGGCGCCATGCAGTACCTTGTCGTCGTTCGGGTTAACCCACAAGAACGGCGGGTACTCCGGGTTGCCGGATGCTATCAGCTGCTTGCAGGTGCGACTACCTTGCGCATGGGCGCCAGGCACCAGAAAGCCAGTGACAATGGCCACGACAAGAGCGCTGGCAGAAAGCAGGGTCGGACGGAGCATGCTGAACTTCGGGTAGTTGGATGAGCGTTTGCCAGTCTATGCAGCAGTGCTCGTAACGACAAGCAGAAAACATGGTTTTTATTGATATGGATATAACTTTGCCAGCCATGAAATGCTTTTGGAATGGTTGTTCTGGCCGGATTGAATCAGCCGTTTGACCGAATTTGCCTGTGTCTGGCTTTTGTATTCAATAAGCAGAACAAACTGTCGTGGTACAGGCGAAGGCGCATAAAGCGTCATCAGCATGGCGGTCGTTGCTGGCTGTGTGCTCAGGCATGTGCCGAGCTTACACGGTTGCGCCCGGCGGCTTTGGCAAGATACAACTGGCGATCAGCCTCGCGCACCAACGCGTCTACGCTGCTGGCCGGCAGGTTGGCCACACCAATGCTGGCAGTAATGCGGAACGGCTGGCCCTCTAGTTGCAGCGGTAATGCTGCAATGGCAGCGCGCAAGTGCTCTGCCACCAGCAGTGCGTCTGTGCATGTCGTGGCCGGTAGCAGGACAGCAAATTCCTCGCCGCCCAACCGGCCTGCCAACGCTTGCGGCGGAGAGCTTGCTTTCAGCAACTTGCCCAGCGCCTCGATGACCAGGTCGCCGGCAGCGTGACCTAACTGGTCGTTAACCCTCTTGAAGTGGTCTACATCCAGCATCAGCAATGCCAGCGGCTGACCATACTGCTCGGCCAGCTGCAAGGCATGTTCCGCCTGCTGGTACCAAGTACGGCGATTTTGCAGCTGGCTGAGGGTGTCGGTGGTGGCATTCAGCCAGTTTTGCCTGGCGAGCTGATACGACTGCAATGCCGTACGGCGTTGCACATTGAGAATCACCAGCATGAAGCTCATTGCCGGCACGCTGAACAGCAGCAATTGCAGCCAGTGGCCCAAGCGGTAGCCATCCAGCCACATGACGGCGCCGGTCAGGCAAATGGCAGCCAGGTGCGGCAGCAGAAACGCCAACGGCGACACCAGTGGCGCAATCAGCAACACGCCCAGCATGAAGTACATCATGATCATCGGCAGGTAGGACATGCGGCCCAGTGCCACGACATTGCCTGCCATCATGCACAGCATGGCCATATTGCCCAGCCACAGTATCCAGTGCACGCGGTGGCGCGCAAATGCCGGATGGCGCATGACCCGCGCCATGGCCACGATCAGCAGGCTGCCGGCCACGCTGGCGGCAGTCAGCCAGGCGAAGTCCCGGCCCAAGCCCAGCCGCCACAGGTCGGACAGCAGGAACAGCACCACTACGCCAATGCCGGCGTAAGACAGCAAGGCGGCACCCGGCAGCAGCCGCTGGCCGTAGTAGCCCTCGTAGCTGTCGAATTGGGCGGGATCAAGAAGCGACTTGTGTTCATCCATAAGCCATTATCGGCCAAAGGTTGGCTTATTTGATAATGGGCTGCATCAGTCAGGGCCTTGTGGACGCAAGCTCGCGATAGGTACGCTTGCCGTGCGCCGTGCGCCGTGCGCCGTGCGCCGTGCGCTGGCAGAGGCTTGGTAGACGCGCGTCTAGCGTACGGTGACGTTGAGGCAGGGCAAGGTTGGCCGCAGACCATGACAGTTTGCGGCCAACTTTGTTATTGCGGTGGGAGGGTCAATGAGGCGCCTTGGCCTTAGGTGAATGTGGCGAGGCCAAACGCTTATCGTGACGCGGCGAATAACATGCATACCGCGCGGCAACTGTGGCGCAGTGAACGTTGGGCTTCATTTTCTTCAGCCCAACCTACGGCTCTGTGCCAGGCGGTGGCGAGCCACGCAGTGGCAGCCAGCGCCGCCAAAGGCTGTGCAGCAGAGATTGGTATGGAGTGGGGGCGGTGGTGCAGGTAGCCAGTAAGGAGGCTGACGTGTGCCGGTCGGGCAGCGTGGCCTATTGCCGTATACCAATGGCCGCCTTGTGGTCGGTGGTGGTCGGTCAAACAAGGTTGGCCGCAAGCCATGACGGTTTGCGGCCAACTTTGTTATTGCGGGCAATGATCAAGTGCGGCGGGTTGGCTTGAGTGTGGCGAAGCCAAACGGTAACCGTGGCGCGGCGAATAATATACCTAGCGCGTGGCAGCCGGGACGCGGTAAACGTTGGGCTTCATTTCATTCAGCCCAACCTACGGTCCTGAATCGCACTCATGATTTTCCTACCGTCATTACGCCCATAACTATGGAAACAAGTCCGGCAAACAGAGTCGGCACCCATAGCCTATTCGCCAATGAAACCCACGCCTTGGTGCGCGGGTGCCGAGCATAGAAATCGGCCAGTTCCCCCTTCGGGTCCCGCCACACTTCAAGCCATGAATACCCCCAAATGGCGCAAAAAATCAGCATTGCCACGCCGACTGCTGTAAAAAACTGGCTCACGTGTTCTCCTCCTTTACCAAACTCATGTGCATGGCATGCTCTCCCATATTCACCACCACATCCACCTGCAAGCCCTTGGGCACCTGGTGCGTGATGAAGATCATCGTCACCTTGCCCTTGAGCCGGTTGATGGTCTGCGCAAAATGCTCGGCGGTTTGCTGATCCAGATTCGAGATGGCCTCGTCGAAGATCAGGGCCGTAGGTTGGGCGGAGCTTGCGAAGCCCAACGTTTACCGCGCAACTCATATTGCTCACCCGCATGGGTGTAAATCACGTGGTCGGCGTTGGGCTTCACTTTGTTCAGCGCCAATCTACCCAAGAGCGGCTTGCTCAGTAGCCTGTAGCTCGTAGCTCGTAGCCCGGATAAGCCAACGGCGCATCCGGGGATGGGGGTAAAACATGGCCGGTTTACACGGTGCTGGCTGGCCACCCCGGATGCGGCTGTGCCTTATCCGGGCTACGCCTCTACCCACCAAGGTTGGCCGCGCTACGCGTTGCGCCAGCGCGGCAGTCGTTGCAGCGCATCCAGCAGTGGCTGGCTGCTGGCGGCCAGGCGGTTCAGGCTGTTGTCACGCAATTTTGATAAATCTACCCCGTTTGCATGATGCATTCCAGCCCATTGCAGCAGGGCGCCGCCGGCTTGCGGGTGGTCGAACAGGCCGTGCAGGTAGCTGCCCATCACCGCGCCGTCGGGGCTGACGGCGCCGTCCACGCTGCCGTCGTTCAGCTGGAATACCGGCCGTTCGCAGTCCGGGCCGTGGCTGACGCCCATGTGGATTTCGTAGCCGCTTACCGCCGCGTCGGCGTTCACAAAGCGGCCTTCGCGCCGCGTCAGCGTTTTGTCGGCGGCCAGCGTGGTGTCGAGGTCGAGGTAGCCCAGGCCGGCGCTGCTGCCGGGGGGGCCTTCCACGCCCAGCGGGTCGTGGATGTGGCGGCCCAGCATCTGGTAGCCACCGCAAATGCCCAGCACGCGGCCGCCGTAGCGCAGGTGGCGTTGCAGGTATTGCGGCCAACCTTGTGCTTGCAGGAAGGCGAGGTCGGCGCGGGTGTTCTTGCTGCCGGGCAGGATCACCAGGTCGGCTGGCGGCTTGGGCGCGTCGGGGCCGACAAAGTGCAGGTTCACGCCGGGGTGGGCGCGTAGCGCATCGAAGTCGGTATGGTTGCTGATGCGCGGCAGCACCGGTACCACGATGTTGAAGTCGCCGCGCTGTTGCTGGCTTTGCACGGCGTCTTCGGCGTCCAGCATCAGGCCGTGCAGCATCGGCAGCACCGCCAGCACTGGCTTGCCGGTTTTGGCTTCCAGCCAGTCCAGCCCGTCTTGCAGCAGGCTGATGTCGCCGCGGAATTTGTTGATCACAAAGCCCACCACGCGGGCGCGTTCGCTGTCGCTCAGGCAGTCCAGCGTGCCCACCAGGTGGGCAAACACGCCGCCCTTGTCGATGTCGGCCACCAGAATCACCGGGCAGTCCACTGCCTCGGCAAAGCCCATATTGGCGATGTCGCGGTCGCGCAGGTTGATCTCGGCCGGGCTGCCGGCGCCTTCCACAATCACCACGTCGTACTGCGCCTGCAGCCGCTGGTAGGACTGCAGCACGGCGGCCATGGCGGTGGTTTTGTACTGGTGGTAGTCGCGCGCGTTCATGTCGGCGCGCACCTTGCCGTGGATGATGACCTGGGCGCCGGTGTCGCTGCTGGGCTTGAGCAGCACCGGGTTCATGTCGGTATGCGGCGCCACGCGGGCGGCGATGGCTTGCAAGGCCTGGGCGCGGCCGATCTCGCCACCGTCTTCGGTTACGGCGCTGTTCAGCGCCATGTTTTGCGGTTTGAACGGGGCGACGCGGTAGCCGGCGTCGGCCAGCAGGCGGCACAGCGCGGCCACCACCGTGCTTTTGCCGGCGTCCGAGGTGCAGCCTTGCACCATCAGCGTGGGGAAGGGCCAGGGTTGGGCGGGCATGGGGTTTCCTGATCGGTAGATATCATTTTTTGCCACGAAATCCACGGAAAACACGAAAGCAAAACGGGTGCTCTGGGTGTGACTGCCATGTCAGCAGAATGGCCATCGTATACCGTTTCAGACAGAGTTTGGAGCGCGCACGGCTTTCATCATTTTCCGTGCGTTTCGTGGGGTTCGTGGCCAAAGGCATTCGCCATGAAATCCACGAAAAAGCACGAAAATAAAATGGGTGGCTTTCGTGGCCGAGCTTTTTACTAACAGCCTCGTAGCCAAAGCGTCGTTAGCCGGCGCGGTCTTCGTGCCATTGGCGGATCAGCGCCTGCAGCTGCGGCAGGCCACGGGTGATCAGCGTGGGGCCGGGCGCCAGGATGTCGGCAGACTTGATCTCGATGATATGGCCGCGCTCGGCGTTGCGCACCGCTGGTACGTCTTGCCAGCCGTCGCGCTCGGCAACGGTTTCCGGGCGGAAGCGCTTGCCGCACCAGCTGCCTACCATCAGGTCCGGCTGGCGGTCTATCACGGTTTGCGGGTCGGCTACGATGCGCTCCTTGGCGCGGGCGTGGCCGGCCAGCTCGGCAAAGGCGTCACGGCCGCCGGCCAGCGCAATCAGCTCGCCCACCCAGCCGATGCCGCTGATGATGGGGTCGTGCCATTCCTCGAAGTACACCAGCGGGCGTGGCAGGCCGGCGGCGTCGCGGGCGGCGGCTTCCAGGCGGGCGGCGCTGATCTGGCCTTCCAGCTGCTCGCACAGCAGCTCGGCGGCGTGCAGGCGGCCGGTAAGGCTGCCCAGCACCCGCACCATGCGCAGCACGCCGTCTACGCTGTGGTGGTTGAAGTGCAGGATGTCCACGCCGGCTTCGGCCACTTCTTTCAGCATGTCGCTTTGCAGGCTGGAGTAGCCCACCACCAGGTCGGGCTCCACCGCCAGGATTTTTTCCAGCTTGCCGCTGGAAAAGCCGCTGATCTTGGGCTTTTGCTGGCGCGCCTCGGGCGGGTAGACGGTAAAGCCGGAAATGCCGGCCACCAGCTCTTCGGCGCCCAGCAGGTACAGGGTTTCCACGGCCTCGGTACACAGGCAGGCAATGCGGCGGTAATGCGGGGTGGTATGGATCATGGGCTCACTTTCGCGTACACCGCCCGTGCCGTGTCCAGGCTGCGGCACACGGCGCGGGTGCCTTCCAGAAAGCGCGGGGTGGGGCGGTTGAGGATGTCACTGTCGATCTGGTACTGCTGCTTGTACTGCACGGCGGCAATGGCGTTGATGCCGGCCCAGCGCGCCTGCAGGTCGTCCTGTTTCTTCATGCCGGCGGCCAGCATCACCTGCGGGTTGGCCGCAATCACGGCTTCCTCGCTTACTACCGGCGCCGGTATCGGCAGCTGGGCAAAAATGTTCTGGCCACCGCACAGCTCGATGGCGTCGTTGACGATGTGCTGGCCGCTCAGCGTGTATAGCGGCTTGTGCCACACTTGGTAGAACACGCGCAGCTTGGGCTTGCCGGCGTACTGGCGGCGCAGCGCGGCCAGCTCGGTGTCGAAGCGGCGGGCGCTTTGCTCGGCCACGGCACTGCTGCCCAGCAGCGTGCCCAGCTTGCGCAGGCTGGCGGGGATGTCGGTCAGGTGTTTGGGCTCGCTGTAATACATGGGAATGCCGAGTGCCCGTAGCTGTGCCAGCTGTTTTTCGGCCGGGCCGTGCAACCACACGATCAGCAGGTCGGGCTTGGCGGCCAGCACGCGTTCGATATCGATGCCGCGAAAGCTGCCCACCCGTGGCAGCGCCTGCGCGGCGGCCGGGTAGTTGCTGTTGGCGTCGGCGGCAATCAGCCGGCTGCCGCCGCCGGCGGCGTAGATCAGCTCGGTAACGTGCGGCGCCAGGCTGATCACGCGTTTGGCCGGTGCCGGCAGCGTCAGCGTCTGGCCCTGATCGTCGGTGACGGTAATCGGCGCTGCGCTAGCGAAGGTGGCAGATAGCACCAGCGTGCAGGCCAGGGCGAGGGCGATGGGTTTCATAAAGTGTCCGGTGCAAAGCCGGCCAGCGCGGCGGCCAGGCGCTGCCAGTGCGCCTCGCTGGCGGGCAGCCCCAGGCGGAAGCGGGGCTGCGGGTCGGTAAACAGGCGGCACCAGATATGGTGCTGCGCCAGGTGTTGTTGCAAGGCGTCGGCGTGCGGGTAGGCACCACCGGCAAACAGCAGGCAGCCGTCGGCCGGCAGGCCGTGTGCCTGCAGCAGCGCCGTCAGGCGGGCGTGGCCGGCGGCCAACTGCTGCTGTGCTGCGGCCTGCCAGGCGCGGTCGGCCAGCGCGGCGGTAGCGATGCGCGCCACCGGCGCTGGGATGGTCCACGGCCCCAGCTCGTCGTCCAGCGTCTGCAGGATGTCGCCTGCGGCGGCGACAAAGCCTAGCCGCAAGCCGGCCAGGCCAAAGAACTTGCCAGGGCTGCGCAGCACCACCAGGCCGGGTTGCGTGGCGGCGTGCGCGGTCACCGACAGCGCGGGTGTCACGTCGGTAAACGCTTCGTCCACCACCAGCCAGCCGCCGCGCGCGGCTTGCGCCGCCGCCATCGCCAGCACGGCGTGTTGCGGCCAACGTTGGCCGCTGGGGTTGTCCGGGTTGCACACAATCAGCACGTCCACCTTGCCGGCCTGCGCGGCCAGTTCGGCGTGCGGGTAGCGGGCTACCTGGTGTCCGGCACGCGCCCAGCGCCAGCCGTGTTCGGCGTAGCTGGGGTGGGCTACCGCCACGCTGCCGGGGACGCGCAGCCGTGGCAGCGCCTGGATGGCGGCCTGGCTGCCGGCTACCGGCAGCAGCTTGGCCGCACCGTAGTAGGCGCAGGCGGCAGCGTGCAGCGCGGCGTCCGGCTGCGGTAGCGTGTACCACAGCGCCGGCTCGGTGGCCGGGGCCGGGTAGGGCTGCGGGTTCAGCGCGGCGGACAGGTCCAGCCATTGCTCGGGCGTGCCGCCAAAGCGGGCGACGGCCTGCAGCAGGTTGCCGCCGTGGACGGGGCGCAGGGTGGTACTCATAACGGCAACGCCAGCAGCAGCCACAGCACGATGGCGCGGTCCATCAATTGCGCGGCGCGGCGGATGTCGCCGGCGCGCGGGGCCGGGCCTGCGCCCAGCGCGGGCCGCGCTTCCAGCTGGCCGTGGTAGACGGCGGCGCCGCCCAGTTGCACGCCCAGCGCACCGGCACCGGCGGCCATCACCGGGCCGGCGTTGGGGCTGTCCCACTGCGGTGCTTGCCGGCGCCAGCACGCCAGCGCCAGCCGGGTATTGCCGGCCACGGCGTAGGCCAGTGCGGTGAGGCGCGACGGCACGTAGCCCAGCACGTCGTCGGCGCGGGCGGCGGTTTTGCCGAAGCGCTCGAAGCGCTGGTTACGGTAGCCCCACATCGCGTCCAGCGTGTTGGCCAGGCGGTAGGCCAGCGCCGCCGGCGCGCCGCCGACGGCAAACCAGAACAGCGCGCCGAACACGGCGTCGTGGCCGTTTTCCAGCAACGACTCGGTGGCGGCGCGGGTAATGGCGCTGTCGTCGGCCTGGCTGAGGTCGCGGCTGACAATGCGTGCGGTCAGCGCCCGCGCCTCGGCCAGCTTGCCTTGCAGCAGCGCGTCGGCGATGGGGCGGGTGTGCTCGATCAGGCTCTGGCGGCCCAGTGTGAAGTACAGCACCGCCACGCTGAGGATGCCGGCGGCCAGCGCGGGCAGTTGCGCCAGCGCCCAGGCCAGCAGTAGCGGCAACGGTAGCACCAGCAGCGCCCACGCCAGGGCGCCGCGCAGCAGCCGGCTGCGGCCGGCGTTCAGCCGTTTTTCCAGCCAGTTGGCCGCGCGGCCAAAGCCCACCAGCGGGTGGTAGCGCGTGGGCTCGCCCAGTATGCGGTCGGCCAGCAGGCCGGCGGCCAGCAGCAGGCTGGTACCTAGCATGCGGCCTCCGGCAGGAACAGCGCGGCGGCGGCGGCGGGCTGACTGGCAAAGTAGGCGTGGAAGTAGCTGGCCTGCACGCTGCCGTGGCGGTACACCGCCTCGCCGGGGCTGCCGCCGGCCTTGCGCTGGCAGGTGACGGCGGCAAGCAGCGGGGTGTCGAACTGCGAGTAATGGAAGGTGTGGCCGCGCAGCTCGCCGGCCGGGTGCGGCCAACCCTGGCTGCCCAGCCCGGCCAGCTTGGCGGTCATGCGCACGTTACCGGGTAGCACGCCGGCCATGCGGTGCGCCTGGCCCTGGCCATCGTGCAGCTGTTCGGTCAGCGCCATCATGCCGCCGCATTCGGCCCATACCGGCTTACCGGCGGCGGCAAAGGCCTGCACGCTGGCCAGCCAGCGGGTGTTGGCCGCCAGCGTGGCGCCATGCAGCTCGGGGTAGCCGCCGGGCAGCCACAGCGCGTCGGCGTCGGCCGGAATGGCGTCGTTGGCTAGCGGCGAGAAAGAGGCGATGCGCGCGCCCATGCCCTGCAGCGTGCGCAGGTTGGCCGCATAGACAAAGGCAAACGCGGCGTCGTGCGCCACGGCGATGGTCTTGCCGGCCAGCAGTGGCGGCAGGGTTGCCGGTGGCGTGGCCTCGGGCGCGAAGTCTGGCAGCGCTGCCAGTACGGCGTGGTCCAGCTGCAGCGCGTCGGCCAGTGCGTCCAGCCGCACTGCCAGGTCGGGCAGGTCGCTGGGCAGGTGCAGGCCGAGGTGGCGTTCCGGCAGCGATTCGGCCTGGCGCGGCAGGCAGCCCACCACTGGCAAATCGGGCGTGCCGCAGGCGCGGATCATGTCTGCGTGGCCGTTGCTGGCGACGCGGTTGGCCAGCAGACCGGCCCACGGCAGCTGGCCGTGGTCGCGCAGGCCGCGGGCAATGGCCAGCGCGGTGCCCACCATGGCGCTGCAGTCCAGCACCGCCAGCACTGGCACGCCAAACTGTTTTGCCAGGTCGGCGCTGGACGGCTGGCCGTCGTACAGGCCCATGACGCCTTCGATCAGCACGTAGTCCACCTCGGCGGCGGCTTGCGCCAGCAGGTGGCGGCACTGGCTTCCGGTGCACATCCACAGGTCCAGCACGTCTACCGTGCTGCCGCTGGCGGCGGCCAGCAGCAGCGGGTCGATGAAGTCCGGCCCGGTCTTGAACACGCGCACGCGGTAGCCGTCGCGCACCAGACGGCGCGCCAGCGCGGCGGTGACGGTGGTCTTGCCCTGGCCGGAGGCGATGGCGGATAGCAAAAGGGCTTTGCAGCTCATGGGGCTTTCTTTATTTGGTTTTTGGCCACGAAAACCACGAAAGGGCACGAAAAACTACTGTTGCTTGCCGTTTGGCTTGGGCATTTTGGGTGCCATTCAGGCCTGCGTGCTATGGCAATGGGCAGCTTTGCTTTTGTGTTCTTTCGTGGCTAATGGGTTTTGTCTTGGTATTTATCGAGCCAAGCCGTCGGGCATGGCGGAAAACGTTTTGCCACGAAAACCACGAAAGGGCACGAACAAAAGCCCGTTACTCATTACTGTTTGGCCCAGGTACTTTGGATGCCATTCACGCCTGCTTGCCCTGGCAATCGGCGGTTTTGTTTTTGTGTTCTTTTGTGTTTTTCGTGGCCAACGGGTTTCAGGTTCTCTCTGCCTACCACTCCACGCCGGGCTGGGCGGCGATGCCGGCGGCGAAGGCGTGCTTCACCAGCGTCATGTCGGTAACAGTATCGGCGGCTTCCACCACCGCGTCCGGCACGCCACGGCCGGTGACGATCACGTGCTGGTGCAGCGGGCGCGCCAGGATGTCGTCCAGCACCTGCTCTACGTCCAGGTATTTGTATTTCAGCGCGATGTTCAGCTCGTCCAGTAGCACCAGGCCGATGGCCGGGTTTTGCAGCATCTCGCGCGCCTTGGCCCAGGCTTCGGCGGCGCGGGCCATGTCGCGGTCGCGGTCTTGCGTGTTCCAGGTGTAGCCCTCGCCCATGGCGTGGAACTGCACCTGCTCGGGGAAGCGGCGCAGGAAGCGTTCCTCGCCGGTTTCCATCGCGCCCTTGATGAACTGCACCACGCCAACCTGCATGTCGTGGCCCAGCGCGCGCATCACCATGCCCAGTCCGCTGGAGCTTTTGCCCTTGCCGTTGCCGGCGTTGACGATGAACACGCCACGGTGTTCGTCAGCGGCGGCAATGCGGGCGTCCATGATTGCTTTTTTGCGCGCCATGCGGGCGTTATGGCGCTCGCTGCGGCCTTGGTCGTCGGTGTGGCTCATGTGGGGTGTCCGGGTAAAAAGCAGGGGTGGCCTGCGTGGGTGATACGGGTAAGGGGGTAGCCCAGCACGTCGCCCAGCGCGTGGGCGTCCAGCTGGGCAATCGGGTAGCGGGCGGCGTTGCCGGCGCCATCCAGCAGCAGGGCATGGCTGGCGACGGCAGGGGAAAATTGCAGGTCGTGGCTGACCAGCAGCACAGCTTTGCCGTCGGCCTGCCAGCGGCGGATCTGCGCTTGCAGCGCGGCCTGGTGGGCCAGGTCCAACGCGTTGGTGGGTTCGTCCAGCAGCAGCAGCGGGCTGTCCTGCATCATTACACTGGCCAGGGCCACGCGCTGGCGTTCCCCGCCGGACAGCGCCTGCAGCGGGCGGTGGGCGAGGCGTGCCAGGTCGAAGGCGTCCAGCGCCGCGGCCAGCCGGGCCGGGTTGCGGCCGTCGTCCGGCCACGGAAAACGGGCGGCGGCGACGGCGTCAGCCACCGCGTAGTCGAACGCGTCGTGGCTGGCTTGCGGCAGCAGCGCCAGGCGCTGGGCGCGCAGGCGCGGTGCGGTGGCAGTCAAAGGTTGGCCGCACAGTGTGATGCGGCCCGCTGCCGGCGCGCGCAGCCCGGCCAGCGTGGCCAGCAGCGTGCTTTTGCCGCAGCCGTTGCGGCCGGCGATCCACCACACTTCGCCGGCGTGTACTTGCCAGTCCAGTTGATGCAGCAGGTGGCGTTGGCCTTGCAGAATGCCCAGATTATCGGTGTGCAGCATCATGCCAGCCTCCGGCGCGCGCGCGACAGCTGCCAGAACAGCACCGGTACGCCCAGCAGCGCGGTGAGAATGCCCACCGGCAGCTGCATCGGGGCGACAACGGTGCGCGCCAGCGTATCGGCCAGCACCAGCAGCGTGGCGCCGGTGAGGATGCTGGCGGGCAGCAAGTGGCGCAGGTGCGGCCCGCATACCAGACGGCAGGCGTGCGGCACCATCAGGCCAACGAAACCGATGCTGCCGCCCTGGCTGACTGCGGTGGCGGTGAGCGTGGCCGACAGCAGCAACAGCAAGCGGCGCAGGCCGGCCAGCGGCACGCCCAGCGTGGCGGCGTGGTCGCCGTGCAGCGCCAGCAGGTTGATGGCGGGCGCCTGCCACCAGGCCAGCAGCATGGCCGGCAGCAGCACCAGCCACGGCCACGGCCGCAGCGGCGTGCCGGACAAGTCCCCCACCAGCCAGAACACCATGCCGCGCAGCTGGTTGTCCTGCGCGATGGTCAGCAATAGCGAGATCACCGCGCCGCAGGCGGTAGACAGCAGCGCGCCGGTCAGCAGCAACAACACGGTGCCGCTGCTGCGGCCAAAGTCGCGCCGCGCCAGCCAGAACAGCACGCCAGACAGCCCCAGCGCGCCGACAACGGCAGCGAGGTCTACTTGCCACACCGCCAGCCCCAGCCACAGCGCGGTGAGCGCACCCACCGAAGCGCCGCCGGATACGCCCATCACGTAGGGGTCGGCCAGCGGGTTGCGCAGCAGCGATTGCATCAGCAGGCCGGCCAGCGCCAGCGCGGCGCCGGTAATCCAGGCGGTGAGGGCGCGCTCCAGCCGCAGCTGCAGCAGGGTGCCGGACAGCGCATCGCCATGGCCCAGCAGCGCTTGCCACAACTGGCTGGCACTCAGCGACACGCTGCCGCTGGCGCAGGCCAGCAGCACCACGCCGGCACTGATGGCGGCCAACAGCGGCAATAACAGGGCAGGGGGCAGCACCGCGCGGCTGGCCGGTGATGCAACGGTAACGGACATAAGGAGAGCCGGATGGCGGCGAAGGGCAGGCGGGCAGATGGCTGGCCGCATGCCGCCCTCCGCAGCATGGTTGTTCGGTGCGGCCAACAGGGTGGCCGCGCACAGCTTGCCGTGGCCGGTATCCGGGCTGGTTTCGCCGCAGGCCCGCCTTCCCGTACCGGCAGGTACAGTGGCGCAGGGGCCGGGCAGCTGCGCGGGGCAGCCTGAAAGAAACACACCGTTGCGGGGGCAGCACAGCTGACGCTGTTTCCCGTTTAACCCGCCGGCTAACACCGGCAGGCACCAAGGCAGGCAGCGATTTTAGCAGAAGGCCTACCGACTGCCGGGCTTGTTTATATTGCCGTGAGAAATAAAAAAACAATAAAACAGTATTTTTGGAAATAAAGCGCGCCTGCTATGGTGACGGCATGACATTGCGGAGCCTCACCATGGCGCACGATCTTTCCGGTTTCGACTTCATCATCCAGCCGGGCTGGAACAACTCCGGCCCCGAGCACTGGCAGAGCCACTGGCAGCAGCTGCTGGGCGCGCAGCGCGTGGCCAACCACGAGTGGCACGCGCCGCAGCTGGACGACTGGCTGGCCGCGCTGGATGCAGCGGTCAACGCCGCCCGCCAGCCGGTGGTGGTGATTGCGCATAGCCTGGGCTGTGCCACGGTGGCGCACTACGCGGCACGCTACGGTAACAAGCTGGCCGGCGCGCTGCTGGTGGCGCCGGCCGATGTGGAGCGCGCCAGCGCCCCGGCCCAGCTGCAACCGTTTGCGCCGCTGCCGCAGGCGGCGCTGCCGTTTGCCGCCCGCGTGGTGGCCAGCGACAGCGACCCGTTCAGCCTGCCGCTGCGCAGCGCGCGCATGGCGGCACTGTGGCAGGCGCCGCTGGCGTGGCTGCGCGGTGCCGGCCATATCAATGTGGCGTCCGGCCATACGCAGTGGGAAGACGGCCTGGCCGAGCTGGCCGCCTTGCTGGCCAGCATCCGCACCACGCAGCAGGCGGCACGCAGCGCCTGAGCGCGGCGATTTGCCGCCTGCGGCATAGTGTCGCACCGCCTTGTGGCGGCTGCGGCCAACCCTAACAATGCCGGCCTTCCCTCATTGAAAGTACGACGATGGCCGTCATTGCCGACAAGAAAACCCCCCGTTACTACACGGTGGCCTGGCGCTGGCATTTCTATGCCGGCCTGCTGGTGGCACCGTTCATGATCATGCTGGCCATCACCGGCATGGTGTACCTGTTCAAGCCGCAGCTGGACCAACTGATGTACGGCAGCCTGCTGACGGTACCGGCCGCCAGCACCCCGGCTCACCCGGCCGACCACCTGGTGGCGGCGGTGAAGGCGCAGTACCCGGGCGCCAGCGTGCTGCGTTACCAGCCGCCGGCGGCAGCCGACGCCAGCGCCAAGGTGATTATCAAGACCGCCGAGGCCAAGCTCGGTGTGTACGTTGACCCGTACCAGGGCACCGTGCTGGGCGCGCTGGACGAGAACAACAACCTGCAAGCCATCATGCTGAAACTGCACGGTGAGCTGTTGATCGGCAAGCAGGGCGACTTGCTGGTGGAGCTGGCCACCAGCTGGGCGCTGGTGCTGCTGGTGTCCGGCCTGTACCTGTGGTGGCCGCGCGGGCGCGGCAAGCTGGCGGTGTTCTGGCCGCGCTTTAGCGCCGGCGGCCGGGCCTTCTGGCGTGATATCCACGCCGTTACCGGTTTCTGGAGCGCCATCTTCCTGCTGTTCATGCTGCTGTCCGGCCTGACCTGGACCGGCTACTGGGGCGAGAAGTTTGCCGCGGTGTGGAGCCAGTTCCCGGCGCAGATGTGGGACGACGTGCCCAAGTCCGACAAAAAGGCCATCAGCCTGAACAGCACCGCCGAAAAAATCGTACCGTGGGCGGTAGAGCCCAGCCCGCTGCCCAAATCCACCGACCCGCACGCCGCGCACAAAGGCGCCGCACCGCAAGCGGCCACGCCGCAGATTCCGCTGCAGCAGGTGGTGGACACCGCTAACGCCCGTGGTGTGGTGCCCGGCTATAACATCGCGCTGCCGGACGGCGACGAAGGCGTGTTTACCGTGTCGGTGTTCCCCGACGACCCGCGCAACGAAGCCACGCTGCACATCGACCAGTACAGCGGCAAGGTGCTGGCCGATATCCGCTTCAAGGATTACGCGCTGGTACCCAAGGTGGTGGAGTTCGGCGTGGTGATCCACGAGGGCAAATTCTTTGGCCTGGCCAACCAGCTGCTGATGGCGGCCATCTGCCTGCTGGTGCTGCTGGGCAGCGTCAGCGGCATCATCATGTGGTGGCAGCGCAAGCCGGCCGGCCGCCTGGGTGCGCCCACCGACGCACCGGACACGCCGCTGTGGAAAGGCGCGCTGCTGATCATGCTGGCGCTGGGGCTGGCCTTCCCGCTGGTAGGTGCCTCGTTTGTCGCCATCCTGCTGCTGGACTGGCTGCTGCTGCGCCGCCTGCCGGCGCTGGCCTTCCTGCGCTAAGCCTGCTACACCGCCCGAACGGGCTTGCGGCCAACCCCCTCGCCAGCCATGGCAGGGGGTTGTTTCATGGTGGCCTGAGCTGGCGCAAGGCCGGGGCTGGCCGTCAGCGGCCAAGGCTGGCTAAGATGCAGGCTGGATTGTTTCGAGGTTTTGCCATGCATCTGCTGGCTTTTGTCGATCACGTCGAGAGCGACATCATCACCCCGGCGCTGGACCGCCGTTTCGGCATTCATCAGGTCAGCCTGCTGTGCCCACGCAGCGCGCTGGGCCTGGCCACCGATATCGCCGGCGTCTGCCGCAGCCAGCACCTGGCGGTGACGGTAGTCACCGTGCCGCCCGATAGCCAGCCGCTGGCCTTGCGCCAGCAGTTGGCCGCGCTGGCGCAGGGCGCGGTGGCGTTCAATATCAGCGCTGCCTCGCCGGTGCAGGCGGCGCTGGCCTACGACCTGGCGCGCGAGCGCCACTTGCCGCTGATGAGCGTGGAGCCGCATACCGACCGCCTGATCTGGCTGCTGGGCGGCGAGCACACCCGCGTGCACAGCGGTAGCGACATTGCCGACGGCCTGACGCTGGAAGCGTACTTTGCGCTGTACGGCAGCCGCATCGAGCATGTGCATTACCGGCTGAGCCAGCGTCATGCCCGGCTGGAAGCGCTGGCTGCGTGCCTGGCCGAACTGGCGGTGGCGCGGCCGCAGGCACTGTCGCTGCTGAACCGGCTGTGCAACGAGCTGGACGCGCGCCAGTTCAGCCGCCGGCCGTTGCCGCGTGGCGAGCGGGCGCTACGCGCGTGGTTGGATGGCTGCGGCCTGGTCAGCTTCGACCCGCTGGGCCATATGCGCTGCCAGGACGCGTCGGCGCGCTTTTTTCTGGGCGGGGGCTGGCTGGAAGTGTGGCTGCTGGCCGAGGTGGCCAGCCTGCTGCCAGCCTTGCCAATCAGCGACGCGGCGGTGGGGGTGAAGATCAACCACGACGACGTGGCCAACGAATACGACGTGGCGGTGCTGTGTAACAACCGCCTGTTTCTGGTGGAGTGCAAGACCACGGCGCCCACCTCGCTGCACCATCGTGGCGTCGGCCTCGACAACCTGTTCAAGCTCGATAGCGCCGCCAGCCTGGGCGGCCTGCACGCCCGCGCCATGCTGGCCACGCTGTACCCGCCCACCGACAGCGAAATCGCCCGTGCCGAGGCGCAGGGCATTGCCTTGCTGTACGGCAGCATGCTGTTGCAAGCACGGCAGACTGTGCGCCAGTGGCTACAAAGCTGACACAAGATGCCTTATTTGGCTGACATTTATTTGCATTGTTATAAAAACAGGCGGTTGATTCGCTATCATTAATCAAATAATGAACGCCGGTTCCACCTGATGGAAGTAAAACACCCTGCTGTTTGTCTGCCCGATTCAGGGCGACGCCATTGTTTGCTGGCGACGTTGGCCGTACTGGGCAGCCCGCTGCTCACCGCCTGTAACACGCCGGAGCCGCTACTGCGCATTGGCAGCAATGGCTGGCCTGGCTATCAGTTTTTGTCCTGGGCGGCCGATAGTGGCGTGCTGTCGCCGCAGCAGATACGGCTGTTGCGCATCAGCTCCACCACCTTGGCCATGCGCGCTCTCAGTGCAGGCATGCTCGATGGCGCCTGTCTGACGCTGGACGAGGTGATGACCTCGCTGTCGGAAGGCATTCCGTTGAAGGTGGTGGCGGTGCTGGACGTCTCGAATGGTGCTGACGCAGTGTTGGGTGGCGATAGTGTCACTAGCCTGGCGCAGCTGGCAGGCAAGCGTATCGGGGTGGAGGGGAATGCGGTAGGGGCTGTCATGCTGGATGCGCTGCTACAGCGCGCGGGTTTGCAGCATGATCAGGTTATGGTGGTGCCATTGCTGCTGGATCAGCACGAAGCCGCGTTTGAGCGAGGTGATGTCGATGTGCTGGTTACCATGGAACCACAGGCTAGCCGCTTGCGAGCACGCGGCGCCAGCGAGCTGTTCAGCAGCGCCGACATTCCTGGTCGCATTGTCGATGTCCTGGCGGTGCATGAACAAGTGCTGGGCCGATCGCGCCGAGCAGTGCAAGCATTGGTAGACGGCCACTTTGCCATGCTGCAGCGCTACAGCCGGGAAGAGCAAGCCGGCAAGGCCTATATGGCCAGCCAGCTGGGTGTGTCGCATGCCGAACTGCAGACCATCTTTGCCGGCATGCATCTGCCTGGCCGCGCCGAGAACCAGCGCTGGCTGACAGGCCGGCTGGATCAGGAGGCACGTAACCTGACCAGCGTGATGCGTCGAGCCGGCCTGTTGCCGCGGCCGGTGACACAGGGGCAGCTGTCGGTGCCCGATTTTGTCGAAGGGGCATAGCATGCGTTACTCCTTGCGGATGCTGCTGCCGTTGGTTGTAACGCTGTTTTTGCTGCTCACCATGATCGGTGCTTACGGCGTGGCTGAACAGGGCCGCCGCCAGCAGGCCTTTCGTGATGTCAGCCTGACCGCGCAAAAAGATGCAGCACACCTGTTGCAGGAGCTGGACCGCGCTTCGGCCAGCCAGATCAACGACAGCATCATGTTGCTGGCTACCGACGCCAGACTATCGCGCTTGGTGGTTGCCAATGAGTGGCGGCAAATCGCCTACGCCAGCAACCCGAGCTTGCTGGGGCGTGCGCTGGATACGCTGGACAACGTACCGGATGGCCTGCTAGCCCAGGCTGCCCGGCACAGCCTGGCGGTGCTGCACCCCGAGCAAGACACCTTACGTCTGCACCTGGCCGTTTCGGTGCCCCGCGACCAGCGCCATCTGCTGCCTGCCACTCAGCGCGGCATGCTGTTGATCACTTACGACCTCAACCAGCAAATGGCGATGGAGCGCAGCAAGCTGAGGGGCAGTTTCGTGCTGCCGGGGCTGATGCTGGTGGCGCTATTGCTGGTGCTGTATTTACTGATCTGGCTGTACGTAGCCCGCCCGCTAGCCAATCTGCAGGCAGCGGCCTTGCAGTTGGCCGCCAACGGCCATGCGCCGCTACTGCCGCCGCAAGGTTTGCGTGAAACCCGGGCGGTATGTGAAGCATTCAACACCATGCAGCAGCGGCTGCAGCAGATGCTGGCGGAATTGGCCGAACGCGAACGCAGCGCGCGCCAACTGGCGCTGGAGCAGGAGGCCTTGTTGCAGGCCAGCCCAGATTTACTGTTTGAACTGAGCGCCGATGGCCGATACCTGCAGGTGTGGTCGCATACTGCCAGCGACAAGCTGGTGTCGCCGCGTGACCGGCTACTGGGCAAGCACCTGCGTGACGCCATGCCGCCCGCACAAGAGGCGGTGGTGCGGCAGGTTATTCTGGAGGCGCTACGCGATGGCGAGTCGTTCGGGCGTCAGATCATGCTGTCATTGCCGGACGGCGAGCACTGGTTCGAGCTGTCGGCAGCGCGCAAGCTGTCGCCGGGTGGCAATGAAAGCTGCATCATGGTGTCGCGCGATGTCACCCAGCGCCGTCGCGACGAAGAGGCCCTGGCCTTGTGGGCCAGGGTAATGGCCGCCGCCCATAATGGCATCCTGATCACCGACGGCCAGCAGCGCATCATCCAGGTCAATGCCGCGTTTACCCGTATTACCGGCTACACGCTGGACGAAGTGCGTGGCCTGCGCCCCAGCGTGCTGTCGTCTGGCCGCCACGACGCGGCTTTTTACCAGCGTATCTGGCAAGAAATCGAAGCCAACGGCCACTGGCAGGGCGAAATCTGGAACCGGCGCAAAGATGGCGTGATTTTCCCCGAGTGGCAGTCCATTTCCTGCGTGCATGGCGACGATGGCAAGATCAGCCATTACATCAGTGTATTCAGCGATATCAGCAGCCAGAAAGAAACCGAAGAGTACATCCGCCGCCTGGCGTACTACGACAACCTGACCGGCCTGGCCAACCGTGCCTTGCTGGGCGACCACGCCGCGCAAGCACTGACCATGCTGCGCGCACATCACACCACGCTGGCGCTGATGTTCATCGACCTGGACCGTTTCAAGAACATCAACGATACGCTGGGTCACAGCGTGGGCGACTTGCTGCTGCAGGAGGTTGGCCGCAGGCTGGCCGGCCTGGTGCGCGAGCGCGATACGCTGTCGCGCCTGGGGGGTGACGAGTTCATCGTGCTGCTGCCGGAAACCGGCGAAGCCGAAGCCGCGCACTGGGCCGAGCAAGTGGTGGCCGAGTTGTCGCGCCCGTATCAGATTGCCGGCTACGACATGGTGGTGACGCCATCCATCGGCATTGCCATGGCGCCCACCGACGGTGACACGCTGGAAGAGCTGCTGCGCAGTGCCGACGCTGCCATGTACCGCGCCAAGGACGAAGGCCGCAACGGGTTCCGCTTCTTTGCCAGCCACATGCAGCAGCGCACGGTCAACCGTTTGCGACTGGAGGCCGACTTGCGCAACGCCATCAGCCAGGGCGAGCTGCTGCTGCACTACCAGCCGCAATGCACGCTGGACGGGCAACTGGTGGGCGTGGAAGCGCTGGTGCGCTGGCAGCATCCGGCGCTGGGCATGATTGCGCCGGGCGAGTTCATTCCGCTGGCCGAAGAAAGCGGCCTGGTGGTGCCGCTGGGCAGCTGGGTAATGCACGAGGCCATCCGCCAGCTGGCGGCCTGGCGCGAGGCCGGCGTGGCGGTGCCGCAGGTGGCGGTCAACCTGTCGGCGCTGCAATTCCGCCAGCCGCAGCTGGTGCAGCAGGTACAGGATTGCCTGCAGCAGGCCGGCGTGCCAGCGGCGTGCCTGGAGCTGGAGCTGACCGAAAGCGTGGTGCTGAACGACCCGGACGAGGCGCTGGCACTGATGGAGCGCCTGCACGCGCTGGGTGTGCGCTTGTCGATCGACGACTTCGGCACTGGTTATTCGTCGCTGAACTACCTGCGCCGCTTCCCCATCGACCGCCTGAAGATCGACCGCAGCTTCATCCTGGACCTGGACAACGACCCGCGCGGCGCCGCCATTGTGGAGGCTATTGTCAGCCTGTCGCGCTCGCTGGGCTTTGTCACTATTGCCGAAGGGGTGGAAACCGCGCACCAGTTGGCGCAGCTGCGCCGGCTGCATTGCGACGAGGTGCAGGGTTACTACTATGCCCGCCCGATGCCGGCGCCACAGTTGGCCACATGGCTGCAGCAGCGCGCCGGCGAGGGCGTGCACCCTGCCTGAGCCGTCTGGCGCGGTGCGGCAGTGAAAAAGCCGCTCACTGGCAAGCGGGCGGCTTTTTTGTGACCAAAGTGCGATCAGGCGTCCAGGCCGTCCTGTACCAACTGGGCGGCGCGCACCACGGCGCGGGCCTTGTTCTGGGTTTCTTCCCATTCCGACTGCGGTACCGAATCGGCCACCACGCCGGCGCCGGACTGTACGTACAGCACCTCGTTCTTGATGACGGCGGTGCGGATGGCAATGGCCAGGTCCATGTCGCCGGTAAAGCCCAGGTAGCCGACGGCGCCACCGTACACGCCGCGCTTGGTGGGCTCGAACTCGTCGATGATTTCCATGGCGCGCACTTTCGGGGCGCCGGACAGCGTGCCGGCCGGGAAGGTGGCTTTCAGGATGTCGATATTGGACACCGCCGGCTTCACCGTACCTTCCACGCTGGACACGATGTGCATCACGTGCGAGTAGCGTTCGATCACCATATTGTCGGTGATCTTCACGCTGCCGGTGTCGGCCACGCGGCCAACGTCGTTGCGGCCCAGGTCCATCAGCATCACGTGTTCGGCGATTTCTTTCGGGTCGGCCAGCAGGTCTTCGGCCAGTGCCTGGTCTTCTTCGCGCGTTTTGCCGCGCGGGCGGGTGCCGGCGATGGGGCGCACGGTGACGGTGTCGTTCTCGCGGCGTACCAGGATCTCCGGCGAGGCGCCCACCACGTGGAAGTCGTCGAAGTGGTAGAAGAACATGTACGGCGACGGGTTCAGGCTGCGCAGCGCACGGTACAGCGACAGCGGCGAGTCGGTAAACGGCATGCTCATGCGCTGGGCCAGCACCACCTGCATGATGTCGCCGTCCAGGATGTAGTGCTTGGCGTTGGCCACGTCACGTTTGAACGCCTCTTCGCCGTACTCGCTTTGCGCGGTGGTCTGCGCCGACGGCAGCGACAGCGGGATGGCCACGTTGTCGCGCAGGCGGGCGCGCAGCTGCGCCAGGCGGGCGTTGGCCTTGGGCAGCGCGTTCGGCACCGCCGGGTCAGCATACACCACCAGGTACAGCTTGCCGGACAGGTTGTCCACCACCGCGAGCTCTTCGGACAGCATCAGCAGGATGTCGGGGGTGCCTACCGGGTCGGGCTTTTGCGTGGCGGCCAGGCGGCGTTCCACGTAGCGCACGGTGTCGTAGCCGAAGTAGCCCACCAGGCCGCCGGTAAAGCGCGGCAAGCCGGCGATGGGCGGGGTGTTGAAGCGCTGGCTGAACTCTTCGATGAAGGTCAGCGGGTTGCCCTCGTAGCGTTCGATTACCTTGTCGCCGTATTCCACCTGCACGCTGTGGCCTTGCACGCGGAGGCGGGTGGTGGCCGGCAGGCCGATGAAGGAGTAGCGGCCGGAGCGCTCGCCGCCTACCACCGATTCCAGCAGGTAGGAGTAGGGCTGGTTGGCCAGCTTCAGGTACACCGACAGCGGGGTGTCCAGGTCGGCGAACAGTTCGAGGGTAACGGGAATGCGGTTGTAGCCGGCCTGGGCCAGCTCGTTGAAGGCTTGCGGTGTCATGCTAGTGTCCAATGGTGTCAGTGCGGTCTTGAGGGAGGCGGCGAGGGGAGGACTAGCGTTGCCATCGCCAGCTGGCACGATTGGGCAGGAATTTCATGATGTAAGCAGGCTATCGGTTGGTTGGGTATGCAGGGCTATTGTGTCGCAAAAGCCGGCCGCCGTACAGGCGGCGCGGCAGTGCAGCATTACATGCGCACGTTGGCGTGCGGGTCGCCGGATTTTTTCAGCAGCGCAAACAGCTCGACCAGGCTATCCACGGTGAGGTCGGCGCCCAGCGTGGCTGCATCGCGGTAACCGTAGCTGACGGCCACCGCCAGCGCGCCGGCCTTGTTGGCGCACAGGATGTCGTTTTCCGAGTCGCCGACCATGATCATCTCTTGCGGCTTGACGTTCAGCACCGCCGCAGCGTGCAGCAGTGGCAGCGCCGACGGCTTTTTCTCCGGCAAGCTGTCGCCGCCCAGAATCATGCTGAAGGCGCTGTCGATGCCCAGCTCGGCCAGCAGCGGCACGGCCAGACGGTGCGATTTGTTGGTGATCACCACCAGCGGCAGCTCCAGGCTGCGCAGCAGGTTCAGCGCCTCTGCCACACCGGGGTACATGCGGGTGTGTACGGTCAGGTGGGCGTGGTAATGCTGGATGAACAGCGTGAAGCCCTTGGCCCACAGTGCCTCGTCGGCCTGGCCGTCCTTGTCGTCGGTCAGTGCGCGGTGCACCAGGCTGGCGACGCCGTCGCCGACGTGGCTTTTAATGCGCTCGGCGTCCAGTGGCGGCAGGTCCAGCGCTTGGCGCATGGCGTTGGCGCTGGCGGCCAGGTCGGCAATGGAGTCCACCAGGGTGCCGTCCAGGTCGAAGGCGATGGCTTTGATGTGTTTGAGGTTCATGGTTGTCGCGTAAGGCAGAGAGTCCAGCCATTGTACAGGATGGCACCCGGCCTTGTGCCGCCGGGCGGGCTTGTCTATCATCCCGACTTTCTTTTGTCATGCGGCTGCGCGCGCAGCCGGCCCGGAGATGCCCATGTTTACCCCCCGCCGTCTTGCCTTGTCCGTCATGCTCGCCGTTGCCCTCACCGGCTGCGCCACTGCGCCGCTGGACGGCAAGAGCGCCGACGCTGCGGCCATCTACACGCTGCAACACAACGCGATGGACAGCCGTTACAACTTCAGCGGCGATGTGCGTGTAGCCGAGCTGCAAGTGCCGGACGAGCTGGGCCGCCTGGCCGGCAAGGAGCTGGTGGGCGAGGTGGCGAAGTCGTTCAGCATGCAGGTAAGCGGCGCCATGGACCTGCCGGCCAACCGCATCGAGCTGGTGCCGACGTTGCGCTTTGCCCGCCCCAACCTGGAAAGCTGGGTGCGGGTGCCAATGCTGTTCGACATCGCGTCACTCACCGCCTGGGTAGACGCCTCTGCCGTGGATCTGGCCTTTCCGCAACTGAAGGGCAAGCTGATCAAGGTGAGCGCCCCGCAAGACAAAGTGGCCGACCTGCCGGTGCGCGCCATCCTGCGCGACATGCCGCTGATCATTGGCGAGGCCTACGCTGCGGTGGAAAAGAAAGCCTTCACCTTCCAGCCGCTGAGCGAGCAAGACCGCCAGCTGGGCGCCAGCTACCGCATCCGCCTGGCGCTGGACCCGGCGGCCGACGCCGCGCTCAGCCGCGACATGGCGAGCGGCATACTGCAGCGGGTGCAGCGTTACAGCCAGAACGACAAAGTGAAAAAGTTTGCGGCTGACATGCTGGCTGACGTGGAAAGCAGCCGCGAAGCGCTGCAATCCGATAGCCAGACCGATCTGTTGATCAGCCGTCAGGCGCAGCTGTTGGGTATGCAGGAACAGCGCACGCTGACGTTGCCCAAGGTGCCGGGGCTGCGCATCGTGGTGAAGTCGCAGCTGGCGATGAGCAATCACGGCCAGCCGGTCTTCACCCTGCGCCCGGATGCGGCCAACGAGCTGACGCCGGAGCAGCTGAAGGCGCCGGACTGGTTCACCCTGTTCGGCCGCGGTAGCGCGCAGGCCGATGACGAGGCTGCCGACGCCGTGACTGAACCGCCAGCCGACGCAGCCGCCGAGACGGTGCCGGCAGTGCCAGCCCAGCCGGCCGCCAAGGCGAAAGAACCTGCCAAGCCGCCGCTGAAAAAGCCGCGTCAATAAGTGCATCATCCAGTAAAAGCCGCCCGGTCAGGGTAATGCCAGTCAGTTAACGCTGACTGGCATTTTTCGTTGGATATTTGTGTGCCCTGTTCTTCACCACTCGCGGGCAATGTCGGTCTGGTCTGCGGGGTGGTAGGACAAACAGACTCGA
>NZ_JBKBHK010000026.1:0-23829 GCF_046297735.1 Vogesella sp.
GGCAAAGCCGCCGGCGCGGGCAGGGTCTTGGGCAGCCCTGAAGGTGGGCAGGGGTTCCGGGTTGGCCGCAGGGGAGGAGGGTGGCGTGCGTTGCGCGGTGACGGCCAGGCCGGAACGGAAAGACGCAGTATAACGCAAAATAGTTTTGTAGAAAAATAAAACCCTTGTGAATACGGCGCAACAAGGCTGCGCCCGCTGGCAAAATGCCGCTATTGGCGTGCATTTATGCCGATTTGGCGGGCATAAACTGTCATTGCTGCTACACTGCCGGCAAATTTTGGCAAGTGCTATCGAAAGCAGCGTGAAGTGTCATATTTCTGTAACCGCTTTTTTCTATCCTTGCCATAATTGTAGATGGAAGGATTCCGCCCCATGCCCGCCAATATTCTGCTTGTTGAAGACGAACCCGCCATCCAGGAGCTGATTGCGTTCAATCTGGTCCAGGCTGGCCACCACGTACTGCGTGCCAGTACCGCCGAGGTGGCACTGACCCTGGTGAAGAACGCGCTGCCGGACCTCATCCTGCTGGACTGGATGCTGCCCGGCGCTTCCGGCGTTGAAATCGCCCGCAAGCTGCGCGCCGACGAGCGTACCCGCCAGATCCCCATCATTATGCTGACCGCCCGCTCCGAAGAGCAGGACAAGGTACAAGGCCTGGAAGCCGGCGCCGACGACTACATCACCAAGCCGTTCTCGCCGCGTGAGCTGCTGGCGCGCATCAAGGCCGTACTGCGCCGCCGTGCGCCGCAGATGACCGACGACGCGGTGGAAGTGAAAGGCCTGCGCCTGGACCCGGTTACGCACCGCGTACAGGGCAACGGTACCAATGTGGACCTGGGGCCGACCGAATTCCGCCTACTGCACTTTTTCATGACCCACGCCGAACGCGTGCACTCGCGCACCCAGCTGCTGGACCAGGTATGGGGCGACCACGTGTTTGTGGAAGAGCGCACCGTGGACGTGCACATCCGCCGCCTGCGCAGCGCGCTGGAACCCACCGGGCACGACAGCCTGATCCAGACCGTGCGTGGTACCGGCTACCGTTTCTCTGCCCAGGGGTAGGTTTTGGCTGAATTCTTCAAGCGCACGCTGGGCTGGCTGGTTGCCATCATGCTGGTGTCGCTGGCCTTCGGGCTGATTTTTGGTAGCACTGTCGGTGTGGTGCTGTTGCTGGCCACGCTGTTGCTGTGGCTATCGTTTCATCTTTATCACATCGCCCTGCTGGTGCGCTGGCTGAACAACCCGGTTCCCGGCCGGGTACCGGACGGCTTTGGCGCCTGGCACGGCATTTTCATGACCTTGTACCGCCAGGCGCGCAAGCAGAAGCAAAGCAAGAAGCGCCTGGCCGGCGTGCTGGACCGCTTCATCAACGCCGGTGAAGCCATGCCCGACGGCGTGGTGGTGCTGGACGAGTACGACCACATCGAGTGGATCAACCCGATGGCGGTGGAACACCTGGGCCTGAACCGCAAGACCGACATCGGCAGCCAGATCCTGAACCTGGTGCGCCAGCCGGCCTTCCACGACTACATGGCGGCGCAAAGCTACAGCCAGCCGTTGATCCTGCACGGCGGCAACAGCAAGGAGCTGGTGTTGTCCATTCAGCTGGTGCCGTTCGACACCACACGCAAGCTGCTGCTGTCGCGCGATATCACCCAGCTGGAGCGGGTGCAAACCGTACACCGCGACTTTGTGGCCAACGTGTCGCACGAGTTGCGCACGCCACTTACCGTGGTGGGTGGCTTTATCGAAACACTGTCCGACATGCCGCAGGTAGAAGACGCCACCCTGCGCCAGTTCCTGCCGATGATGCTGGAGCAGTCGCGTCGCATGCAAAGCCTTGTAGAAGACCTGCTGACGCTGTCGCGTATCGAAAACGGCCCGCGCACCGTGCTGCAGGACCGCGTAGACATGGCTGCGCTACTGGATACGCTGCTGGTAGAAGCCGAAGGGCTGTCGCAGGGACGTCACCAGATTGTGCTGCGGAATGATTGTTTGAACGACCTGTGGGGCAGCGCACAGGAACTGCACTCGGCGTTCGGCAACCTGGTGTCCAACGCCGTGCGCTACACGCCGGAAGGCGGCAGCATCTACCTGCGCTGGACGCAGGAAGACGATGGCCGCGTGGCGTTTACCGTGGCCGATACCGGCATCGGCATTCCACGCGAGCACCTGCCGCGCCTGACCGAACGCTTCTATCGTGTGGACCGGGGCCGCTCGCGCGGCAACGGCGGCACCGGCCTGGGCCTCGCCATTGTCAAGCACGTGCTGGCCCGCCACCACGCCAAGCTGGACATCCAGAGCGAGCCCGACAAGGGCAGCGTATTCAGCGTGATCTTCAATCCCGAACAGGTAGCCAGCCGTGATTGAGCATATCGTGTTGTTCCGTTTTGCCGGGCACGCCAGCAGCGCCGATACCGACGCCGCGCTGGCGGCTTTTGCGGCGCTGCCCGCTACCATTGCCGAGGTGTGCGATTTCCGTGCGGGTACCGACATCAGCCCGGAAAACCTGGCCCAGGGCTATACCCACGGCTGGGTGCTGCGCTTTGACGATGCTGCCGCGCTGCGCCGCTACCTAGACCACCCGGCCCATCTGGCTTTCGTGGCGCAGGTACAGCCGCTGCTGGCGCAGGCGCTGGTGTTCGATTTCGACAGCGGCCAAGCCTGACTCCCGCCATGCGGATGTGCTGTGCTGAGCGTTGCTGTCGGGCACGCTTGTGCCATTTATTGTGATTTCGCCATCGTCTTGTGCCTTGCTGGGGTGCTGGCGGGGCAATTTCTATTGCCGGCAGCCGCCTGCCGGCAGCTTGTAATGGCTTTGCTACAGGCGGTGGGCAAGGTAGCATGTGACGTACTACATCAGCGGCGCACCAAGCCTGTCGCCGCCCGTCAACATAACGAGCAACACACCCATGAACCGACTACAAGCCATCCGTCCTTTCGGCCAGCGCATCTGGCTGGACAACCTGTCCCGTGAACTGCTGCAAACCGGCGAACTGGCCCGCCTGCTGGCCGACGACGGCATTGCCGGCGTCACCTCCAACCCGGCCATTTTCCATAAAGCCATCAGCACCGACCCGCGTTACCAGGACGAGTTGGCCGCGCTGAAAACCGACGCCAGCCTCAGCGCCGAGCAGCGCTACGAAACGCTGGTGATCGCCGACATCCAGGCCGCCTGCGACCTGACCCTGCCGCAGTACCAGGCCACCGCCGGCGACGACGGCTACGTGTCGCTGGAGGTGTCGCCGGCACTGTCGCGCGACGAGGCAGGCACCCTGGCCGCCGCCCGCCGCCTGTGGGCCGCCATCGACCGCCCGAACGCCATGATCAAGATTCCGGCCACGCCGGAAGGCATTGCCGCCTTTGGCCAGCTGACCGCCGAAGGCATCAACGTCAACATCACGCTGCTGTTCTCGCTGCCGCAAGTTGAAGCGGTGTGGGACGCCTACATCGCCGGCCTTACCGCGCGTCACGCTGCTGGCCAGCCGCTGCGCCACGTGAAAGCCGTGGCCAGCTTCTTCCTGTCGCGTGTTGACAGTCTGCTGGACGCACAGCTGCCGGCCGAGCTGCAGGGCAAGGTAGCGGTGTCGCTGTCCAAAGTGGCGTACCAGCGCTACCTGGCGCGCTTCCACGGTGAGGAATTTGCCGTGCTGAAAGCTGCCGGCGCCCGCCCGCAGTTTCTGCTGTGGGCGTCCACCGGCACCAAGAACAAGGCCTACTCCGACGTGCTGTACGTAGAAAGCCTGATCGGCGACGAAACCGTCAACACCGTACCGGACGCCACGCTGGCGCTGTTCCGCGACCACGGCAACGCTGCCGCCACGCTGAACCAGGGCGCCGACGAGGCACGTGCCGTGCTGGAAGCAGCGGCTGCCGCGGGTGTGGATTTCAACGCGGCCGGCGAACAGCTGCAGCGCGATGGTCTGGTGCTGTTCGAGAAAGCCTTTGCCGAACTGCTGGTGTTGACCGCCTGATTGCCGGCAGTGTCTGCATGAAAAAAGCGCCCCTTAGGGTAATGCCAGTCAGTTAACGCTGACTGGCGTTTTTTGTTTAGGGGCTTGTTGCGTTGAAGTACGCTAGTGTGTCCGCTCTGCGGACGATGATTAGATGCCGGTTCCGCCCGGCAGACGGGAAAGGGGGCGGATTGCCGCCCCCTTTTCATTCCCCCGCAACCCGGGGCTGCTCGAAACCCCGTCCAAAACGGCACGCCCCAGGCGCCGCCGAACTCGCCCCTCGCTAACGGCTCGGGGCTCAAACAAATCGGCGTCTTAAAACCTGGGGCGAACCATTTTGACCGGCTCGCGCCAACGGGATGGGGCGCTTCACTCACGTCTTGCTACGTGAAAACCAAGCACATTCGCTTAACTGAATGGCATTAGCCCCTTAGGGCGCTTTTTGGTTGTTGCGGCCAACCTTGCCGCTCAGGCCGGCTGGTGGGTGGCGGCCAGCACGATCTCGCGGATGCACACGTTTTGCGGCGCTTCGTAGGCGTAGCGGATGGCGTCGGCCACGTCTTCGGCGCGCAGCACCGGGCCCATGGTGCGCTTCCACGCTTCGTAGCCTTCGCGGATGCCGGCATTGGTGGTGTGGCCCAGCAGCTCGGTTTCCACTGCGCCCGGGGCGATGGTGATCACCCGCACATTGTGGCTGCTTACTTCCTCGCGCAGGTTCTCGCTGATGGCGTGCACGGCAAACTTGCTGCCGCAGTAGGCCACGTGGTCGGGGAAGGTTTTGCGGCCGGCGATGGAGCTGACGTTGATGATGGTGCCGTGGCGACGCGCCATCATGCCGGCCAGTACGGCGTGGATGCCGTTGAGCACGCCACGCACGTTCACGTCCAGCATGCGTTGCCATTCGGTCGGGTCCTGCTCATGCATGCGGCCCAGCAGCATGACGCCGGCGTTGTTCACCAGCGCGTCGGCGGCGCCGTACTGCGCCTCCGCTTCCGCTACCGCAGCGTGCAGCGCGTTGGCATCGGTCACGTCTACCTGGCGGCACAGGGTATGCGGCAAGGCCAGTGCCTGCAGGCGTTCGATACGGCGTGCCAGCAGCAGCAGCGGGTAGCCCAGGGCCGACAGCTGGCGGGCGGTGGCTTCGCCGATGCCGGAACTGGCACCGGTAATGATGATCAGCGGTTTGCGCATGACAGGTCTTTCATGTGTTTGGTCGATGGCTGGCAGTGTATGTCGCGCCTAATCGCGTGAAAAATGATAAATTTCGCTGTCTGTCATCGAAAAATTCTATGGATTCGCGTCAGCTGAAGGCCTTCATCGCCGTATTCGAAGAGCGCAACATCACCCGTGCCGCTGCCCGGCTGCATCTGACCCAGCCCACGCTGTCGGTGACCATCCGCCAGCTGGAGGACGAGCTGGGCACGCCCTTGTTCGGGCGCGAGGCGCGTGGCGTCAGCGTCAGCGATGCGGCCCGCCGCTTGTACCCGCAGGCGCAGCAGTTGCTGGCGCAGATGACGCAGCTGAAAGCGCAGTTTGCGGCGCCGCAGGGCTGTCTGCCGCTGGCGTTGGGGGTAGAGGCTGATTTGGGCGCCGCCCAGCGCCAGGCGCTGCTGGCGCATTGCCGGCAGGCGCTGCCGCAGCTGCTGTTGCAGGTATTGCCCGGTTGCCGCGGCGAGGTGCGGCTGGCCAGCGAGGAGCTGCGCTGCGAGGACGAGCTGTTCCTGCCGTTGTGGGAAGAGGCTTTCGTGCTGGCGCTGCCGCACGCCAGCAGTGCAGCGGCCGTGACGCCGTTGCAGGCGATGGCGCTGGACTGGGTGGTGTGTCCGTCGCACCCGTCGCACCAGCGCTTGCTGGCGTGGTTGGGCGGCGGCGGGCCGGCGCTAGCCAGCGCGCATCAGGCCGGTAGCCTGGCGCTGGCGTGCGACATGGTGCAGGCCGGCCTGGGCGTGGCCTTGTTGCCGCCGGCGTTGTTGCGGCCGGGCATGGGCTGGCAGGCGCTGGAAGGGGCGGCGCCGTCGCGCCGGGTGGGGCTGTGTTATGCGGCCAACGTGGCCAGCCTGCCGGCAGTGGCGGCCTTGCTGCACAGCCTGCACGCTTGGCCGCAGGCGGCGGGCAGGGCGGTTTAGGCCGCCGGTTTCAGGGTACGGCGCGCGGCCATGCGCCGGCCGGCGTCGGCCAGCTCGCTGTCGTTGATCAGGGCGGCGGCGGTGGGGAACAGCCATTGCTCCTCGCGTTGCGCGTGCTCACGGTACAGGCGGGCAAATTCGTGCACTTCGTCGGCGCTGATGTCGTCCAGCGTGGCGGCGTTGTAGGCCAGCAGGTCATCGCGGATGGCGTTCCAGCGCGAGTGCAGGTAGCCGTGCTCGCCCAGCAGCTGTTCGATCTTGGGGGCGGCGTCCGGCTGGCGCGCCAGGATCAGCGGAAACAGCTCGTCTTCCTCGTCCTGATGGTGCGCCGGGCCGGCCAGGTCGAAGTAACGCACGATGCCGCTAATGGTGTTGATCACCGCCTGGTTGCGGCCGTGCTCGGCGATGTAGGCTGGCAGCGCGTCCAGCTGGTCGCAGAAGCGGCGTACCTTGTCGTGACAGGCGTACAGCATGTCCAGCGGTTCGTCGAACGAAGGGGCGGCTGCCGAGGCAGTCAGGGCGTCGAGGCTAAGCATGGCCATCTCCTGGCAAAGGTGTCGCTGCAGTATGGTGCGTGATGCTGCGTTTGCACATGACATGGCTCAAGCAGCGGTCTTTTTGCCGGCTCGCAAGGCGGGCGGGCGATGCTGTAAAGTGACGCACCCCCTGTGCCGGAGTATCCCATGCCTGAGCCGTTCCGCGTTTCCCCCCTGCCGCACGATGCGGCCAACCTGGCCGCTGCGCTGGCCTTGCACGACGCTGCCCACGCGCTGGAGGTGGCCTGGCTGGACGGTTACCGTCTGCCACGGCTGTGGCGTACGGTGGACGACATTGTCAGCAGCCCGCTGCAGATTCTGGCGGCCTGGGACGAGGCGGGGACGCTGTGCGGTTTGCTGACCCTGGGGCGTTACAAGGATGGCCGCGCCGATATCGCCCGCACGCTGGTCCACCCGCAGCGGCTGGGCGAGGGCTGGGCCGGCCGCCTGCTGACGGTGGCGTTGCAGCACGAGCAGGCTGCCACGGTGATGACGGCCGCGGCCAACCGTGCGGCCGTGCGCTGTTACCAGAAAGCCGGCTTTGTCGAAAGCAAGCGCTTTGCCGCGCCGGACGGCCTGCCGCTGTTGCGGCTGGCGTGGACGCGCGACGACAGCCCGCTACCGCTGAGCCTGGGCGACGACGGCTGGGTAAACGAGGCCCAGCACTTGCCGTCCCCCAATTGCGACGACTACCCGGTGCCGGCCGCCACCCCGTTGCTGGTGGTGCACAATATCAGCCTGCCGCCGTACCGTTATGGCGGCAGCGGCGTGGCCGAGCTGTTCACCAATACGCTGGACCCCGCCGCGCACCCGTTTTACGCCGAGATCGCCCATTTGCACGTGTCCTGCCACTTTTTCATCCGCCGCGACGGCAGCCTGCTGCAGTTTGTGCCGGTGCACCGCCGCGCCTGGCACGCCGGCGCCTCGAAGTGGCAGGGGCGCGAACGCTGCAACGATTTTTCGCTGGGGGTGGAGCTGGAAGGCTGCGACTTCGAGCCGTTCGCCCACGCCCAGTACCGTACCCTCGCCGCGCTGGCGCAGCTGTTGCAGGCGCAGTGCGGCGTGCAGGCCATTACCGGCCATGAGCACATCGCGCCGGGTCGCAAGACCGACCCTGGCCCGTACTTCGACTGGGCACGGTTGTCGGCTACGCTGGGGCGGCCGTTGCCGGAAAACGAGGCCTGATGCTGGCGGTCGGGCCGGCCCGCATTGCCACTGGCGGGCGGCCTTCTTATGATGGTGGCCCTGCCCATTCAGCCTGGCTGTTTTCCCCATGATCGTTTTACCCCGTTACAACTGGCTGCGGCTGCTGTTTGTCTGGCACGGCTCGGTACTGCCGCGCATTGTGTCGCGGCTGGCCATCGTGTTTGCGCTGTCGCTGCTGTCGGCGCTGCTGGATGGCTGGTGGCTGAGCCAGCACGCCGATTCGGCGCTGAACGTCAGCATTTTTACGCTGATGGGCGTGTCGCTGGCCATCTTCCTCGGCTTTCGCAACTCGGCCAGCTACGAGCGCTTCTGGGAAGCGCGCAAACTGTGGGGCGGCCTGCTGATTGTCAGCCGTTCGCTTACCGGCAAGCTGCAGCCGGTGGCGGCGCCGCAAGTGCGGCCGATGCTGTACGCCGTCTGTGCGCTGACCTACGCGCTGAAAGGCCAACTGCGCGACGACGATACCCACCCGCACCTGGTGCGCCTGCTGCCGGCCGAGCTGGCCGAACAGCTGCGCAGCGGCCGCAATATCCCGACGCGGCTGCTGGCCTGGCTGCACGCGCAGAACCACCAGCTGCTGCGCGACGGCCACCTCACCGAACAGCAGTGGCTGTCGGTAGACCGCAACCTGGACACGCTGGGCGAGGTGGTGGGCGGCTGTGAACGCATCCGCAATACGCCGATTCCGTTTACCTATCGCGTGCTGCTGAACCGTACCGTAACCGGCTATTGCCTGCTGCTGCCGCTGGGCCTGGTCACCACCATTGGCTGGCTCACGCCCATCATTGCCGTGTTCATCGCCTATACCTACCTGGCGCTGGACAGCCTGGGCGACGAGCTGGAAGAACCATTCGGCAAGGAAGGCAACGACCTGCCGTTGTCGGCGCTGTGCTACGGCATCGAGCAGTCGGTGCGCGACATGCTAGGCGAGCCGATGCCGGTGGCGCCACCGCAGCAGCAGGGCATTTACCAGTTCTGAGTCTGACAGGGTGGCGTAATGCAAAAAGGTTGGCCGCGGCCAACCTTTTTGCTGACGCGCAGCCGGCTTTACAGCTCGACCTGGGCGCCCATTTCCACCACGCGGTTGGACGGGATCTGGAAGAAGTCGGTGGCGCGCAGCGCGTTGCGGCTCATCCACACGAACAGCTTTTCGCGCCACGGCGACAGCCCTTCGCGGTCGGTCTGGATCAGCGTCTCGCGCGACAGGAAGAACGAGGTGTCCATCAGCTCGAATTGCATGCCGCGTGCTTCGCACAGGTCCAGTATCTCCTGCACGCTCGGTGTTTCCTTGAAGCCGTAGTAGGCCATCACGCGCCAGAAGCTGTTGGATAGCTGCTCGATCTCGATACGTTTTTCTGTCTCGATATACGGCACTTCCTCGGTACGGATGGTCATCAGTACGATGCGCTCGTGCAGCACCTTGTTGTGTTTGAGGTTATGCAGCAGCGCGTGCGGCACGCCGTGGGTGGAATTGGTCAGGAACACGGCGGTGCCCTGTACACGGTCCGGCGAGTAGGTTTCCATGTTCTCGATAAAACCGTCCAGCGGAATGGCCATCTCGTTCAGACGGCTCATCAGCAGCTTGCGGCCCTGGCGCCAGGTGCTCATCAGGATAAAGGCGATGACCCCAATCAGCAGCGGCAGCCAGCCACCGGCAAAGATCTTCACCACGTTGGCCGCAAACAGCGGAATATCCACGGCCAGCAGTGCCACCAACAGCGGTGCCACCACCCATAGCGGCCACTTCCATTGTTTCAGTGCCACGGTGCAGGCGAGGATGGAGGTAATGACCATGGTGCCGGTGACGGCAATGCCGTAGGCGCCGGCCAACGCGCTGGAACTCTGGAACATCACCACTACCGCAATCACGGCAAACAGCAGGCCCCAGTTGACCAGCGGGATGTAGATCTGGCCGATTTCCTTGTCGGAGGTATGGGTGATTTCCATACGTGGCAGAAAGCCCAGCTGTACCGCCTGGCGCGTCAGTGAAAACACGCCGGAGATCACCGCTTGCGAGGCAATAACGGTAGCGGCTGTCGACAGGATCACCATCGGCAGCAGTGCCCACTGCGGCGCCAGGTGGAAGAAGGGGTTAGCGCGGGCCGCCGGGTCGGCCAGGATTTCGGCGCCCTGGCCGAAGTAGTTCAGCATCAGCGCCGGCAGCACGTAGAAAAACCAGGCCAGGCGTATCGGCTTGCGGCCGAAGTGACCCATGTCGGCGTACAGCGCTTCGGCGCCGGTTAGTGCCAGTACCACCGAGCCCAGCGCTAGAAAGCCTACAGCGCGGTGTTCCAGCATGAAGTCCAGGCCCCAGGCCGGGTTCAGCGCGGCCAGTACCGCCGGGTTGCCGATAATGCCATGAATGCCCAAGGCGCCCAGTGCGCCGAACCACAGCATCATCACCGGGCCGAACAGCTTGCCCACGCTGGCAGTGCCGTGCTTCTGGATGACAAACAGCCCCACCAGCACCGCGATGGCAATTGGCAGCACATACGGTTTGAAGCTGGGCGTAATCACTTCCAGCCCCTCCAGTGCCGACAGCACCGACACGGCCGGCGTAATCACCACCTCGCCGTAGAAAAAGCCGCCGCCCATCAGGCCCAGCGCCGCCAGTAGCCAGCCCTTCGGGCCCACTGCACGTCGTGCCAGCGCCATCAGCGTCAGGATGCCGCCTTCGCCACGGTTATCGGCGCGCAGCACGAAGGACAGGTATTTGAGCGATACCACCAGGATCAGCCCCCATACGATCAGGGACAGGATGCCCAGCACGTTTTCCTGGCTGGGTGCCAGACCAAGGTGCGGGCTGAAGCATTCTTTCAATGTGTAGAGCGGGCTGGTGCCAATGTCGCCGTAAACCACGCCCAGGGCGGCCAGCGTCAGGCCGGCCAGTGCTTGCTTGTTATGCGCTTGCATGATGTTTGTCTTGTTGTTCGAGAGGTTTGCATGACAGCTTTGCTGCACTGCAAAAGGTACACCACAGGTGAGCGCGCAGATTACTCCCCTGCCTGCCAAATGGCCATGCGGCCAACACTGCTGATAACGCTTTATGCGGCGCGTGTAGGGGCTTTGCCACACCCGCGACACCATAGCCGCTTGCCGGAACGCTAGCCATATCACGCAGCTGGTCTGGTTCGATAAAAAGCAGCGCCAATCGGGCGCGGGCTGGCAGGAAGTGCTAATGGATGAGGCTGTCAGATGCGTTGGCGGGCACGCGCCGACACGCCAGCGCGACCGGCCTGGTGCCGGCCGGCGTGTGGTGGCTAATCGTGCCGTGTGGCGGTGTGGCCCAAAGGCAGAAAGGCCGCGCCACGTACGCCGCCATCATCGCCGTGGCGGGCTTTTTCGATGCGCGGTACCCGCGCGAACTTCAGCATGTAGCGCGGCAGGCGTTTGGGCAGCTCGCGGTACAGCTCGTCAAAGTTGGACAAGCCGCCGCCCAGCACGATCAGTGCCGGGTCGAGGATGGCCAGGTAGCCGGCAAAACAGCAGGCCATCAGCTCGAAAAACTGTTCGACGAACACTACGGTAGCCGGGTGGCCTTCGCGGTAGCGCTGGATGATGTCCACTGCCGCCAGCCGTTCGCTGAAACGGTGGAAAAACAACTGCTCGAAGCCGCGGCCGGACAGGTAGTTGTCGATGCAGCCACGTTGGCCGCAACCGCAGGCAAACACCGGCAAGTCGCCGCCAAAGGCTTGCAGTGCGTCGATCGGCAGCCGCATGTGGCCCAGTTCGCCGGCCACGTGGTTCAGGCCGTTGTGGATCTGGCCGCGGAAGATCATGCCGGCGCCGACGCCGGTCCCCAGAATCACGCCCAGTACCGAGGCCACACCGTGGTTGGCCGCATCCATTGCCTCGGACAGCGCAAAGCAGTTGGCGTCGTTATCGATGAACACCGGGCGGCCCAGGCGTTCTTGCAGGTCTTCCTGCAGCCGGCGGCCGTTGGCGGCCGGCACGTTGGCCGCCAGCAGGCTGCCGCTGATGCTGTCGATGATGCCGGGAATGCCCAGGCCGATGCTGCCCTGGCAGCCTAGCTCGGCATCGGTCTGCTCGATGCAGCGGCACAGCGCATCCAGCAGGGTGGGGTAATCGTTGGGGGTGGGAAAGCGCTGCTGGCGAACCCGCTTTAGCGAGGCGTCAAAGGCGCCGAATGCCACTTTGGTACCGCCGATGTCGAATCCGTAATGCATGGTGAAGTCTGTCTAGAAGGCAGGCTTGGCTGCGGTGTTTATCAAGATGTCTGCAAAAAAGTGCCGTTGCCGGTGAAGGCAACGGCCAAGCTCTGCATGACCTCTCCAGAGGTCGGCAAGGCGATGATACTACCTTGCCCTCCCTGAAAACCGGGCTGGCGCCCGGGTACTACAAAAACACCTTGCTGCTTAGAAGCCGATCCACACGCCAGTCAGGAACTGGTTGGTGTCTTTCGAACCGCTGGCTTTCGGGGCCACTTTGGTGAGGCGGGCGTACCACTCGGCGCCGCCACCGATATCGCGGCCGTACTGCACCGCGTAGCGGCTGTAGTCGTCAGCCACGCCGGTGTTGTTCTGGTTCATGTAGGCGGCCTTGATGTAGCCGGCCTTGCCCATGGTGTAGGTCAGGCCCAGCGAGGTTTCGCTGCCCTTGTTGGTTTGCTTGCCGGCTTTTTCCTGCTTGTACGACTGCACCATGGCACGCAGGGTCAGCTCGTCGCTCACGCCTACCGAAGCGGCCAGGTATTGCTGGCTGTTTTCGATATCGTTAGTGACAGTGGTGGTTTCGGTCACAATGCCAGTACCCAGATCCGCCTTGGTTTCCTTGGTCTTGGTAGCCGGTTTGCCGCCCAGCACGCCGGCGTACAGCGTGGCTTTGCCCACGGTCAGGGTGCCGGCCAGGTCGTACACGCTGTCCTTGTTATGTTTCTCGTTGCCCCAGCCGTGCTGTGCGCTGAAGCTGAAGTTGCCGATGGCCGGCGACTGGTAGCTCAGGGTGTTCGGCAGGTACACCTTGCTGGTGACCTTGCCGGCGCCGCCTTCGGCCACCGGCCAGAAGCCTACTTGGCCAAACGGCCAGTCCAGGGTGAGGTAGCTGTTGATGAAGGCGCGGCCGGCTTTCACGGTACCAAAGTCGCCGGACAGGGTGACGTAGGCTTCACGGCTGCCGATGCCAACCTTGTTTTCCACGGTTTCACCGGTGGCGATCTTCTGCGAGATGCGGGCGCCCAGCTTGTTGCCGCCGGCGATCTCTTTGCTGGCGTCAATGTTCAGCAACAGCGCACGGTCCAGTTCGCTGGTGGTGGTTTTGCCGTTGTCGGTGACGATGTAGTTGGCCTCGGCCGAGCCGCTCAGTTTGAAGATGTCGGTCCAGCTGTCGGCAAAGGCCGGGGTGGAAACCAGGGCGGCAATGATCATGGCCAGGGTTTTGCGTTGCATGTTGGTGTTCTCCATGTGTCGTGGTGACGGTGTCGTGGTGACGTTGCAGCTCTATGCCTATGTCATTTTGTAAGGGCGTGACACGGCACTTCTCTGGTGAGCGTGGTTTTTCGCCCGTGAAAACTAGTGGTGATGGCGGGGCAGTGCCTTGCCTTCTGCGTCGAACAGGTGGCAGTGCGTGGTGTCCAGCACCAAGCCGGTGCGCTGGCCGGGTGCTGGCGCTCGCTGGTTCCCGGCCAACTTAACGGCGATGTTGTCGCTGTAGCCGGCGGCGCGGACATGCACGATCTGCACGTCGCCCAGGTGCTCTACCAGATCTACCGTCACCGGCAGGCCGGCTTCTTCCAGGCGCAGGTGCTCGGCGCGAATGCCCAGCGTCAGCTCGCCTTCGGCGTTTCGGCCCTCCAGCGTCAGCAGTTCACCACCGGCCAGGCGCAAGCTGCAGCAGTTGCCGAAGGTGGCGGCGCTGACTGGCAGGAAGTTCATCTTCGGGCTGCCCAAGAAACCGGCCACGAACAGGTTGGCCGGGTGCTGGTACAGCTCCAGCGGGGTGCCTACTTGTTCGATGCGGCCGGCGTTGAACACGGCGATGCGGTCGCCCATGGTCATCGCTTCTACCTGGTCGTGGGTGACGTAGATCATGGTGCTGCCCAGGTCCTGGTGCAGGCGGGTCAGTTCGATGCGCATCTGCACGCGCAGCGCGGCGTCCAGGTTGGACAGCGGTTCGTCGAACAGGAACACGTCCGGCTTGCGGACGATGGCGCGGCCGATGGCCACACGCTGGCGCTGGCCGCCGGACAGCGCCTTGGGTTTGCGCTCCAGCAGGTGGCCGATTTGCAGGATGTCGGACGCGCGGGTAACGGCGTCGTGAATCTCCTGCTTGCTCTTGCCGGCCAGCTTCAGGCCGAAGGCCATGTTCTCGCGTACGGTCATGTGCGGGTACAGCGCGTAGCTCTGGAACACCATCGCCACGCCGCGGCGGGCGGGGGGCACGTCGTTGGCCAGTGTATCGCCGATCCACACTTCGCCTTCACTGATGTCTTCCAGCCCGGCGATCATGCGCATCATGGTGGACTTGCCACAGCCGGACGGGCCGACAAACACCATGAATTCGCCGTCGCGGATGTCCAGGTCCACGCCGTGGATCACGGTGGGGCCTTCGTCGTAGGTTTTCTTGATTTGCTTCAGTTTCAGTTCAGCCATGTTTCTTTCCTTGCGACGGCTCAGGCCAGTCGGGCCGGCATGCGGCCATGGGCGTCCAGGGTGTCTTGCAGCCAGTCGCGGACGGCGTGCAGGGCGGCGTCGGCAAAGCCGTAGGTCAGCAATGCCGGGGCGTTCAGGTCGGCGGCGGCGTAGGGGTTCCACAGCGCCAGGTGCAGGTCGGGCTGCCAGCTGGCGGCCTCGCGCGCGCCGTAGCGTTCGCGGGTGGTGGAGGCCAGCACGGTGTAGCGGCCATCCTGCGGCAGCGCGGTCCAGTCCAGCGCCTCGCGGCGGGCAAAGGTGACCACGTCCAGCTCGAAGGCTTCACCCAGCACGGCGATCAGCCGCTCGGCCGACAGGCCGGCTTCCGATACGCCGTCGGACGGCGCCTGCTGTTGCACCACCAGGCGCAGCTGGCGCGAGGTTGGCCGCAACGGCTGGCCGTGGGCGGTAAGGGCGCGCCGCCAGGCGTCGGCAAACAGCGCCTCGTCGGCCGCGCGTTGGCTGGCGGGGTAGTCGCGGGTGCGGCTAGGGTGACGGGCCACCAGGGCGTTGACGCGCTGCTCGGCCTCGGCCAGCCGTGCGCTGCCCAGGCTGCCGTCGCCGACGGCGTCTTCCAGTGCCTGGCGGCTGGCGACCATTTCGTCACGGAACTGCAGCACCAGCGACAGGTCGGCGCCGGCGCGCAGCGCCTGTGCCGTACCGGCGGCCTGGCCCCAGCGTTCGCGGATGGCTTTCATGTTCATGCCGTCGGTGATGGCTACGCCCTGGTAGCCCCATTGCTGGCGCAGCAGGGTGCCGAGGATGGCCGGCGACAGCGTGGCCGGCCACGCTTCGTCCAGCTGCGGGAACAGGATGTGCGCGCTCATCAGCGACGCGCTGTGCGGCAGCAGGGCGCGGAACGGCGCCAGCTCGTAGTCGTCCAGCGCGGCGCGCGGTTTGTCCACCACCGGCAGGTCGAGGTGCGAGTCGGTATGGGTGTCACCGTGGCCGGGGAAGTGCTTGACGCAGCAGGCGATATTTTCCTGCTGATGGCCCTGCATCCAGGCGGCGGCCAACCTCACCGCGCTTTCCGGGTGCTCGCCAAAGCTGCGCTCGCCGATCACCGGGTTTTGCGGGTTGTTGTTCAGGTCCAGCACCGGGCCGTAGTTGAGGTTGATGCCCAGCGACGCCAGGCCGCGCGCCAGCGCAGCGCCCACGTCGCGCGCCAGTTGCTCGTCGCCCACCGCACCCAGCGCCATCGCCGACGGCGCTTGCGGCAGGAACAGCGTGCGCATCACGGCGCCGCCTTCCTGGTCGATGCCGATCAGCACGTCGTCGCCACAGGCGGCGCGCAGCTGGTCTACCAGCGCACGGGTCTGGGCCGCGTCCTGCACGTTGCGGCGGAACAGGCAGATGGCGCGGATATGGTTGTCGCGCAGGAAGGCTTGGTCGTCGGCATCCAGCGTGGTGCCGGGCACATCCACCATCAGGGCACGGCCGGCCAGGCGGCGCAGATCTTGGCTCATTTCACAGCTCCGTCAAAGCCGCGCAGGAAGTAGCGCTGGGTAAACAGGAAGACGATCAGGATGGGCAGCACGGTCAGCACCGCGCCGGCGGCCACCACGCGAATCTTGAAACTGAAGGCGCCGGACAGGTACAGCACGCCCACCGACAGCGGGAACTTGTCCGGGCTGGCCATCACGATGGACGGCCAGATGTACTGGTTCCACGCTGCCACCATGGTGAGGATGGTGAGCGCGGCCAACGCCGGGCGCGCCAGCGGCAGCATGATGTGCCAGAAGATCTGCCATTCGGTGGCACCGTCCACGCGGGCGGCGTCTACCAGGTCGTTCGGCACCGCCTCGAAAGCCTGCTTCATCAGGAAGATGCCCACCGCACCGGCCAGGCCGGGCAGCACCACGCCGCTGTAGGTATCGCCCATGCCCAGCTTGGACACGGTGATGAAGTTCACCAGGAAGTTCACCTCCGACGGCAGGATCATGGTGGCCAGGATGGCGCCGAACACGATATTGCGGCCGGGAAACTGCATGCGCGCCAGCGGGTAGGCCGCCATGCTGCACACGATCAGCGTGCCGGCCACGGTCAGCGCCGAGATGATGATGGAGTTCTTGTAGAAGGCCAGTACGTCGATGGTGTTGAACACCTCGATGAAGTTGTCCAGGCCCGGGTTTTCCGGCCACATGCGTGGCGGGTAGGTAAACACGTCGCCGCTGGTGGACAGCGCGGTCACCAGCGTCCACCAGAACGGGTACACGGTAATCACCGCCAGCAGCACCAGCACCAGGTAGTGCAGGCTGCGGTTGGCCAGCTTGGCCACGTTGAGCTGGCGACGGTGCGCCGCCAGCGGCAGGGTCAGGGTTTTTTCCATGGCGGGCCTCATTTGGAACGCGGTTGCAGGTAGCGGAAGTTCAGCCACGCCAGCGCCACGCAGAACACCGACATCACCAGGCTGGCCGCCAGCGCGCGGCCGAAGTTCAGCGACTTGATGCCGAACTCGTAGGCGTAGAACAGCGCGGTATAGGTGGACTGCATCGGGCCGCCCTTGGTCATGATCTGTACTTCTTCAAACGACTTCACCGCAGCCAGCATCGACATTACCGAGCACAACAGGATGGTGGGCATCAGCAGCGGCACGGTGATCTTCCAGAAGCGCTGCCAGGCGTTGGCGCCGTCCAGCACCGCCGCTTCGTACACGTCTTGCGGCACGCTTTGCAGGCCGGCCAGGTACAGCACCATGTACCAGCCCAGGCCGCGCCAGATGGTGACGAACATCACCGCAAACAGCGCAATGCGGTCGTCGCTGAGCCAGCCGACCGGCTCGTTGATCACGTGCAGCCAGCGCAGCATGGCGTTCAGCGCGCCGTCGTCGGTGTACATGAAGTTCCAGATCACGCCGATCACCGACACCGTGGTCACCACCGGCAGGTAGTAGGCGGCGCGGAACAGCTTGATGCCCGGCAGCTGGTTGTTCACCAGCACCGCCAGCAGGATGGCCAGCACCTGGATCACCGGTACTACCAGCAGGTACAGCGCCGAGTTCTTCAGCGACGCGATGAACAGCTCGTCGGCGAACAGCTCGCGAAAGTTGTCCAGACCGACCCACACCGGGGCGTCGATCAGGTTGTATTGGGTAAACGCCAGGTAGGAACCAAAGCCCACCGGCCAAAAGGAAAACGCCAGCAACAGCACCAGCGCCGGCCCAAGGAACAGCCAGGCCTGTAAAGTGTTTTTCTTCGATGCACGCATACTTCACCGCTCGGTTCATGGCACCACCCTGGCCCGCTGCCAAGGTTGGCCGCAGTACTGGCAAGGGGGCGTGGTACAGCAAGCCTCCCGGGCGCGGGCAATACCCGGCACTGCCTGCCCGCCGGGCGGCGGGCAGGGGGAGCAATAGCCACGGCGCAAAGCCGTGGCACATCAGCACGCGGGGTTTACAGCTTGCTGTTCCAGAAGGCTGCGGCTTCGTCCAGCGCGGCTTTCGGGTCCTTGCGGCCGGTAACGGCTTGTTCCACCGCGGCGGCCAGCTTGTTGGACAGCACTTCCGGGTCTTTCACGCCGGACAGGAAGATGGTGCGGGTGCTATCCAGGCTGGACGCAGCTACCGCTACCGCCTGTTCCACCGCGCCACCCGGGGCCGCTACGGTCTGGAAGTGCGGGTCTTTGGCAGCGCGGGCGCTGGTTGGCAGGGTGCCGGCCAGTTTGGAGAACGCCAGCTGGTTGGCGTCGTTGGTCAGGTAGTTGGCAAACTTGCCCACTTCCGGCAGCAGCGCCTTGTCCACGTTGCGTGCTACCGCGAAGTTGAACATCCAGCCGCCGGAGGCAATGCCGGTCGGGCCCACCGGGGCGGCGGCGACGGCGGTAGCCTTGTACAGCACCGGCGCTTCGTCACGGATGCGGGTCAGCGAGGTGGGGGTGGAAACCAGCATCGCCATCTTGCCGGCGTTGTAGGCCTGCATCTGCACCTGGAAGTTGTCCTGGGCGAACAGGTTGTCTTTCAGCAGCGCGCCGGCTTTGTAGGCGTCGGCCAGCTTTTTCATCATCGCCACGTGTGCCGGGCTGTTGAACACCGCTTTGCCGCCTTTCACCACGTCCAGGCCGTTCTGGATAAAGAAGCCTTCGATCTTGGTGGGGCCCAGGGTGGGGGCAAAGCCGGCGACGCCGGTCTTGGCCTTGATGGCTTTGGAGAACGACAGCTGTTCGTCAAACGTCTTCGGCGCGGCTTTCAGGCCGGCGCGGGCAAAGATGTCCTTGTTGTAGGCAATCACGTTGGCGCCGTTGTAGTGCGGGAAGGCGTAGGTCTTGCCTTCAAAAGTCACGTCAGCCAGTGCGCCACGCACGAACTGCGCCTTGTTGATGATGCCGTCCACCGGCTGGATCAGGCCGTCCTGCTTGTAGTCGTACGCCCAGGGCACGTTCAGGTTCACCAGCGCCGGCGGTTTGCCCGCGCCCACGGCGGCGGTGAACTTGGCCTGGATCACGTCCCACGGGTAATCGGTCCACTTCACTTCCACGCCCGGGTTCTGCGCGTTGTACTTGCTCACCAGATCCTTGAAGTAGCCGTCAAATTTGGGCGACAGGCTCATGGTCCACACTTCGATCACCGGCTTGTCGGCGGCAAAGGCACCAAAAGAGGCAGTCAGGCCAACGGCCAGCAGCGTGGCGCTGGCGATAGATTTCAGTTTCATGCTGGGACTCTCGCGTAGGTTGTGTTGTGCTGGCGTGGGCGGCCGCGGCAGGGCCGGCTTGCGCCTGTGTGCTACCGGTTGGCAGCACACGCTTTCCGTGTTTGGCCGTGGCGTTGGCGGGTTGTTGTAAAGCCTTGCGACCGCGGCGAAGCCAATCTAATACCAGCGAAATACCAGAGCAATACCAATGTGAAACCTTTCGCCAATGTTGCAGTGCGACTACATCAAAAATGCAACAGAAGCTTATTGGAATCGATACCAAACTGCTAAAAATCAGCACTTTGGTAACGTGCGTTATTATTTTCTTGTTTGCGATTTTAAGGCAGTTTTATGGCGTGATTTTGTTTTATATTCGAATAAACTGTCGATGTATGCGGGTGGCTAACACGTAATCAGCTGTTGAGGCTTGGCAAAGCAGGTTGCAGGAAATATCCGTCATCACTGGTCTTTATTGGTATGCAAGCTGGTGTCGCACTGGTAGGGCAGCAGGGTGGTCGACGGGAAAGGGTTGGCCGCACGGCTAGCGCGGGCAGGCGAGAGTAGAGATCACGCTCATGGCATACTGGGCGCCTGCCCGACAGGTAAAACGCCATGACCAATACCGCTACTGATTTGCCCAAGCTACTGACCGACGCGCCAGCCAAAGCCAAGGAGGATCTGCTGGGCTTCCAGCCGCACGCCGACAGGTTGGCCGCCATGCTGCTGAATCAGCAGTTTCCGGACGCCAGCTTTGTGGTGGGGATCGAAGGCGAGTGGGGCGAAGGCAAGTCAACCTTCATCAACTGCCTGAAGCAGCGTTTTGAACAAGCCGAAGAAAAAGGAGAAACCCCGCCCGTTGTGGTCGACTTCAATCCGTGGTGGTTTGATAACCCGGAAAAGACAGCAAGCAATCTATTGGAGGCCATCATCAATGGCCGCGACCTGTGTGATATCAAAGCGAAGAAGGCGCTCGCTAACTTACTGAAAGCGCTCAATCACGTTAATCCTTGGCTGGAAAAGTTGTTCTCAAACCCAGTGGTTTTGGCGCCGTTTTTTGGTACTAGTGCGGTTGCTGCGTATAAAAGTGAAACTTGGCTTGGTGTGGCAGGGGCTGCAGTCGTCGCTTTGGTCTGCCATCTGGGATTGCAATGGTTGGCTCGGCAGCGAACGTACTCTGAATCCTTGGCAGGCCTGAAGCAGAAGGCGGCCGCAGCTCTGAAGTCTGAAAAGATGAAAGGCCAAAAGCAGATTGTCATCATTGATGACCTCGATCGCCTGTCGCACGAAGAAATCCGGGAGGTGTTTCGTGCGGTGAAGGGCGTGCTGGATTTGCCGAATATCGTCTACGTCATTGCCTACGACCGCGCTATCGTGGCGTCGGCGCTGGATGAGGTACATAAGGGCAGGGGCGAGGCCTATCTGGAGAAGATCGTGCAGCTGCCGTACCGCTTGCCGAAGCCGACGTCAGCGGCATTCAACGCGTATTGGTTAAATGGTCTGGGAGCATTGCCCGCATTCAAGAACAAACTGGCTGACTCGTCTGCAGATACCGCAGATTGTTTGCAAGTTCTGGTCGATGCATTTGTGCAAACCCCACGCGACATGAAGCGCTTGTACGCGAATTTGCTGCTTAACGACTCGGTGGCGCAACAGCTGGGGATAACGGCCGAGGACTTTGCATTTCTGGAAGCCATGCGTCTGAAAAATAGTGCTCTTTGGCGTGCTGTAGCCGCCATCTGGAAGGATCCGGAAGGATTGAGAGAGTTACAAGCAGGAAGGAATTACAAAATAAGTGTAGGCGACGAGGGGCAGATGAAGCCTTTCCCGTGGGGAATGCAAGAAGCTGAGTTGGCATGGATGAAAGACCGGGGGATCGATTTTGCCGAATTGCCATCGGCCACCAAGTCGGCCTTGATGTATTTTCTGGGCTGGTCGGAAAGAAAGACGGTTCAACACCGCGAGCTCGACGCCACGGAGCTGGTGTCCATGTGGGCGGCTTTGCGTTCGGGAGATGAGCAAGAGATGCAGCGGCTTGCCCGAGCATGGCAGTTTTACTTGCAATATGCGCGTGATGCCGGCAACGAAGATTCGTGATGCGAGCTGCGGTTTAATAGGGGCGCAGTGGGCCTGCACTTGCGGCCAACCTTCCCCCCGCCCGCTGCTACCCGCTACAATCAACGCCATTTCGCAGAATTTCCAAGGAACCCGCTCATGCGTGCCTCGCAGTTTTTCATCTCTACCCAGAAAGAAGCCCCCGCCGACGCGGACATCGTCAGCCAGAAGCTGATGCTGCGTGCCGGCTTTATCCGCAAGGTTGCCGCCGGTGTGTACAACTGGATGCCGATGGGCCTGCGCAGCCTGAAGAAGGTGGAAAACATCGTGCGCGAAGAGATGAACCGCGCGGGTGCCATCGAGCTGGTGATGCCGGTGGTGCAGCCGGCCGGCCTGTGGCAGGAAACCGGCCGTTTCGACGGCATGGGCGCCGAGCTGCTGCGCTTTAAAGACCGCCACGACCGCGACTTCGTGATTCAGCCCACTTCCGAAGAAGTGGTGACCGACATCGCCCGCGCCGAGCTGCGCAGCTACCGCGCGCTGCCGAAAAACTTCTACCAGATCCAGACCAAGTTCCGCGACGAGCGCCGCCCGCGCTTTGGCGTGATGCGTGGCCGCGAATTCACCATGAAGGACGCGTACTCGTTTGACCGCACCGCCGAAGACGCCGGCAAGAGCTACGACAACATGTTCGCCGCCTACTGCCGCATCTTCGACCGCCTGGGCCTGACCTACCGCGCAGTGGCGGCCGATACCGGCGCCATCGGTGGCGACCGTTCGCACGAATTCCAGGTGATTGCCGAAACCGGCGAAGACGCCATCGTGTACTGCCCGGACAGCGATTACGCGGCCAACATCGAGCTGGCCGAGGCGCTGGCCCCGGCCGGCGAGCGCGCTGCTGCCGCCGCCGAACTGGCCAAGGTACACACCCCAGGCGTGAAGACCATTGCCGACCTGGTGAGCTTCCTGAACGTGGACATCACCCGCACCGTGAAGGCGGTGGTGGTGGAAGGCGAAGAAGGCGACGCGGTGCTGATGCTGGTACGCGGCGACCACGAGCTGAACGAAGTGAAGGCCGAAAAAGTGGCCGGCATCAAGAAGCCGCTGACCATGGCCAGCCCGGCGCTGATCAAGGACGCCTTTGGCGCCAACCCGGGCTCGCTGGGCCCGGTGGGCTTCAAGGGCCGCGTGGTAGCCGACCGTACCGTGGCCAAGATGGCCGACTTTGTGATCGGCGCCAACGAAGACCACTACCACTACACCGGTGCCAACTTCGTGCGCGATTGCGCCGAGCCGGAAGTGGCCGACATCCGCAATGTGGTGGTAGGTGACCCGTCGCCGTGCGGCAAAGGCGTGCTGGCCATCCAGCGCGGTATCGAGGTGGGCCACGTGTTCTACCTGGGCACCAAGTACTCCAAGGCCATGGACGCCACCTTCCTGGACGAAGACGGCAAGCCGAAGCACTTCGAGATGGGCTGCTACGGTATCGGCGTCAGCCGCATCCTGGGCGCCGCCATCGAGCAGAACTTCGACGACAAGGGCATGATCTGGCCGGACGCCATCGCGCCGTTCACCGTGGTGGTGTGCCCGGTGGGCTACGACCGCTCCGAAGGCGTGAAAGCCGCCGCCGACGCGCTGTACGCCGGCCTGCAAGCCAAGGGCGTGGACGTGATCATCGACGACCGTGGCGAGCGCCCGGGCGCGATGTTTGCCGACTGGGAGCTGATCGGCGCGCCGCACCGCATCACCATCGGCGACCGCGGCCTGAAAGAAGGCAAGGTGGAGTACCAGCACCGTCGCGATAGCGAAGCCACTGCGGTGGCGCCGGACGCCATCCTGGACTTCGTGCTGGCCAAGCTGGCCTGATTGCGGCCATGACCCCGCTGCGACTTGCCCTGCCGCTGTTGCTGGCCGCCCTGCTGGCGGCCGCACCGGCGTGGGCGGGCGCGCAGCGCGAGGAGGCGCTGGCGGCCAACGTGGCCAGCGCCATGTCGCGCAGCATTGCCGACGTGAACGCGCCGCGGCTGGTGTTCGAAGACCCGCGCGAAGGCCCGCTGTGGCTGGCGGAGATGTCGCGCCGGCTGCAAAAGCGCATTCCCGACCAATGGATGCGCGAGCGGCTGCTGACCGCCATCCATTACGAGGCCACCCGCGCCGGGCTGGACCCGCAGATGGTGCTGGGGCTGATCCAGGTGGAAAGCGGCTTCAAGAAGTACGCCATTTCGCCGGTGGGCGCGCGCGGCCTGATGCAGGTGATGCCGTTCTGGGTGCGCAGCATCGGCACGCCGGACCACAACCTGTTCGACCTCACCACCAATCTGCGTTACGGCTGCACCATTTTGCGGCATTACCTGGATATCGAACGCGGCAACCTGTTCCGTGCGCTGGGCCGCTACAACGGCAGCCTGGGCCGTGCCGAGTACCCCAACCTGGTAGTGGGCGCCTGGAAGGCCAACTGGCAATGGCAGCCGCCCGCCAGCCTTAACCGTACCGCCTGGCAGCCTGCCCGGCCCTGAATGGCAAGCGTTGGCCGCAATGGGCCGCTTTTGCTGCTGCAAAAACAAAAACCGCCCAACCGGGCTAATGCCAGTCAGTTAAGACTTGCGACTGCAAATCCAGTAAAAGGGAACATGTTCATCATGTTCCCTTTTTTGCTGTATGAGCCTGCTACAACACGCATTAAA
>NZ_JBKBHK010000027.1:0-22586 GCF_046297735.1 Vogesella sp.
ATCCAAGCAAATTTTTGGCACGCAAGTTCAAAGAAACATCGTTTCTTGATCTTTGCAGTGCAAGTATTTGGCAGAGCCAGACACTTACACCTATCGGTTATTTGGTTTGTTTAAAGAGCGGCGCTGACTTCGTTTCGTTTGCGTCATCAGCTGAGGAGGCGAACTATACCCACCCCGCCCTGGGCCGTCAACACCTCGCCTGCAAAAAAGTGCAAGTAATTGCTTAAGTAGCTGATTTGCAAAGGTGACGAAAAGCAAAAAGGTTGGCCGCATGCGGCCAACCCTACCTTTATTGCACTGCCGCAGACAGGGCATGCGCGCTCTGCTACCCTTTAGGGCTTGTTTATCGACTGTAGGCGACCCGTCGCAAGGCATGGTATGAGCACGCTCAAGTTTGATGTTCTGATTATTGGCAGTGGCCTGGCTGGCATGACCCTGGCGCTGCACCTGGCGGAAACCCATAAGGTAGGCTTGATCACCAAGCGTGACCTGCTAGAAGGCAGCTCCAGCTACGCCCAAGGGGGCATTGCTGCAGTACTGGACACTGGCGACTCTATAGAAGAGCACATCAGCGACACGCTGATTGCCGGCGCCGGCCTGTGCAATGAAGAGACGACTCGCTTTATTGTAGAGAACTCCAAAGACGCCATTGACTGGCTGATCGACCTGGGCGTGCCGTTCACCCGCGACGACAGCCACCAGACCGGTTATCACCTGACGCGCGAGGGTGGCCACAGCCATCGCCGCATCATTCATGCAGCCGACGCTACCGGCGCAGCCGTCACCACGACACTGGGCCAGAAGATCAAAGCCCATCCGCGCATTACCGTACTGGAAGACTTTATTGCGGTTGACCTGATTACCAGCGCCAAACTGGGCCTGGAGGGCAAACGCTGCTTCGGCGCTTACGCGCTGGACAAGCTGGCAGACCAGGTGGTGACCATTGCGGCCAACCATACCATCCTGGCGTCCGGCGGCGCCGGCAAGGTTTACCTGTATACCACCAACCCGGACACCGCGACCGGCGACGGCATTGCCATGGGCTGGCGCGCTGGCTGCCGCGTGGGCAATATGGAATTCATCCAGTTCCACCCTACCTGCCTGTACCACCCGCACACCAAATCGTTCCTGATTTCCGAAGCCGTGCGCGGCGAAGGCGGCATCCTGCGCCTGCCGGACGGCACCCGCTTCATGCCGCATCACGACGAGCGCGCCGAACTGGCACCCCGCGACGTGGTGGCACGCGCCATCGACTTCGAGATGAAAAAGCACGGTCTGGATTGCGTCTATCTGGACATCTCGTACAAACCGGCCAGCTTCATCCAGGAGCACTTCCCTAATATCTACGCCCACTGCCTGGAGCTGGGCATCGACATCACGCAGCAGCCGATTCCGGTGGTGCCAGCGGCGCACTACACCTGCGGCGGGCTGATCACCGACCTGAAAGGCCGCACCGACGTGGAAGGCCTGTACGCCGTAGGCGAAGTGGCGTGCACCGGCCTGCACGGCGCCAACCGCCTGGCCAGCAATTCGCTACTGGAGTGCATGGTAATCGGCAAGGCTGCCGCCGCCGACATCCAGTCGGCCGCACCACTGGCGCTGCCGACGATGCCGGACTGGGACGATAGCCGCGTCACCGACACGGACGAAGAAGTGGTGATCTCGCACAACTGGGACGAACTGCGCCGCGCGATGTGGGACTACGTCGGCATTGTGCGCACCAACAAGCGACTGGAGCGCGCACTGAACCGCATCAAGTTGCTGAATGAGGAAATCGACGAGTACTACAGCCATTTCCACATCACCAACGATCTGGTCGAGCTGCGTAACCTGGTACAAACCGCCGAGTTGATCGTGCGCTCGGCGTTAAGCCGCAAGGAAAGCCGCGGCTTGCATTTCAGCCGCGACTACCCGGACACGCTACCGCAGACGCAAGACACTATCCTGACGCCATCACGCTGATCGCCACCGCCGCAACGCCCCGCCCTGCTTCTGCCGCGCGGGGCATTTGCATGCCTGGCATCAATGCAGGCGCGATGCCTCGGCGGGCGGCACAAACACCGGCAAAGTGAACCAGAACACACAACCGCCGGTGACCGGGGTGCTGACGCCAAACTCGCCACGATGAAACTCCACGATGGAGCGGCAGATGTTGAGGCCAATGCCCATGCCGTCGGTTTTGGTGGAGTAAAACGGGGTAAACAGGTTTTCTTTCACCGCATCCTGCAAGCCGGGGCCATTGTCCTGCACCTCCACTCGCCAGAATTGCTGGCCGGTAAAGCTGCGCAGGTGCACAGTTGGCCGCAGGCTACCCGCCTCGCGCATCGCTTCGATGGCATTCTTGATCAGGTTGAGCAGCACCTGCTCGATCAGTACCGGGTCCATTTCCACCCTTACACCACCACGCGCCGGCTCCAGATGTAGCCGCACACCGTACTTGTCGGCCATCGGTTGCGCCATGCCCTGCACCCGTCGTACCGCCAGCTCCGGGTCGCACAGCTCCAGCTGTGGCGCGTGCTTCTTCACAAAAGCCCGGATGCTGTTGACGATCTGCCCGGCGCGGCGGGCCTGCTCGGCAATGGCCTGCACCGCCTCCCCTATGCCACGATTGGCCGCCACTTCGGCCGGTAGCCGCCGTGCCAGACCGGACGAATAGGTAGAGATGGCGGTGAGCGGCTGGTTAAGTTCGTGCGCCAGCGACGACGCCATCTCGCCCATGGCAATCAGGCGCGAGGTGGTCTGGAAGCGCTCCTCCTGCGCCAGCTCGCGTTCGGCACGGGCGCGGGCGTCGGTGATGTCGAGCAGCATGCACAGCCAGGCCGGCTCGCCACCCACCCAGTCGATGCGACGGTATTGCAGCTGGAACCAGCTGCGCCCGCCATCCGGGCTGCTCTCCAGGTTGGCCGCCACCTGAGCCGCACCAGACAGGCCGGGCATCAGCGGGCAGTAACTGCCATCTACGGCAAAGCCGGCCCAGCCGGCAGCAAAGGCCGGGTTGGCGTACAGCAGTTGGAAGCCGTCGCCATCAATCACGCACAAGCCGCTTTCCACCCCGTTCAGCACCGCCAGGAAGCGGCGATGCGAGGCATCCAGCGCCAGCCGCTTTTTCTTGAGCTCGGTGATGTCGTACATCGACGCTACCCAGCCATCGTGCCGGCCGTCCTCCAACACCAGCGGTGTGGCGTACAGCCGCACCTCGAACTTCTCCCCATCCCGGTGGCGGAACGGCAACTCGAAGCCGTGCTCGGGCAACTGCCCGGCCAGCATGGCCTGCATCGCCGCCGTCAGCACCTCGTGATCGTCATCGGCCCAAAAGCTGTGCGGCAGCTGCTGACCCACCAGTTCGTCGGCGGTCAGCCCGGTCAACTCGCACATGGCACGGTTGACGCGCAGAATCTGCCCGCTGCCGCCAAAGGCGATCAGGCCGCTCTTCATGCTGTCTTCCACCGCTTGACGCAACGACATTTCACGCTGCAGCGCGCGCTCGGCGCGGGCACGTACCCTGACCTGACCACGGATGCGCCACAAAGAGAACAGCAGGGCAATGACCAGCACACCGATCAATAAGCTCAGTATCGGCAACGAAAACCCGACACCAACACGATAAGTAATGGCGCGCAAGCTGACGCCATAGCCAGGCGGGTCGAAACTGAGCTCGTGCGACAGCGTACCTACCGGCGAAGCCTGGTCAAATTTGCTCGCCAGTACCTTGCCACCCATGTCAACCAGACTCACGTGGTATTTGGTAGCAATCCACCACGGCACCTGGTACTGCAGCAAGCCATCCATGCGATACACCAGCCGCAGGCCACCGACGTAGCGACCCGACACAAAGACCGGCACCGCAAAATCAAAACGGTACTTGCCATCCGGGCCCAGATAAGGCGGGCTGTAGGCTGCATGCCCCAAGCGCTCTGCCCGCCAAAGTGCATCGTAAGCATCGCCTAGCAGCTGCAAACCACTACGTTTCTGCGCATCCAGCAACACTTCACCGCGAACACCCACCCATTGCACCGCTTCTACTTCCTTGCTTTCACGCTGCAGCAAGGCAGCGGCAGCGAGAAAGCGCCGCGACTGGGCGCGACCTGGCGGCATGTCTGGCACCAACGCCTCCAGCACTTGCTGGTGACTTTCCAGGTGCAGGCGCAGGCTTTGGTCCAGCCACAGCAACTCCTGGATCAGGCCGTCGCGCTGCTCGTCGCGCCAGTCTTTATAAACCACCCAAAACAGGCCAGACAATGCGGCCAGCAAGCCCAACAGAATGAGCGTGGCACCTATCCATAGACGGCGTGGCGTGGCGTGGGATGCAATATCGTTTGGCATGAATTGGCAATGCAGATGAAGGTTGGCCGCAGCCGGCAAACTGCCGACGCCCGCGATGGGCGGATATTAGGGATTTCCCCAATGCGGAAGTCCCCAATGGCTTATCTAGTGCTTTGATTCTAGTGTTAGACACAGCACGGAGCCCTGCACAATAAGCAGGACCTGCGCAACACAGACAACACATAGGAGAGTACCCATGAAACTGAAATACGCCGTCCTTGCCGCCAGCCTGGCATTTGGTGTTTCCGGCATCGCCAGTGCCAACAATATCGTAATCAAGTTCAGCCACGTGGTGGCGCAGGATACCCCGAAGGGCAAGGCCGCAGAATACTTCAAGAAGCTGGCAGAAGAGCGCACCAAAGGTCGTGTTCAGGTACAAGTATTCCCCAACAGCCAGCTGTACAAAGACAAAGAAGAAATGGAAGCACTGCAACTGGGTGCCGTACAGATGCTGGCCCCCAGCTTGGCCAAGTTCGGCCCGCTGGGCATGAAAGAGTTCGAAGTTTTTGACCTGCCGTATATTTTTGACAACTACGCTGAACTGCACAAAGTCACCCAAGGCCCTATCGGCATGCAGATGCTGTCCAAGCTGGAGAGCAAAGGCATCAAGGGTCTGGCGTTCTGGGACAACGGTTTCAAGATCCTGTCGGCCAACAAGCCCATCAAGAGCCCGGCAGACGTACGCGGCCTGAAAATGCGTATCCAGTCTTCCAAGGTGATTGAAGAACAAATGCGCAGCATGGGCGCCCTGCCGCAGGTGATGGCGTTCTCGGAAACCTACCAGGCGCTGCAAACCGGCGTGGTGGATGGTACCGAAAACCCGCCGTCCAACATGTTCACCCAGAAAATGCACGAAGTACAGAAACACGCCACCGTCACCAACCACGGCTATCTGGGTTACGCGGTGATCGTGAACAAGAAGTTCTGGGACGGCCTGCCGGCTGACGTGCGCACCATCCTGGATGGCGCCATGAAAGATGCCACCTTGTACGCCAACAAGATTGCCAAGCAAGAGAACGACGAAGACCTGGCCAAGATTCGCGCCAGCGGCAAGACCCAGGTTTACGTGCCTACCGAAGCCGAACGCCAAGCTTTCAAGAAAGCCTTGGTACCGGTACACACCAAGATGGATGAGCGCATCGGCGAAGGCCTGGTACAGCTGATCTACAAACAGACCGGCTACACCCCGAACTAAGCCCGCCTCACGAACGCGCCCGCGTCCCTGCGGGCGCGTTTTCATCCGGAGACTTCACCGTGATCAAGATACTCGACCATCTTGAGGAGTGGCTTGTTGCCTTCCTCATGGCCGCCGCCACCCTGATTACCTTCGCCTCGGTTGCCCACCGCTATGGCAGCGGCTTTGAAAGCCTGCAACCCATTCTGCTCGAAATCAATATGGGCTGGGCCCAGGAACTGACCATCTACATGTTTGTATGGATGGCCAAGATTGGTGCCGCCTACGGCGTGCGTACCGGCATCCACGTGGGCGTAGACGTGCTGATCAACAAGTTCGACACCCCGCTGCGTAACAAATTCGTCTTGTTCGGCCTGTTTGCCGGCGCACTGTTCACCGCCATCATCGGCTGCCTGGGCGCCTACTTTGTATGGGAAAACGGCATGGCTTACGCCACGCTGACCACCTTCGGCATGGAAACTGGCGACTTCTACGAAGGCCCGACTACGCCTGACCTGGAATGGCCGACCTGGATGGTGTACTCCGCCATTCCGGTAGCGTCGTTCCTGATGTGCTTCCGCTTCCTGCAAGTGGCCTGGATCTTTGCCAAGACTGGCGAGCTGCCGCACCACGACCACGGCCATGTAGACGGTATTGAAGAAGAGCCGGTCGCCATCGGCGAAGCTTTCGTCATCGCTGAAGAACAAGAACACGCCCACGGCGGCAAAGCACGCAAAGGAGACCAGCAATGAGCGCGCTGATCATTTTTGGCATCCTCGCGGTGCTGATGCTTACCGGCATGCCCATTTCCATCTCGCTGGGCCTGACCGTTCTGACCTTCCTGTTCACCATGACCGAAGTACCGATCGAGGCGGTGGCGCTAAAGCTGTTCACCGGTATCGAGAAGTTCGAGATCATGGCCATTCCGTTCTTCATCCTGGCGGGCAACTTCCTCACCCACGGCGGTGTGGCTCGGCGCATGATCAACTTTGCCACCTCGATGGTGGGTCACTGGCACGGCGGCCTGGCACTGGCCGGCGTGGTAGCATGTGCGCTGTTTGCAGCGGTGTCGGGCTCCAGCCCGGCCACGGTGGTCGCCATTGGTTCCATCCTGCTGCCGGCCATGCTGAAGCAGGGCTACCCCAAAGAATTCGGCGTCGGCGTGATCGGCACCGCTGGTGGCCTAGGCATCCTGATTCCGCCGTCCATCGTGATGGTGATTTACGCCGTATCCACCAACGCCTCGATCGGCAAGCTGTTCATGGCCGGCGTTATCCCCGGCCTGTTGTTGGCCACGATTCTGCTGGGTGTAACCTGGTTTGTAGCGCGCAAGAAAAACTACCCGCGCATGGCCAAAGCCAGTTGGGGTGAGCGCCTGAGTACTTTCCGCGAAAGCTTCTGGGGCCTGTTCTTGATCATTGTGGTGATCGGCGGCATTTACTCCGGCATCTTCACAGCTACCGAAGCAGCAGCCATGTCGGCAGTGTACGCCTTCTGCGTGGCGCTGTTCGTGTACAAGGACATTGGCTGGAAACAGGTACCTAAGGTATTGCTCGATTCGGCCAATATGTCGGCCATGCTGCTGTACATCATCACTAATGCGGTACTGTTCTCGTTCCTGCTGACCAGCGAAAGCATTCCGCAAAACCTGGCAGCCTGGATCAACGAACAAGGCCTGTCGCCGTGGATGTTCCTGCTGGTGGTCAACCTGCTGCTACTGCTGGCCGGCAACTTCATGGAGCCGTCGTCGGTACTGCTGATTACCGCCCCTATCCTGTTCCCGGTGGCCGTGGCGCTGGGTATCGACCCGATCCACTTCGGCATCATCATGGTGGTGAACATGGAAATCGGCATGATCACACCGCCGGTGGGGCTGAACCTGTACGTAGCGTCCGGCATTGCCAAGATGGGCCTGACCGACGTCACCAAGGCCTGCGCGCCGTGGATTCTGGTGATGATCGCCTACCTGATGCTGATCACCTACGTACCGGCCATTTCGCTGTGGCTGCCCAACGCACTGGGCATGTAATGTACGCAACCTGAACAAACGCGACGGAACCCTTCCGTCGCGTTTTTTGTCGGACACGCGTAGCCCTCACACAAGGGTTGGCCCTATAATGGCCGACCTCTCCACACCCCTCTGAATAACAATCAGGAGCCAACAGAATGGACGAGCAACTGCGCCAAGCCGCACTCGATTTCCACCAGTTCCCGCAGCCGGGCAAGATCCAGGTCGCCCCAACCAAACCGCTGGCCACCCAGCGCGACCTGGCACTTGCCTACTCCCCGGGCGTAGCCGCACCCTGCGACGCTATCGTGGAAGACCCGCTGAACGCCTACAAATACACCGCCCGTGGCAACCTGGTTGCCGTGGTCACCAACGGTACCGCCGTACTGGGCCTGGGCAATATCGGCCCGCTGGCCGGCAAGCCGGTGATGGAAGGTAAAGGCGTTCTGTTCAAGAAATTTGCCGGCGTTGACGTATTCGACATCGAGCTAGACGAAAACGACCCGGACAAGCTGGTCGACATCATCTGCGCGATGGAGCCGACCTTCGGCGGCATCAACCTGGAAGACATCAAGGCGCCCGAGTGCTTCTACATCGAGAAGAAGTGCCGTGAACGCATGAACATTCCGGTATTCCACGACGACCAGCACGGTACCGCCATCGTGGCCGCCGCTGCGGTACTGAACTCGCTGCGCCTGGTGAACAAGGACATCAGCAACGTTCGCGTGGTGACCTCCGGTGCCGGCGCCGCTGCCATTGCCTGCCTGGATCTGCTGGTAGCCCTGGGCGTGAAGCGCGAGAACATCACCGTTTGCGACTCCAAAGGCGTGATCTTCCAGGGTCGCGACGAGAAAATGGACGAGTCCAAACTGCGTTTTGCCATCCCGGACAACGGCCAGCGCAAACTGGCTGACGCCATGGTCGGCGCCGACATCTTCATGGGTCTGTCCGGCCCGAAACTGGTGACCCAGGACATGGTGAAATCCATGGCCGCCTACCCGGTGATCCTGGCCATGGCCAACCCGGAACCGGAAATCCTGCCGCCGCTGGTGAAAGAAGTACGCCCGGATGCCATCATCGGTACCGGCCGTTCGGACTACCCGAACCAGGTGAACAACGTACTGTGCTTCCCGTTCATCTTCCGTGGTGCGCTGGATGTGGGCGCCACCACCATCAACGACGAGATGAAACTGGCCTGCGTGCGCGCCATTGCCGACCTGGCCATGGCCGAGCAGAACGACGTGGTGGCTTCCGCCTACGGCGACCAGGAACTGTCCTTCGGCCCGGAATACGTGATTCCGAAGCCGTTCGACCCGCGCCTGATCGTGCAGATCGCCCCGGCCGTGGCCAAAGCCGCCATGGATTCCGGCGTGGCTACCCGCCCGATCAAGGACTTCGACGCCTACGTGGACCAGCTGGCCCAGTTCGTGTACAAGACCAACCTGTTCATGAAACCGGTATTCGCCCAGGCCAAGAAAGAAGCCAAGCGCGTAGTACTGGCCGAAGGTGAAGACGAGCGCGTGCTGCACGCCACCCAGGAAATCGTATCGCAAGGCCTGGCCAAGCCGATCCTGATCGGTCGCCCGGCGGTGATTGCCAAGCGTATCGAAAAACTGGGCCTGAAGCTGGAAGCCGGCAAAGACTTCGATCTGGTGAACAACGAATCCGATCCGCGCTTTGGCGACTACTGGAAGGAATACTACAACCTGATGAAGCGCAAAGGCGTTTCCCAGGAACAGGCCCGTCGCCGCGTGATCGGCAACACCACGCTGATCGGCGCGCTGATGGTACGCCGCGGCGAAGCCGACGCGCTGATCTGCGGTACCTACGGTACTTACCGCCAGCATCTGGACATCGTGCGTGACGTGATCGGCTACGCCCGCGAAGACAAGGTAACCGGCGCCATGAATGCGCTGATCCTGCCTACCGGCAACATCTTCATCACCGACACCTACGTCAACGAAAGCCCGGACGCGCCGCAACTGGCCGCCATTACCGAAATGGCCGCCCGCGCGGTAAGCCGCTTCGGTATCGCCCCGAAAGTGGCCCTGCTGTCGAACTCCAGCTTCGGCACCTGGAACACCGAAGGCGCCAGCAAGATGCGTGACGCGCTGGAGCTGATCCGCGCGGCCCACCCGGAACTGGAAATCGACGGCGAAATGCAAGGCGACGCCGCCCTGGTGGAAGCCATCCGCCAGCAAGCCATGCCGGACAGCACGCTGAAAGGCGCGGCCAACCTGCTGGTAATGCCGAACGTGGAAGCAGCCAACATCAGCTACAACCTGCTGCGCGTGTCTGCGTCCGACGGCGTGACCATCGGCCCGATCCTGATGGGTATGGCCAAGCCGGTACACATCCTGACCCAGATCTCGTCGGTACGCCGCATCGTGAACATGGTGGCCATGGCCGCTGTGGATGCACAAAACGGTAACTGATCCGCTCTGCCAACGACAGCATGACAACGGGCCCCGGTGGGGCCCGTTTTTTATTGCCATGCGCATGTCCACTGGCGCAATCTGCACTAAGATACAGACACAACAAACCAGAACAGGAGCCAGCATGAGTGCCGAATTCAACCCCGCCGACCCGTTTGCGCTGTTCCGCCAGATGATGCAGTCGGCCACGCCACCCGGCGCCCAGCCCTTTCTGCCGCCGATGAGCAGCGAAGAAGTCGAGCGCAAGATCGCCGAACTCAAGGTGGTGGAAACCTGGCTCACCATGAACCTGGGCATGCTGTCGATGCAGATCAAGACGCTGGAAATGCAAAAAGCCGCGCTGGCTGCGCTGCGTCCGAAAGAGTAAGCCCGCTCCGCCATGGTTGGCCGCATGCCTTGCGGCCAACCATGTTTCATTTGGACAGCACGCGCGGCGCCGGTAGAATGCCCGGCATGAATGCACCCCGCTTTGTCCATCTTCGCCTCCACTCGGAGTTTTCCATCACCGACGGCATCGTGCGCCTGGACGACGCCATCAAGCGCGCCGTCAAGGACGGCATGCCGGCGCTGGGCATGTCCGACCTGATGAACATCTTCGGCATGGTCAAGTTTTACAAGGCCTGCCGCGGCAAGGGCATCAAGCCCATCGTGTCGTGCGACATCTGGCTGGAAAACGCCGAAGACCGTGACAAACCGTACCGGCTGCTGCTGACGGCGAAAAACCGCGAAGGCTACCGCCGCCTGTGCGAGCTGCTGACCCGCGCTTTTAGCTACAACCAGTACCGTGGCCGCGCCGAAATCAAGCGCGCCTGGCTAGAAGAAGGCGACAACAGCAATCTGCTGTGCCTGTCCGGCGCCCACCTGGGCGACGTGGGCATGGCCTTCGCCAACGGCAACGCCGACGAAGCGCGCAGCCGCGCCGAGTACTGGGCACGGCTGTTCCCCGGCGCCTTCTACCTAGAGCTGCAACGGCTGGACAACCCGCAGGTAGAAAACATCCTGCAGTCCACGCTGTGGCTGGCCGGCGAAACCGGCCTGCCGGTGGTCGCAACCCACCCGATCCAGTTCATGGACCCGGACGACTTCAAGGCGCACGAGGCACGGGTGTGCATTGCCGAAGGCTACACGCTGGGCGACAAGCGCCGCCCGCGCCAGTTTGCCGAATGCCAGTCTTTCCTCAGCACCGAGCAGATGCTGGCGCGCTTTGCCGACATTCCCGAGGCGCTGGAAAACACGGTGCAGATTGCCCGCCGCTGCAACATCAACGTGGTGCTGGGCAAAAACTACCTGCCGGACTTCCCCACCCCGGACGGCATGACGCTGAACGACTTCCTGGTATACGAGGCCAAGCGCGGGCTGGATGCACGCCTGGAGCAGCTGTACCCGGACCCGGCCGAGCGCGAGGCGCGACGCCCGGAATACGACGCGCGGCTGAAATTCGAGTGCGACACCATCATCCAGATGGGCTTCCCCGGTTACTTCCTGATCGTGGCCGACTTTATCCAGTGGGGCAAGGCCAACGGCTGCCCGGTGGGCCCGGGCCGGGGTTCCGGTGCCGGCTCGCTGGTGGCGTACAGCCTCAGCATTACCGACCTCGACCCGCTGAAGTACGCGCTGCTGTTCGAGCGCTTCCTGAACCCGGAGCGGGTATCGATGCCCGACTTCGACGTGGACTTCTGCCAGGAAAACCGCTGGCGCGTGATCGAATACACGCGCCGCAAGTACGGCGAAGAGGCGGTGAGCCAGATTGCTACCTTCGGCACCATGTCGTCCAAGTCGGTAATCCGTGACGTTGGCCGCGTGCTCGACCTGCCGTTCGGCCTGTGCGACAAGCTGTCCAAGCTGATTCCGCTGGAGGCCAATAAGCCGTTGAGCCTGGAAAAGGCCATGGCCGCCGAGCCGCAAATCGGGGAAACCATCGAAAGCGAAGGCGCGAACGAGCTGATCGAGCTGGCGATGAAGCTGGAAGACCTCACCCGCGGCATCGGCATGCACGCCGGCGGCGTGCTGATCGCCCCCGGCAAGCTCACCGACTTCTGCCCGTTGTACATCGCCAGCGGCGAAGGCGCGTCGCCGGTGTCGATGTACGACAAGGACGACGTGGAGCAGATCGGCCTGGTGAAGTTCGACTTCCTGGGCCTGCGCAACCTCACCATCATCGAGCTGGCGCAAAAGTACATCAAGGACGTTAGCGGCCAGGACGTGGACGTGGCCAAGCTGCCACTGGACGACCAGCTGGCGTACAAGGTGTTCGCCAGCGGCAACACCACCGGCGTGTTCCAGTTTGAATCCACCGGTATGAAAAAGATGCTGGTGGAGGCCAAGCCCAGCAAGTTCGAAGAGATTATCGCCTTCGTAGCCCTGTACCGGCCGGGCCCGATGGACCTGATTCCCGACTTCATCCAGCGTATGCACGGCGCCAAGTTCGAGTACCTGCACCCGCTGCTGGAGCCGGTACTGGCCCCTACCTACGGCATCATGGTGTACCAGGAACAGGTGATGCAGGCGGCGCAGGTGTGCGGCGGCTACAGCCTGGGCGGCGCCGACTTGCTGCGCCGTGCCATGGGTAAAAAGAAGGTCGAAGAAATGGTGGCGCAGCGCGCCATGTTCGTGAAAGGCGCGGCCGGTAACGGCATCGACGAGGCCAAGGCCAACGAAATCTTCGACTACATGGAGAAGTTCGCCGGCTACGGCTTCAACAAGTCGCACGCGGCCGCCTACGCGCTGGTGGCCTACCACACCGCCTGGCTGAAAGCGCACCACTGCGCCGCCTACATGGCGGCCACCATGTCCACCGAACTGGACAACACCGACCAGCTGAAGGTGTTCTACGACGACGCCACAGACGGCAAGAACGGCCTCACCTTCCTGCCGCCGGACGTCAACCACAGCTTCTACCGCTTCGTGCCGGTAGACCGCAAGCACATCCGCTACGCGCTGGGCGCCATCAAGGGCACCGGCGAGTCGGCAGTGGAACACCTGGTGAAGGTGCGCGAGGAAGGCGGCCCGTTCAGCAGCCTGTTCGACTTCTGCAACCGCACCGACAAAAAGCTGGTCAACAAGCGCGTGATCGAGGCGCTGATCCGCGCCGGCGCCTTCGACAGCATCGAGCCCAACCGCGCGCTGCTGTTCAACAACGTGGCGCTGGCGATGACCGCCGCCGAACAGCAAGCGGCCAACGCCAACCAGGGCGGCCTGTTCGACATGTTCGACGACGACAGTGCCCCCAGTGTGGACATGGTGGCGTGCAAGCCGTGGCCGGCCGCCATCCAGCTGGCCGAAGAAAAGATTGCCATCGGTTTTTACCTGTCCGGCCACCCGTTCTCGGCCTACGAAAAAGAAGTGCGCGGCTTCATCCGCACCCCGCTGGCCAAGCTGGCGCCGCGGCGCGAACCGCAGCTGCTGGCCGGTTTCGTCACCGGCATCCGCACCAAGGTAGGTAACCGCGGCAAGATGGCCTTCATCCAGCTGGACGACGGCAGCGCCAAGCTGGAAGTGAGCCTGTTTGCCGAGGCGGTAGACGCCAACCGCACCAAGCTGAAGGACGACGTGGTGCTGGTGGTGGAAGGCAAGGTCAGCGAAGACCGCTTCAGCGGTGGCATGCGCATCATCGCCGAGCACCTGTACGAGCTGGGCGAGGCGCGCAGCCGTTACGCACGCAGCCTGTCGCTGCAGATGCGCGCCGGCCACGACGTAGCCACGCTACGCAACATCATCACCCCCTACCTCAGCCCGGACAGCGGCTGCCCGCTGCGTATTACCTACCACGGCGCCAAGGCGCGCGGCGACCTGATGCTGCCGCCGGAATGGGGCGTACGGCTGGACGACGCGCTGCTGATGACGCTGGAAGACTGGCTGGGCGACAACAGCGTGAAGATCCTGTGGTAAAGCGCTGCAGCCAACCCTGACCTTGGCCGCGCCATGACACAAGGCCCGTTTGCTGCGCAAACGGGCCTTGTCATTGATGCAAACGCCTGCTGCTCAGGCAAACCACTCCGCCGGCGCATCGTCCCCCGGAAAAGCCATCAGCCCCTGCGAGCTGAGCCCGGCGCCGCGCAATACTGCCGCCGACGCGGCATTGCCCGGCGTGATGTAGGCCACCACCCGTGGCAGGCCCAGCACGCGGCGGCCATAGTCGATACAGCCCCTGGCGGCTTCTTGCGCGTAGCCGTGGCCGCGCGCCGCCGGCAAGAACACGTAGCCCACGTCCACATCCGGCAAGCCGTCGCGGCGGAACAGCCCGCACAAACCCAAAGCCGCGCCGTCGTCGCGGCGCGTAACCAGCCAGAAGCCGAAACCGTTGGCCGCATAGTGCGGCAGGATGCGCTCGCGGATGTGGCTGACAGCGTCGGCCTCGCTGCGCAGGCCGATGTCGCGTACCTGGCGGACAAAGTCCGGGTCGTTCAGCGCCGCCAGCACCACGGCGGCGTCCTGTTCGTCAATGCAGCGCAAGCGCAGGCGCGGGGTCTCGAAAACCGTCATGGCGGGCAACCTCAGCAGGGCAAAGCTTCACGCTAGCAGCTGTCGCCAGCGACGTCACATGGCCGAAGCGACAGGTGGCCGCCCGCGCTACAATGCCGCCTTCCCTTTCACGCCAACAGCCGTACCATCTGCACCAGCCGCCACATACCATGACCACCACCATTGTCCTGATCTTTCTCGTCGTCTACCTCGGCATGATCCTGGGCGGCCTGCCCTTCCTGCAGCTGGACCGCACCGGCGTGGCGCTGCTGGGCGCCATTGCCCTGCTCGGCATCGACGCGCTGACGCCGGAACAGGCGGTAGCCGCCGTGCACCTGCCTACCATCATGCTGCTGTTTTCCTTCATGGTGATCTCGGCGCAAATGCGGCTGGGTGGTTTTTACGACTGGGTGACGCGGCGGCTGGCGGCGCTGGCCATTCAGCCACCGCAGCTACTGGCGGTGCTGATTGCGGTGACCGCCGCGCTATCGGCGGTATTCAGCAACGACATCGTCTGCCTGGCGATGGCGCCGGTATTGGTGGACGCCTGCAAGCAACGCCGGCTGGCGCCAGTGCCGTTCCTGTTGGCGCTGGCCTGTGCGGCCAACATCGGCTCGGCGGCCACGCTGATCGGCAACCCGCAGAACATGCTGATCGGCCAGAGCCTGCGGCTGCCGTTTGCCGGCTACTTCCTCGACGCCTTGCCGCCGGTGCTGCTGGGGCTGGTATTGAGCTGGGCGGTAATTGCCTGGCTGTACCGTGGCCGCTGGCAGGCGGCAACCCCCGCCGCCGGTGACGACAGCCCGCGCGAGGACGTGCCGTTTGACGCCTGGCAAACCGGCAAGGGTCTGGCGGTGGCGCTGGCGCTGCTGGTGGGCTTTCTGCTGGCGCCGTGGCCGGCCGAACACCTGGCGCTAATCGGCGCCGGCTTGCTGCTGATGAGCCGCAAGCTGCATTCGCGCCACATGCTGGGCCTGGTGGACTGGGAGCTGCTGGTGCTGTTTGTCAGCCTGTTCGTGGTGAACAGCGCCTTGCAGCATACCGGCGTTACCGCGCAGGCCATCGCCAGCCTGGCCAGTGCCGGCGTCGACCTCAGCCACACCGGCACGCTGTTTGCCGCCACCTTCCTGCTCTCTAACGTGGTGTCCAACGTGCCAGCGGTGATGCTGCTGTTGCCGGTGACGCCGGCCGAAGGCGGCGGCCTGCTGCTGGCGCTGGCAAGCACGCTGGCCGGCAACCTGCTGATCGTCGGTAGCATCGCCAATATCATCGTGGTGGACGCCGCGGCCCGGCGCGGCGTGGCCATCGACTGGCGCGTGCACGCCCGCGTGGGGGTGCCGGTTACGCTGCTGACGCTGGCCGCCAGCGCCGGCTACCTGCTGCTGCGCTTCTGAAACGGCGGCGGCCAAGCTGCAAAGGCAGAATGCCGGGCTGCACATCCGAAAAAGCACGGCAAACCACGATGACCCTTGAAATGGCAGGGGTTTATTGCTTAGTCTGATGGCAATACAACTCGAACAAGACAGCCTGCCATGCTCACCGCCTTGCCGGGGCTGCGCCCCACCCTGCTGGAATCGCTTCGTCACTACAACCGGGCCCTGTTCCGCCAGGACCTGATGGCCGGCCTCACCGTCGGCATCGTGGCACTACCCTTGGCCATGGCGTTTGCCATTGCCAGCGGGGTACCGCCGCAGGCCGGCATCTTTACCGCCGTCATTGCCGGCTTCCTGGCGTCGGCGCTGGGCGGCACCCGGCTATGCGTGACCGGCCCCACCGGCGCCTTCATCGTCATCATCTACGGCATCGTACTGAAGTACGGCGTGGCCAACCTGATCCTGTGTACTTTCATGGCCGGGGTGATGCTGGTGATCATGGGGCTGCTGCGGCTGGGCCAGGTGATCAAGTTTTTCCCCATGCCGCTAATTACCGGCTTTACCAACGGCATTGCGGTGCTGATCTTCCTTACCCAGCTGAAAGACTTCTTCGGGCTGCCGATCGACAAGATGCCGGCCGGCTTCTTTGCCGTCATCGACCTGCTGCGCCATACCCTGCCGCAATTCGACCCGCTAACGCTGGCGATTGCCATGGCCACGCTGCTGCTGATCCTGCTGTGGCCGAAAAAGCTGGGCAAGACGCTGCCAGGGCCGTTTGTGGCGCTGATCCTGGCCACGCTGACGGTAACGCTGTTCGAGCTGCCGCTGGCCACCATTGGCAGCAAGTTCGGCGGCATTCCGCAGGGCCTGCCCGAGGTGCACGGCCTGAGCTTCGACCCCGAACACCTGTCCGACCTGCTGGCGCCGGCGTTTACCATCGCGCTGCTGGGCGCCATCGAGTCGCTGCTGTGCGCGGTGGTGGCCGACAGCCTCACCGGCGACAAGCACGACGCCAACCAGGAGCTGATCGCGCAGGGCATCGCCAATATGGTGGTGCCGTTCTTTGGCGGCATTCCAGCCACCGGCGCCATCGCCCGCACCGCCACCAACATCAGCAACGGTGGCCAGACACCGGTCGCCGGCATCGTGCACGCCGCGCTGCTATTGCTGGTGATCCTGATCGCCGCGCCGCTGGCGGCCTACATTCCGCTGGCGGCGCTGGCGGCCATCCTGATTGCCGTGGCCATCAAGATGGGCGACTGGGACGTGCGCAAGGCAGCGCAGTTTCCGCGCCAGGATACCGCCGTGCTGGTGGTGACTTTCGTGCTGACCGTGGTGTTCGACCTGACCATCGCGGTACAGATCGGCCTGATGATGGCGGCCGTGTTCTTCATCCGCCGCATGGCGGCCAGCACCAGCATCCAGCGCCTGCGCGCCGAGCACGCGCTGATGTACGAGCGGCACTCGATTGCCGGCAAGCACGTGCCGGACGGCTGCGTGGCCTTCCGTGTCGAGGGCGCGCTGTTCTTTGGCGCGGCCGACTCGCTGGAGCACATCATCACCGAAGCCACCGACGCGCGGGTGATCATCCTGCAGTTGCACCGGCTGGTGCTGCTGGACACCAGCGGCCTGCTGGCACTGTCCACGCTGAACGAACGGCTGCAGCAGCAAGACCGCACGCTGATCCTGTGCGGCGCCGGCAACGAGATTACCGCCATGATCCGCCACGCGCCGCTGGCGGAGGAAATGGGCGAACGCAATATCCAGCCCGATCTGGTCACCGCCTTGCGCCGCGCCGAAGACATCCTCACCAGCGGCGTGGTGTGGGGCTGAGCGGCAAGGAAAAAGGTTGGCCGCACGCTGCGGCCAACCCTGACACTCTACCGGCTACCACCGCCGGCTGCTTAACCTGCTAAAAGCGGCTGATTTCTTTCTCGGATGCCTCGAACACCTGCGATGCCGGGCCCACCACCAATACGTCCGGCTTCAGGATGGCTTCGTTCTTGCCGGGGTACGGCAGCGTCCACAGGAAGTGGCGCAGGCAGTTCAAGCGTGCGCGTTTCTTGTCGTCGGACTTGATCACCGTCCACGGCGCGTCGGCGGTGTCGGTGTGGAAGAACATCGCCTTCTTGGCTTCGGTGTAGTCGTCCCATTTGTCCAGCGACTGGATGTCGATCGGCGACAGTTTCCAGTGCTTCAGCGGGTCGTCGCGGCGCGAGATGAAGCGGCGCAGCTGTTCTTCACGGCTTACCGAGAACCAGAACTTGAACAGACGGATGCCGCTGTTCACCAGCATGCGCTCCAGCTGCGGTGTCTGGCGCATGAACTCCAGGTATTCCTGCGGGTTGCAGAAGCCCATCACCCGCTCCACGCCGGCACGGTTGTACCAGCTACGGTCGAACAGCACGATCTCGCCGGCGGTAGGTAGCAGCTGGATGTAACGCTGGAAGTACCACTGGCCGCGTTCCTGCTCGGTGGGTTTTTCCAGTGCCACCACGCGGGCGCCGCGCGGGTTCAGGTGCTCCATGAAGCGCTTGATGGTGCCGCCCTTGCCGGCGGCGTCGCGGCCTTCAAAGATCACCACGATCTTCTGGCCGGTTTCCTTCACCCAGCTTTGCACCTTCAGCAGTTCCACCTGCAGCTCGGCTTTCTGGCGCTCGTAGTCGGCGCGCTTGATGCGGTTCTTGTACGGGTAGTCGGCCGGCAGCGGCGCGCTATTGCTGTCTTCGGACGAGCCGTGCGGCGCGTGCGCCACCTGCATCGCTACCGGCGCATGGCTGACGGCCTCGATCTCGCGGGCGGCGGCCTCGCGGCGCACCTGGGCCGGGGTTTTGCGCGGTTTGCGCGCCGGGGCTGCCGGCGGGTTGGCCGCGTCGGAAACGGCGGTGTCGGTATCGGCCACCAGGGCCTTGTCGTTATCGTTCATGGGCTTGCCTCGTGGGGTGTGTGACAAAGCCATGCTACGCCGGTGTCTTGTCATATTTATCCATTTCGATAAATGGATTTGATATGGCGCAAATCCTCGCCCACGCTGCAACCACGTTTGCCACGGCTTGCGCCAGCGCATGGCCGGCCCGATCGCCATCACAATCCTCGCCTGCCCTGCGGGGCACTAGCCGCGATGGTGGGGTTATCGGTTACAATCGTACGATTATCGATTGCTCAACCCACTAAAACCGATGTCTGCAGAAAACAATGCTCCGGTGATCAGCAACTTCATCCGCTCGATCATCGACGAAGACCTGGCCACCGGCAAACGTGCCGCGGTGGTAACCCGCTTTCCGCCCGAGCCGAACGGCTACGCCCACGTGGGCCACGCCAAGGCGATCTGCATCAACTTCGGCCTGGCCGAAGACTACAACGGCCAGTGCAACCTGCGCATGGACGACACCAACCCGGAAAAAGAATCCGACGAGTTCGTACAGGCCTTCCGCGAGGACATCAGCTGGCTGGGCTTCCAGTGGAACGGCGACATCCGTTTTGCTTCCGATTACTTCGACCAGCTGTACGACTTTGCCGTGGAGCTGATCCGCGCCGGCAAGGCCTTCGTCTGCGACCTGACGCCGGACGAAATGCGCGAGTACCGTGGCGGCCTGACCGCACCGGGCAAGAACAGCCCGTACCGTGAACGCAGCGTGGAGGAAAACCTCGACCTGTTCACCCGCATGAAGAACGGCGAGTTTGCCGACGGCAGCAAGACGCTGCGCCTGAAGATCGACATGGCGTCGCCCAACATCAACCTGCGTGACCCGGCCATCTACCGTATCCGCCGCGTGCATCACCACCGTACCGGCGACAAGTGGTGCATCTACCCGATGTACGACTACACGCACTGCATTTCCGACGCCATCGAAGGCATCACCCACAGCCTGTGCTCGCTGGAATTCGAAGACCACCGCCCGCTGTACGACTGGGTGCTGGACAACATCAGCATCGGCCACCACCCGCAGCAGATCGAATTCTCCCGCCTGGAGCTGCTGTACGCGCTGACCTCCAAGCGCAAGCTGCAACACCTGGTGAACCAGGGCGTGGTGACCGGCTGGGACGACCCGCGCATGCCCACCATCGCCGGCATGCGCCGCCGTGGCTACAGCCCGGCCGGCATCCGCCTGTTTGCGCAGCGTATTGGTGTGTCCAAGAGCGAAAACATCATCGACATGTCGGTGCTGGAAGGCGCGGTACGCGAGTCGCTGGAAAACGAATCGCCGCGCGTGATTGCGGTGCTGGACCCGATCAAGGTCACGCTCACCAACTACCAGGAAGGCGTGAGCGGCAGCCGCAGCGCACCGTTCCACCCGCACCACCCGGAAATGGGCGAGCGCGAGATTCCGCTGGCACGCGAGATCTACATCGAACGTGAAGACTTCGCCGAAGTGCCGCCGCCGAAGTGGCAGCGCCTGACGCCGGGCGGCGAAGTGCGCCTGCGCTACAGCTACGTGATCAAGTGCGATGAAGTGATCAAGGACGACAGCGGCAAGGTGGTGGAGCTGAAGTGCTCGATCGACCACGATACGCTGGGCCAGAACCCGGTTGGCCGCAAGGTGAAGGGCGTGATCCACTGGATTGCCGCCAACCATGCTATCGAAGCCGAAGTGCGCCTGTACGACCGCCTGTTTACCGAAGCGCGCCCGGACGCGGTACGCGGCGACGACGGCGAGTACGTCGACTTCATGAACTTCCTGAACCCGGCCTCGCTGACCACCATTACCGGCTACGTAGAGCCGGTGGTGCTGCAGGCTGCGCCGGAAACCCGCTACCAGTTCGAGCGCATCGGTTACTTCGTGACTGACCGCCGCGACCACCAGGCGGGCGCCAAGCCGGTGTTCAACCGCACTGTTGGCCTGAAAGACAACTGGAGCAAATAAAATCTGCCATCACGGCAAGCCCTGCACACCGGGGCTTGCCGTTTTTTTTTGCCCTGCGCGATACTGCAGGGTCTGCGTCTATAAAACGAAATACGGGGCCCATCCATGAAACTACGCTATCCGGCACTCTGCCTGTCCGTGCTTGCCGCCATGTCCGCCACCTCCGGTACCGCACTGGCCAAACCGGTGAAAGACCAGGTTTACAAGATCACCATCCTGCACACCAACGATCACCACGGCCGCTTCTGGCGCAATAGCGACGGTGAATACGGCATGGCCGCACGCAAGAACGTAATCGAACAGATTCGCGCCGACGTGCGCAAGAATGGCGGCTACAGCCTGCTGCTGGACGGCGGCGACGTGAACACCGGCGTGCCGGAATCCGACATGCAGGACGCCGAGCCGGACTTCAAGGGCATGAACCTGCTGGGCTACGACGCCATGGCAGTGGGCAACCACGAATTCGACAAATCGCCGGAAGTGCTGGCCAAACAGCGCCAGTGGATCAACTTCCCGATGCTGTCGGCCAACATCTACAAGGACGGCAAGCGCCTGTTCGAACCGTACCGCATCTTCAAACTGGGCGACGTGCGCGTGGCGGTGATGGGCCTGACCACCGACGACACTAAAAAGCTGACCAACCCGGAAAACACCAAGGGTATCGAGTTCCGCAAACCGGCGCGCGAAGCCGCCAAACTGGTGCCGCAGCTGCGCAAGAAGGCTGACGTGGTGATTGCCGCCACCCACATGGGCCACTACGACGATGGCAACCATGGCGTGAATGCACCGGGCGACGTGGAAATGGCACGCGCAGTCAAAGGCCTGGACCTGATCGTGGGCGGCCACAGCCAGAACCCGGTCTGCATGAAAGCCGAAAACGTGCGTGACACCGCCTACGTACCGGGCACCGATTGCGCGCCGGACCGCCAGAACGGCGCCTGGATCGTACAGGCGCACGAATGGGGCAAATACGTTGGCCGCGCCGACTTCGAGTTCCGTAATGGCGAGTTCAAGCTGGTGAAGTACCAGCTGATCCCGGTTAACCTGAAGAAGACGGTGAAAGGTGCCGACGGCAAGGAACAGAAGGTGTACTACACCCAACAGGTACACGAGCACAGCGAAGTGCTGGAATTCCTGCGCCCATACCAGAACAAGGGCCAGGAAGCACTGTCGGTGGAGATTGGTGCCACTGAAGGCAAACTGGTCGGCGACCGCAACCAGGTACGCAGCCAGCCCACCAGCATGGGCATCCTGATTGCCAGCGCGATGAAAGAAAAAGCGCAGGCCGACTTTGCCATCATGAACTCGGGTGGCGTGCGTGATTCCATCGCCGCCGGCAAGATCACCTACAAGGACGTGCTGAAGGTTCAACCGTTCGGCAACACCCTGGTATACGTGGACATGAGCGGCAAGGAAGCACTGGAGCTGCTGCGCACCGCAGCCAAGATGAGCCCTGGCTCCGGCGCCTTTGCACAGTTTGCCGGCGTGAAACTGGTGATCGAGGGTGGCGAACTGAAACAGGCACAGATCGGTGGCAAGGACATCGACCCGGCCAAGACCTACCGCGTGGCGCTGAACAACTTCACCGCCGCCGGCGGTGACGGCTACCCGAAACTGTCCACCCACAAGGGTTACGTCAACACTGGCTACGCCGACGCCGATGTGCTGAAGTCGTTCATCAGCGCCCGGGGTGGCGTGATCAAGGCCGGTGCCTTCGACCCGGCCGGCGAGATCGTGCGCAAGTAAGCCTCTGGCGCCAGGTTGGCCGCACGCGGCCAACCTGGCCGCTTGCTACACCAAAAAGCCCCCGCTTTGCCTGCCAGAGCGGTAATGCCAGTCAGTTAACGCTGACTGGCATTTTTCGTTGGATATTTGTGTGCCCTGTTCTTCACCACTCGCGGGCAATGTCGGTCTGGTCTGCGGGGTGGTAGGACAAACAGACTCGAC
>NZ_JBKBHK010000028.1:0-12922 GCF_046297735.1 Vogesella sp.
GTCGAGTCTGTTTGTCCTACCACCCCGCAGACCAGACCGACATTGCCCGCGAGTGGTGAAGAACAGGGCACACAAATATCCAACGAAAAATGCCAGTCAGCGTTAACTGACTGGCATTACGGTCTGCGCCGGGGGTTTTATCTGGCGGGTTGGCGGTTGCGGCCAACCCTGGCCGTGACGCTTACACGTCCTGACCTTCCACAATGCCGTCGTGGCTGGCCGACTTGCCAGGCAAGATCAGGTTCAGCACCAGGGCCAGCACCGAGCACAGCCCCACGCCCACCAGGCCGAAGGAGCCGAATTTCAGCTCCAGGCCACCGATACCGGCAGTGAGCACCACCGAGATGATCACCAGGTTGCGCGGTTCCATCAGGTCGACCTTGGCTTCGATCAGCGTTTTCAGGCCGATGGAGGCAATGGTACCGAACAGCAGCACCATGATGCCGCCCATCACCGGCATCGGTATGGACTGCAGCAGCGCGTTGAACTTGCCGAAGAACGCCATGGCGATGGCGAATACCGCCGCCCAGGTCATCACCACCGGGTTGAAGTTGCGGGTAATCATCACCGCGCCGGTCACTTCGGCGTAGGTGGTGACCGGCGGGCCGCCGATCAGGCCGGCCACACACACGCCCACGCCATCACCCGCCAGCGTGCGGTGCAGGCCAGGTGTTTTGGTGTAGTCCTTGCCGGTAACCCCGCCGATAGCCATCACGCCACCGATGTGTTCGATGGCCGGGGCAATCGCCACCGGCAGCATGAACAGCGCAGCCGCCCAGTTCACTTCTGGCGCGTGGAATACCGGGGCAGCAAACCACGGCGCGTTGGCCACCTTGTCAAAATCCACCATGCCCATAAAAGCTGCCGCGATGTAACCGACGGTGACGCCAGCCAGAATAGGCACCAGTTTGAAGATACCGCGAGCAAAGACGGATACCGCAATGGTGGTGGCCAGCGAAATTGCCGCCAGCAGTAGCGAACTGTCGTAGGGCATGACCTGCTCGCCATTGACACGCCCCATGGCCATATTGGAAGCGGCGCCAGCCACGGACAGGCCGATGATCATGATTACCGGGCCGATTACCACCGGCGGCAACAGCTTGTTCACCAGTGCCATGCCGCGCCATTTGACGATGGCGGCAAACACGAAGTACATGAAGCCGGCAAAGAACAGGCCAAACATGGTGGCACCCTGCCCCCAGGTCTGCATCGAGTAAATGATGGGTCCGATAAAGGCAAACGAAGAGCCCAAAAAGATGGGCACCTGACGGCCGGTACACAGCTGGAACAGCAGTGTGCCGAAACCGGCGCCCAGCAACGCCATCGCGGGGTTCAGGCCGGTCAACAGCGGCACCAGTACCAGCGCGCCGAAGGCGACGAACAGGATCTGGGCGCCCGAGACGGCCACTTTCAATTGTTGAAACATGGGTTTTCCCTTTTTTGTTGTTGAATCCCTTGTACGCAGCGCCACCTGCCGGCAGCGCTACTGTGCCTGCATGGCTTGGATGCTGGCCGTGCCTGCAAAAAAGCCGCTCTTGCAAGCGGCTGTGTGCCAGGTATCAGGCGTGTTTGGTACCGAAGATCTTGTCGCCGGCGTCACCGAGGCCGGGGATGATGTAACCGTGCTCGTTGAGGTGGCTGTCCAGCGACGCGGCCACGATCTGCACATCCGGGTGCGCTTCGTTCACGGCCTTGACGCCTTCCGGCGCCGCCACCATCACCACCGCCTTGATCTGCTTGCAGCCATTGCGCTTCAGAAGATCGATGGTGGCGATCAGCGAACCGCCGGTGGCCAGCATCGGGTCGATGATCATGGCGATGCGCTCGTCCAGGTTGCCGACAAACTTCTCGAAGTAGGACACCGGTTCCAGTGTTTCTTCGTTGCGGGCCAGGCCCACCACGCTGATCTTGGCCGACGGCACCAGGTCGAGCACGCCGTCCAGCATGCCGATACCGGCACGCAGGATGGGCACCACGGTCACTTTTTTGCCCTTGATCTGCTGCACGTCGATGGGGCCGCACCAGCCATCGATGGTGACGGTTTCCAGCTCGAAGTCGCGGGTGGCTTCGTAAGCCAGCAGACGCGCCAGCTCCTGGGTGAGCAGACGGAATTTCATGGTGCTGATGTCGCCTTCGCGCAGCAGGCCGAGTTTGTGCTGCACCAGCGGGTGATTGACAACGGTGATGTTCATGACGGTCCAAACCTTGGCAAAAAGCGGCCGCGCCGGGGCAGGCCCGCGCAAACCGCTTTCTCGATACGGAAAACCGGCAGCCGCAGGCCGCCGGTTCGCTCAAATTGGTATGGGGCAATATTGTACCCGTAAACAGCCGTTTGTATCCACGCTCGCAGTGCAGGGTTTCCCCTTTTCGGGCAGTGTCGCGCACGGCACGGCTGGCCATGCAGGCAAAACAAAACCCGCCGTGAAGGCGGGTTGGGTACGGCAGGCTGCAAGGTTGGCCGCAGCTTAAGCGGCAAACTCTTTCAGCAGTTCTTGCAGTTCGCCGGCTTGGTACATTTCGTACATGATGTCCGAACCACCAACGAACTCGCCCTTCACGTACAGCTGCGGAATGGTCGGCCAGTTGGCGAAGTCCTTGATGCCCTGACGCACTTCCGGGTCGGCCAGCACGTCGACGGTAACGAACTTCTCGACGCCACAGGCCTTGATGATCTGCACGGCGCGGGAGGAGAAGCCGCACTGCGGGAAGGTGGCGGAGCCTTTCATGTACAGCACGACCGGGTTTTCGGTCACGGTCTGGCGGATGGTGTCCTGAATCGACATGATCTTCCTTTTTGCAATAAGGGCCGGGCGAGTACCCGACAAATTCAATCAGCTATTCTAGAGCCGGCAGCGCCGTGACTCAAGCCTTGCGCTGCAATACGGCGGCAAAAAAACCGTCGCTATTGTGCAGGTGCGGGCGCAGGCTGAGGTAGTCGCCGGTATCTAGACCGATCTTCATCTCCGCCAGCAGCGCATTGGCCGGCAGCAGTTCGAAGTCGGGATGGCTTTCCAGGAAAGCGGCCACGATGTCCTGGTTTTCCGACGGCAGCAGGCTGCAGGTGGCGTACACCAGACGGCCACCGGCACGCACCAGGCGCGAAGCGGACGCCAGGATGGCGGTTTGCTTGGCGTTCAGTTCGGCCACACTTTCCGGGCTCTGGCGGTATTTGAGGTCCGGGTTGCGGCGCAGGGTGCCCAGGCCGGAACACGGCGCATCCACCAGCACGCGGTCGGCCTTGCCGGCCAGGCGCTTCACCTTGGTGTCGTTCTCGTGCGCGATCAGCGTGCTGTTGACGTTGGACAGGCCGGAGCGCGCCAGGCGCGGCTTCAGGTTGGCCAGGCGCTTTTCGGAAATATCAAACGCGTACAGGCGGCCGGTGGACGCCATTTGCGCGCCCAGCAGCAGCGTTTTGCCGCCGGCACCAGCGCAGAAATCCACCACCATCTCGCCACGACGAGCACCGGTGAGCAGGCCCAGCAGCTGGCTGCCTTCGTCCTGCACTTCGATGGCACCGCCGACAAATAGCGGGTGACGGGTGAGCGCCGGCTTGCCTTTCAGGCGGATGCCGATCGGCGAGTACTGGGTGGGCTCGCAGGCGATGCCGGAATCCTGCAGCTGCACCAGTGCGTCGTCGCGGCGCATTTTCAGCGTGTTGACGCGCAGGTCCAGCGGCGCGGCGGAGGCCAGGCCCTTCCCCAGCGCCACGATATCGCCCTCTTCCTGTTCGGCCAGCAGGCCGATCACCCAAGCCGGCAGGCCGGCGCGGGCCGACAGCTCGGCCGGCAGCTCGGCGCCTTTGACGCCAGCCAGCCACTCGCGCTCGTTTTCTTTCAGGATGCCGTCCAGCTCGCGCAGGTTGGCGCCGCCGATGCGGACCAGGGTAACCAGCGCCAGGCGGCGCGAGTTCACTTGCTTGCCGCACAGCGGGCGCAAGCTTTCCAGGTGGCGCAGGCAGGCAAACGCGGTTTCGGCGATCAGGTGACGGTCGGTGCCGCCCAGCTTGCTGTGCTGGCGGAAGTGCGCGGTGAGCACGGCGTCGGCCGGGCGGTCAAAGCGCAACATGGCGAACAGCACCTGTTCCAGGTGGTTGAACTGGCTAACGTTTACTTTCATTGTTTTGTCTCGGTTGTCGCGGCGGCTGTTTCCAGACAGTGTCGCCGTCAAATTCAATCAGGGTGGCGCGCAGCTCGATGCGCCTGTCCTTGTCGGCACGCAGGATGCGCACCGGAATGTTGCCGAAGTCCGGCGCCAGCCAGAATTCGGTGAGTTCGTCTTCCTGGCGTACCCGCACTACCACGGCGCGGATGACGCCCTTGCCGGTATCGAAATCGGTTTCGCCCTCCGGCCGCAAGGCCATGCGGTATACCTTCTTGCCATTGGTGATCAGCACCGGCGCATCGCCCATCTTCTTGCCGCGCAGCGCCAGTTGCACCGGCAAGCTATGCAAATCTTGCGCACCTGCTTGCAGCGGCTCGCTCTTGGCTTCCTTATCACCATAGGCCAGTGTGCCGCCGGCCCAGTCGAATTGTGCGTACTCGCGCGGCTGGCCGTCACGGGTGGCCTTGAAACTTTCCGGGCGCAGCCCCTGTGCGGTGATGCTACCCACGGTTTCGTAATGAAGCTTTGGGCCAATCACCGGTTTGACGTCGGTAATCAGGCTGTAACCGCTGCCGTCGCGCTGCCAGCGCATCTCGCCATTGCCCAGCAGCACGCCGGACATATACGCACCATATTGCATGCGGGCTTGGGCCGGAAAGCGGGTAATGCGCTCGTCGGGCTTGACCAGGTCCGGGTTTTCCACGGCATCCGGCTTGGCGTCTGCTACCTCGGCCACCGGTGCGCTAGCCGCCGGCTTGGCAGCCGGAGTTTCGGCCACGGCCGTGCTGGCTTGCACTTTTTCCGGCGGCAGCTTGGCCGCCACAGCGGGCTGGCTGGCTTCCACCTTCTTCGCCACGGCGAGCGGCGCGCTGGCCGTGGTTTTTCGGGGTTTGCGCGGCGTGCGCTTGGGTTTGTCTGCCGCCGGCTGCGACGCCTCGCCTGTCGCTACGCCCAGCGTACCGGCGAGGCGTGGCGCACTGTGCGCCGGTGGCTTGGGGGTGTCCATTTGCATGTCCTGCAGCGTGGCGCTGAGCTGGCGCAAGGCCGGGTCGTCGGGCATGTCGATGCTGTCAAACGACACCAGCGCGCTGCCCAGCGCCAACAGGTGCGCCAGCAGGGACAGGACGAAGGCAACCAGCAGCAGGCGGGTTGCCGGTTTGCGCCAACGCTTCAACGCGGCGCCGGCACCATCAGGCTGGCGCCGGCTTCGCTAGCGGCCACGCCGCTGACGCGGCTGCCGTTGACTTGCAGTTCGCCGGCGACAAACTGGCGCACGGCTTGCGGGTACAGCTGGTGCTCCAGCTGCAGCACGCGGGCAGCCAGCGCCGCTTCGGTATCGTCGTCCAGCACCGGTACCACGCCTTGCGCCACAATCGGGCCGTGGTCGAGTTCGGCCGTGACGAAGTGCACGGTACAACCGGCCACCTTGCAGCCCATATCGATGGCGCGCTGGTGGGTGTGCAGGCCGGGGAAAGACGGCAGCAGCGACGGGTGGATGTTCAGCATGCGGCCTTCGTAGCGTGCGGTGAAGGCCGGGGTCAGAATGCGCATGAAGCCGGCCAGCACCACCAGGTCGGGGGCGAAGGCGTCGATCTCGGCGGCCAACTGCGCGTCAAAGGCGTCGCGGCTGGCAAACTGTTTGTGGTCCAGCCCGACGGTGGCGATGCCACGCTCGGCGGCCCAGGCCAGGCCCGCTGCGTCCGGACGGTTGGCGATCACCGCCGCAATGCGGGCGCCGGGGATACCGGCGTCGACGATGGCCTGCATATTGGAGCCACGGCCGGAAATCAGGATGACGATGTTTTTCATGGCAGCAGTAAAACGGTTAGGCAGAGGCAGAAAGAAAGGTTGGCCGCAAACGCAAACGCCGCCAGCACTGCCGGCGGCGCTTGGCATCAGGCAGACTGCTTAAGCAACCTGGGTCTGGTGCTCGTCGCCGTTGCGGGCGCGGATGACGCCAATACGGGACACGGTTTCACCCTGTTCGGTCAGGAAGGCGGCCGCAGCGTCGGCATCCGCCGCGTCAACGATCACCACCATGCCGATACCACAGTTGAAGGTGCGGTACATTTCCTGCGCGTCCACATTGCCTTCAGCCTGCAGCCACTGGAACAGCTTGGGCAGCTGCCAGCTGCCGGCGTCGATCTGGGCCACGGTGTTTTCCGGCAGTACGCGCGGGGTGTTTTCGGTAATGCCACCGCCGGTGATGTGCGCCATGCCCTTCACGTTCAGCTTCTCCATCAGCGCCAGCAGCGGCTTCACGTAGATGCGGGTGGGGGCGATGATGGCGTCGCGCAGGGTCTTTTCGCCGTCAAACGGGGCGTCCAGATCAGGCTGGGCGCGCTCGATGATCTTGCGTACCAGGCTGTAACCGTTGGAGTGCACGCCGTTGGACTTCAGGCCCAGCACAACGTCGCCCGGCTTGATGTCGCGGCCGGTGATGACCTTGCGCTTTTCAACCACACCGACGGCAAAGCCGGCCAGGTCGTATTCGCCTACCGGGTACATGCCCGGCATTTCGGCCGTTTCACCGCCGATCAGTGCACAACCGGCTTGCTCGCAACCTTCGGCAATGCCTTTGATGACGTCGGTGGCTTGCGGCACATCCAGCTTGCCGCAGGCGAAGTAGTCCAGGAAGAACAGCGGTTCGGCACCCTGTACCAGAATGTCGTTGACACTCATGGCCACCAGGTCGATGCCGACGGTATCATGCTTGTTCCAGTCGAAGGCGAGCTTCAACTTGGTACCGACGCCGTCAGTACCGGATACCAGGACAGGTTCCTGGTATTTCTTGGAGATTTCCACCAGTGCGCCGAAACCGCCGAGGCCACCGAGGACTTCCGGGCGCATGGTGCGCTTGGCAAACGGCTTGATGTTTTCGACGAGCGCGTCGCCCGCGTCGATGTCGACGCCGGCATCACGGTAACTGAGGGACGTGGTGTTCAAGGTAGACTCGCTTTCTGCTAACGTGATCGTTTTGCTGCTGTCTGGGCTTCTGGCCCAAAGCGGCTGTATTTTAACTGAAAAGCCGATGGAACGCTCCCGCTCTGTTTATCTTCCGTGGTTGATTCTCGCTATCGCCCTGGCTGCCGTGGTTTGGCTGGCCGGCCGGCTGGCGGGCGTACTGGCGCCGTTTGTCACGGCGGCGGTGCTGGCTTACATCCTTGACCCGCTGGTGGACCGCCTGCAAGAACGCGGCCTGTCACGCACCGTGTCCCTACTGCTGGTGATGGCGGGCGGCTTCTTTGCGGTGCTGGGGCTGATCCTGATCGTGGTACCGATGCTGGTGGCACAAGGGCAGGCGCTGATTGCCAAACTGCCGGTGCTGGTGGACTTCGTGCAGCACAGCGCATTGCCAAGGATCAACGCCTGGCTGGGTACCAGCCTCAGCATCGACAGCGACAGCTGGCGCCAGGTGCTGAGCCAGAACGCCGGCAACGTGCGCCAGACACTGGCGCGGGTAGCGCCACAGCTAACCCACGGCGGCGCCCTGCTGCTATCGATGCTGGCCAACCTCAGCTTGCTGCCCATCCTGCTGTATTACTTCCTGCACGGCTGGGACGATATGGTGGCGCGCAGCGCCACGCTGATTCCGCGCCGCTGGGCCGGCGAAGTGGGCCGTCTGGCCCGCGAGGTGGACAGCATGCTGGGCCAGTTCCTGCGCGGCCAACTGTCGGTGATGCTGATCATGGCCGCCATTTACGGCGGCGGTCTGCTGCTGGTGGGGCTGGATTCCGGCCTCGCCATCGGCATCATTGCCGGCCTGCTGGTATTTATTCCGTACCTGGGCGCCTTCCTAGGCCTGCTGCTGGCCACGTTGGCCGCGCTGCTGCAGTTCGACAGCTATGTCGGCATCCTGCTGGTATGGGGCGTGTTCATGGTGGGCCAACTGCTGGAAAGCTTCCTGATTACGCCCTATCTGGTGGGCGAGCGCATCGGGCTGTCGCCGGTAACGGTGATCTTTGCACTGATGGCGTTTGGCGAGCTGATGGGCTTTGTCGGCGTGCTGCTGGCGCTGCCACTGGCCGCCATCAGCGTCATCCTGATGCGCCATCTGGTGCGGCATTATTTCAATAGTGGCTTTTATCAGCGTAAAATCGACCCCTGACCTATTTTGACCGCATCCGATGTTGGATCAGCTTGTTCTAGACCTCACGCCCACACCGCTGCCCGCTTTCGATAATTTTCTGGCACAGCGCAACCGCGAAATCATCTCCGCCCTCACTGCCGAGGCCGGGGAGCGCTTCGTGTACCTGTGGGGCGAGCCCGGCTGCGGCAAGACCCACCTGCTGCAAGCGTGGATCGCCCACGCCGAGCGCATGGGCCGCGCCTCCATCTACCTGGACGCCCAGCACGAACAGCTGCCCGACTTCGCGCGCGAAGCCAGCTTCATCGCCGTCGACCACGTCGACGACCTGGCGCCGGACGACCAGATCATGCTGTTCTCCATCTACAACTCGCTGAAGGAAAGCGGCGAAGGCCGCCTGCTGATGGCTGGCCGCCAGCCGCCGATGCAAGCCCCGGTGCGCGACGACCTGCGCACCCGCCTGGGCTGGGGCCTGGTGTTCGAGGTGAAGGCGCTGTCGGATGACGACAAGCTGGCCGCCCTCCGCCACCACGCCGCCAGCCGCCAGCTGGCCATCGGCGACGACGTCTTCCGCTACCTGCTCACCCACTGGCGGCGCGACCTGTCCAGCCTGATTACCATGCTGGATACGCTGGACCGCTACTCGCTGGCCATGCGCCGGCCCATCACCGTGCCGCTGGTGAAAAACGTATTGCAAACCGCCAACCCCGGAACCTGACATGAATCTTGCCCTGTTTGACCTCGACAACACCCTGATTGCCGGTGATTCCGACACCGAGTGGCCCAAGTTCCTGATCAAACGCGGCATCCTGGACCCGGACCACCACGCCCGCCAGAACGACTACTTCTACGAACAGTACAAAGCCGGCACGCTGGACATCTACGAATTCCTCGACTTCCAGCTGGCACCGCTGGCGCGCTTCAGCCGCAGCGAACTGGACACCCTGCACGCGCAATACATGCAGGAACACATCCTGCCCATCATTCCGCAAAAGGCACGCGAGCTGGTAGCCGCGCACCAGGCAGCCGGCGACGTGGTGATGATCATCACCGCCACCAACCGCTTCATTACCGGCCCCATCGCCCGCGAGCTGGGCGTTGAACACCTGATTGCGGTAGAGCTGGAACAAGACGCCGACGGCAACTACACCGGCAAGCCCACCGGCGTGCCCAGCTTCCAGGCCGGCAAGATCACCCGCCTGAACGAGTGGTTGGCCGCACGCGGCGAAACGCTGCAAAGCTACGCCAAAACGTACTTCTACAGCGACTCGCGCAACGACCTGCCCTTGCTGTCCATCGTCAGCCACCCGGTTGCGGTGGACGCCGACGACACGCTGCTGGCCCACGCCCAGGCACACGGCTGGCCCGCCATCACGCTGCGCGACTAAGCCATGCTGGCGATCACCACCGCCACCACAGCCGACCTGCCCGCGCTATGCCGGCTGGTCAACCTGGCCTACCGCCCCGGTGCAAACCAGGCCGGCTGGACGCACGAGTCGGCGCTGATTCGCGGCGCACGCACCGACGAAGCCCAACTGGCCGCCGTGCTGGCCACGCCCGGGCAAGTGCTGCTGGGCTGGCAGGCGGGGCAGCTGGTGGCCTGCGTGCACATCGAGCCGGCCGACGCTTACGGCTACATCGGCATGCTGGCGGTCGACCCGGTCTGCCAGGCCGGCGGCATCGGCAAAGCCATGCTGGCGCACGCCGAAGCCACGCTGGCAGCACACTACCGCCTGCCGCGTGCCCGCATGAGCGTGCTGGCCGGCCGCCCCGAGCTGCGCGCCTACTACCTGCGCCGTGGCTACCTGCCCACCGGTGAGCGCCAACCCTACCCGCTGGACGCGGGCGTCGGCCAACCGCTGGATGGCACGCTGGACCTGGAAATACTGGAAAAACCGCTCGCCGCCTGATCGGAGCTGCAATGGACAAACTGGAAGCCTTTCTCGCCCGCGCCGAAACCCTGATGGCGCGCCTCGAGCCGCTGTTGCCGCCGGCCATTCCCGAGCCGGACTGGACCGCACCGGCCTTTCGCTGGTGCCGCGCCGGCCTCAGCGGCTGGCTGGAAGCCATCCACGCGCCGCATACCGTGCGCCTGGCCGACCTGAACGACATCGAACGCCAGAAGGCGCTGATCGTGCGCAACACAGAGCAGTTCCTGGCCGGCCGCCCGGCCAATAACGTGCTGCTTACCGGTGCACGCGGCACCGGCAAGTCGTCGCTGATCAAGGCGCTGCTGGCCGAGTACGCCGCACGCGGCCTGCGCGTGATCGAAGTGGACAAAAGCCACCTGCCCGACCTGGGCCAGATCGTGGCGCTGGTGGCCGCACGGCCGGAGCATTTCATCCTGTTCTGCGACGACCTGTCGTTTGAAGAAGGCGAAGACAGCTACAAGGCGCTGAAGTCGGCGCTGGACGGCGGCCTGGCGCAGCGTGCGGCCAACCTGCTGGTGTACGCCACCTCCAACCGCCGCCACCTGATGCCGGAACGCATTAGCGAAAACCGCGAAGGCTGGGTCAAGGACGGCGAAATCCACCCCGGCGAGACCACTGAAGAGAAGGTATCGCTCTCCGACCGCTTTGGCCTGTGGCTGTCGTTCTACCCGTTCGACCAGAACGCCTACCTGGCCGCCGTGCGCGGCTGGCTGGCCCACTTTACCCTGCCCTGCGACGCCGAAGCCGAACGCGCCGCGCTGCAATGGAGCCAGCTGCGCGGCAGCCGCTCCGGCCGCGTGGCCTGGCAATTTGCCTGCGACTGGGCCGGCCGCGAGCCCGCCGAGCGCGTGGCCGAAGTCGGCCGCTAATCCTGATACCGGCCGCGCTGCGGCCTACCGAGTCCACCATGCCTGAACACAAGCACACCATTCCCGTGGTCGCCGGCGCGCTGATGCGCGCTGACGGCCAGTTCATGCTGGGCAGCCGTCCTGCCGGCAAGCCCTACCCCGGCTACTGGGAATTCCCCGGCGGCAAAGTGGAGGCCGGCGAAGCCCCGCTGGCCGCGCTGGTTCGCGAATTCCACGAAGAAATGGGCATCACCGTTACCCACGCCACACCGTGGCTGCGCCGTGTGCACCACTACGAACACGCGTCGGTCGAGCTGCTGTTCTATCGCATCTGGGCGTGGCAGGGCGAGCCGCAGCCGCACGAAGGCCAGGCCTTTGCCTGGCAGCAGCCCGGCCACTTGTCGGTCAAACCGATGCTGCCGGCCAACGACCCCATCCTGCGCTCGCTGCAACTGCCGGACGTACTGGACATCACCTGCGTCAGCGAAACCGGCCGCGACGTGCTGCTCGACAAGCTGGCGCAGCGCCAGGACGCATCGTGGGTGATCGTGCGCGAGCCGCAAAAGAGCCGCGAGCAACTGGCCTCGCTGGTGGGCGAGATCAGCGAGATCATTCACCCGCGTGGCGGCAAGCTGATCGTCAACGCCGACCCGGCGTGGCTGAAAGGCTGGCCGGTAGACGGCGTACAGCTCAACAGCCAGCGCCTGGCCGCCTGCGAAGCGCGCCCGCACTTTGCCTGGGTCGGCGCGTCGTGCCACAGCCGTGCCGAGCTGGAACGCGCCGCGGCGCTGGGGCTGGATTACGCGCTGCTGGGCCACGTGCAAGCCACCGCCAGCCACCCAGGTCAAGCAGCGCTGGGCTGGGACGGGCTAGCCAACTGCCTGTCGCCGGCGGCACCGCTGCCGGTGTTTGCGCTGGGCGGGCTACGTGCGGCCAACCTTGACGAGGCCAAACAAGCCGGCGCCCACGGCGTGGCACAGATGCGGGGAGCGTGGCAATGAAGAAGCTTAGCCGCCAGCAATGGCTGTTCGTCGCCATCGCACTGATCTGCTTTGCGCTGCTGAAAGCCGGGTTGATCTACTGGTACCTGCAGCAGAAAGACAAACCGGTACAGCTCGTTAACGTCAGCTGCAGCAATCTGCAGCAAGGCTGCGCGCTGCCGGACGGCAGCACACTGCGCTTTGACCGTGTGCCGCGGCATAGCGAAGCGTTTCTGATTACGCTGGAACAAGCCGGCAACAGCGCGCCCAGCGCCGAGTTTTCGATGGAAAAAATGGACATGGGCTTCAACCGCTACCGCTTTGTCGCCGCAGGTCAGCAGTGGCAGGCCAAGGTGACGCTGCCGGTCTGCATCAGCGGCAGCGGCGACTGGCTGATGGACCTGCAACAAGGCGAGCACCGCTACCGCGTCCGTTTCAAGAGCCTGTAAGCCGCCCCGTGCCGAACCAGACTGCCAGTCAGCCCGCGCTGACTGGCATTTTCTTTGCCCGCCACTCCGCAGCACACCGCCGGCCAGCGCCGCCGCCGCGCCAGCTCGGTCTTTCATGCCTTTTCATCGATAACAACAGATCTGGCACACGGTTTGCTTTATATACCGTGCTCTTTGGAGCGACAGGTGTTGTTTCCCGGTTTTTGGGCCGGTTTCTGCGGAAGCCGGCGTGGAGAGGGAAATAATTTTGCACGGTTTTGGTGCAAAAGCTTCCCGAATTGGTGCGATGCGCCAATTCGGGGCTTCATTTTCGGATTGATGCGCCACGCCAAGGCGGCGGGGCGCCAGGGTTTGATAGAGGGAGAACCAGAACGGCTCAGCCGTCATCTCAACAGGCCGGAGGTTGGCCGCAGCAATGCGGCCAACCTTTTGCTTTTCTGGCTGCCCCGTTTTGCAGCAGCCAGGCACCATTTCAGGGCTGTTCGCCCACCAGATAGCGTTTGCTCATGCGGCGGAACAGGTCATT
>NZ_JBKBHK010000029.1:0-4356 GCF_046297735.1 Vogesella sp.
ACCCCGCAGACCAGACCGACATTGCCCGCGAGTGGTGAAGAACAGGGCACACAAATATCCAACGAAAAATGCCAGTCAGCGTTAACTGACTGGCATTACCCAACCGGGCGGTTTTTTCATGCGTGGCGGATAAGGGCGCTCAGGCCTTTTCGCCCTTGGGCAGCAGCAGGATACGGGTGCCGGCCAGGCGGTCGTGCAGGAACTGCTTGTCGTTGTCGATGTACACCCACAGCAGTGGCAGCAGCCACCACGCTAGCGCGGCGCCCAGCGCCAGCTTGGGGTTGCCCAGCGATGGCAGCCACGCCAGGTAAGACAGCACAGGCACGCCGACAAACAGCACCAGCGCCACCGCAAAGCGCAGCAGGGCTTGCTGCCAGTTCAGGCGGCGGCCATCGGGCATGGCTACTGTCAGCCGCCACGGCTTCATTGCTGGCGTCTGCCCGCTCTTGACCCAGCAGTAACCGAAATAGCCGAACAGCACGGCGGCCACAAACACACGGTACAGCCACTGCAGTAGCGGTGCGTTGTCGCCCAGCGCCAGAATGGGGGTGAAGGCGGCTGCGGCCAACAGCCATAAGGTGCCGATCAGCAGCGATTCGTACAGCAGGCTGGCCAGGCGTCGGGCCAGGCCGGGGAAAGCGGTGGTGCGCGTCATGGTGAACGGATGAAAGCAGGTAACAGCCTTGCGGCCAACTAGGCATCTTACCAAAGCCCCCGTGTGCCGCCTACCCCCATAAAAGTGGCTGTTTTTGCTGGTTTTTGCCCTTTTTTTGCACCTGCACAAAAGCGCTTGACCGACTTTGGTGCTTCGGCTAAGTTCATCCGTCACGGGACAAAAAATTAATACCTGACATTAGAAGAGGCAAAGATGCAGATATCGGGCGCGGAGATCCTGGTTCGCAGCTTGCAGGAAGAAGGAGTCGAATTCGTATTCGGCTACCCCGGCGGCGCGGTCCTGGAAATTTATGATGCAATTTTCCGGCAGCAGCAGTTCAAACACGTACTGGTGCGCCACGAGCAGGCCGCCGTGCACGCGGCTGACGCCTACTCGCGTTCCAGCAACAAGGTGGGCGTGGCGCTGGTGACGTCCGGCCCTGGCGCTACCAATGCCGTTACCGGCATTGCTACTGCCTACATGGATTCCATCCCCATGGTGGTGATTTCGGGCCAGGTGCCCACCCCCGCCATCGGCATGGATGCGTTCCAGGAAGTGGACATGGTGGGCATTACCCGCCCGTGCGTGAAGCACAACTTCCTGGTGAAGGACATCAACGAGCTGGCTGCCACCATCAAGAAGGCGTTCTACATTGCCTCGTCCGGTCGTCCGGGCCCGGTGGTGGTAGACATCCCGAAAGACGTGACCCAGCGTCTGGCCGAGTTCCACTACCCGGAAAGCGTGAGCATCCGCTCCTACGTGCCGGTAACCCGTGGCCACCCGGGCCAGATCAAGAAAGCCGTCAACCTGCTGGCCGAAGCCAAGCGCCCGTTCATCTACGTAGGCGGTGGTGCGGTGCAGGGCAACGCCTCGGCCGAAGTGACCGAGCTGGTGAAAATGCTGGGCGTACCGTGTACCAACACCCTGATGGGCCTGGGCGCCTATCCGGGCCAGGATCCCCAGTTCCTGGGCATGCTGGGCATGCACGGTACCTACGAAGCCAACATGGCCATGCAGTACTGTGACGTGCTGATCGCCGTGGGCGCACGTTTTGACGACCGCGTGATCAGCGTACCGTCGCACTTCCTGTCGCAGCCGAAAAAGATCGTGCACATCGACGTGGACCCGTCTTCCATCGCCAAACGCGTGAAAGTGGACGTGCCCATCGTGGGCGACGTGAAGCACGTGCTGCGCGACATGATCGACCTGTTCAAGCAAACCGGGCAGCAGGTGCCGCAGCAGCATCTGGCCAACTGGTGGAAACAGATTGAAGAATGGCGCAGCTACAACAGCCTGCTGTACACCCCGTCTACCGAGTTCATCAAGCCGCAGTACGTGGTGCAGAAGCTGTACGAAATTACCGGTGGCGACGCCATTATTACGTCCGACGTGGGCCAGCACCAGATGTGGGCGGCGCAGTACTACCCGTTCAAGCGCCCGAAGCAGTGGCTGAACTCGGGTGGCCTGGGCACCATGGGCTTCGGTCTGCCGGCCGCCATCGGCGCCCAGCTGGCCAACCCGGACGCGCAGGTAGCCTGCATTACCGGTGAAGGCTCCATCCAGATGAACATCCAGGAGCTGTCCACCGCCAAGCAGTACCACACCCCGGTGAAGGTGATTGCGCTGAATAACCGCTACCTGGGCATGGTGCGCCAGTGGCAGGAGTTCTTCTACGGTACCCGCTATTCCGAGTCGTATATGGATGCGCTGCCCGACTTCGTGAAGATTGCCGAGGCCTACGGCCATATCGGTATCAAGGTGGAAAACCCGGCCGACGTGGAACCGGTGCTGCGCGAAGCGTTCAGCCCGGCGCTGAAAGAGCGTCTGGTGTTCCTGGATTTCCGTACCGATCAGTCAGAAAACGTGTTCCCGATGATCCAGAACGGCAAGGGGCTGGACCAGATGGATCTGCCGCCGCACATGCGCGACCTGCAGATTGCCCCGTTCGAGAACAACCGTGACTACGGCAACATGTGTTAAGGCCTAGCAGCATGAGACATATTCTTTCTATTTTGCTGGAAAACGAAGCGGGTGCCCTGTCACGAGTAGTGGGACTTTTCTCCGCGCGCGCATACAATATCGATTCGCTGACCGTGTCGACTACCGAAGACCCGACGCTGTCGCGGATGACCATCGTCACCCACGGGTCTGACGAAGTCATCGAGCAGATCACCAAGCAGCTCAACAAGCTGATCGAGGTGGTCAAGGTGATTGACCTCAACGAGTCCGACCATATCGAACGCGAAATGATGCTGATCAAGGTCCGTGCCACCGGCAAGGACCGCGAAGAAATGAAGCGCATGGCTGACATCTTCCGCGGCCGCATCATCGACGTGACGGAAAAGACCTACACCATCGAGCTCACCGGTACGAGCGAAAAGCTGGGCGCCTTTATCGAGGCGATCGACCGTTCAGTGATCCTGGAAACGGTGCGTACCGGTGCATCCGGAATTGGTCGCGGCGAACGTATTCTGAAGATCTGAAATCACCAGGGCGGCTACCCGCTGCCCGAGAACAACTAGGGACATAAAATGAAAGTTTTCTACGACAAAGACGCTGACCTCTCCATCATCAAGGGCAAGCAGGTCGCCATCATCGGTTACGGCTCGCAAGGCCACGCCCACGCCCAGAACCTGAAAGAGTCCGGCGTGAACGTGATTGTCGGCCTGCGCAAAGATGGCGCATCGTGGAAAAAAGCCGAAGCAGCCGGTCACCAGGTAAAAGAAGTTGCCGAAGCCGTGAAAGCGGCCGACGTGGTGATGATCCTGCTGCCGGATGAATCGCAGCCGGACGTTTACCACAAGGAAATCGCGGCCAACATCAAGCAGGGCGCTGCCCTGGCGTTCGCCCACGGCTTCAACGTGCACTACAACCAGATCGTGCCGCGTGAAGACCTGGACGTGATCATGATCGCCCCGAAAGGCCCGGGCCACACAGTGCGCTCCGAGTACGTGAAGGGCGGTGGTGTACCGACCCTGATCGCCGTATACCAGGACAAGTCCGGCAAGGCCCGCGACATCGCCCTGTCTTACGCTGCGGCCAACGGCGGCACCAAAGGCGGCGTGATCGAAACCAACTTCCGTGAAGAAACCGAAACCGACCTGTTCGGCGAGCAAGCCGTACTGTGCGGTGGCGCTGTCGAGCTGGTAAAAGCCGGTTTCGAAACCCTGGTGGAAGCCGGTTACGCCCCGGAAATGGCTTACTTCGAATGTCTGCACGAACTGAAACTGATCGTGGACCTGATGTACGAAGGCGGTATCGCCAACATGAACTACTCCATCTCCAACAACGCGGAGTACGGTGAGTACGTGACTGGCCCGGAAGTGGTGACCTCCGCCACCAAGGAAGCCATGAAAAAGGCGCTGTACCGCATCCAGTCCGGCGAATACGCCAAGATGTTCATCCTGGAAGGCAAGACCAACTACCCGAGCATGACCGCCCGTCGTCGCCTGACCGCCGATCACCCGATCGAGAAGGTAGGTGCCGAACTGCGCGCCATGATGCCGTGGATTGCCAAGAACAAGCTGGTTGACCAATCCAAAAACTGATCATCATCTGTTCAGCAAAAAGCCGGGGAAACCCGTAATGCCAGTCAGTTAAGACTTGCGACTGCAAATCCAGTAAAAGGGAACATGTTCATCATGTTCCCTTTTTTGCTGTATGAGCCTGCTACAACACGCATTAAATGACACGCTGCCACA
>NZ_JBKBHK010000030.1:0-3751 GCF_046297735.1 Vogesella sp.
TACCCACCACGCTCTGGGCCGTCAACACCTCGCCTGCAAAAAAGTGCAAGTAATTGCTTAAGTAGCTGATTTGCAAAGGTGACGAAAAGCAAAAAGGTTGGCCGCATGCGGCCAACCTTTTATTTGAACAAGCATCAAGCCGGGCTCAGAGCGATTCCAGCATGGCCGGTGTCATCATGGCTTTGAGGCGAATCTGCTCGATACCGTGCCGTTCGCGGTGATTCAGCCACCAGATGGCGCCCTTCTTCACGCTCCACAACAGCGGCTGCTCGCTGAGCAGTGTTGCCGCCAGGCGGCCGATATACGGCTGGTGGCCCACCAGCACGATGGTTTTGCCGCAGGCGGGCCAGCCAACGGCTTGCAGTACCTGCTCCACCGACGCGTCCGGGTTCAGCGCCGGCAGGATCTCGTAGCTCTTGGCCAGGAAGGACGCGGTTTGCTGCGAGCGTACGGCTTCGGAGGCCAGCAGGCGGTAGTCGCCGGGCAGTTGCTTGTGCAGCCAGTTGGCCATCTGGCGGGCTTGTTGTTGGCCACGGCGGGTCAGCGCGCGAGCCAGGTCGTCATTGCCGTCTTCGGCTTCGGCGTGTCGCCACAGAATCAGGTCCATGGTGTACTCCTCGAAATGTTGTTATTAGGTGATGCAGTCTACACGGGCGTGATTACAGCAACAGGTGCACCAGTATCGGGGCGAGTACCGCGGTAAACAAGCCGGTAAGCCCCATTGCCAGACCGGCAAACGCGCCGGCGGTTTCCGATAGCTGGAATACGCGTGCCGTGCCGATGCCGTGTGCGGCCACGCCGGTGGCCACGCCCAGCACCACGTCGTCGCGGATACGCAGCAGGCTGGCCAGCGGTTTGGCACAGACGGCGCCGATGATGCCGGTAACGATGACGAACGTGGCGGCCAAAGCCGGGATGCCGCCCAGCACTTCTGCGACGCCCATCGCGATCGGCGTGGTGACCGAGCGCGGCGCCAGCGACATCAGCATCTCGCGCGGCATGTCGAACAGCAGGCCACTGGCCACCGCCGTCACCACCCCGGCCACACTGCCGGCCACAATCGCCAGCAAGACCGGCAGCCCGCTTTTGCGCAAACGTCCCAGGTTGTTGTACAGCGGGATGGCCAGCGCCACCGTGATCGGCCCCAGCAGAAACTGGATGAACGCCGCCCCCTTCATGTATTGCTGGAAATCCATGCCCAACACCAGCAGCACGCCGACGACGATGGTTGCCCCCAGCAGCACGGTATTGGCCAGCGGATGGCCGTGGTAGCGGCGGCTGGCTATCAGCGCCAGGCGGTACGCTGCCAGCGTCAGCAGCAGGCCGGTCAGCGGCGAGCCGCGCAACCAGTGCAGTAACTCAGTCATGCCCCCTCCCCTGCTGCCAGCGCAGCGCCAGCTTCAGCACCAGTGCGGTAATGACGAAGGTGCCGAGCGTGGACAGCAGCAACACCAGCGTTAACGCCAGCGGCCGTGCCGACAGCATGGGCCAGAAAGCGATGATGCCGACACCGGCCGGAATGAACAGCAAGGACATATGCGTCATCAGCCGCGGTACGTTATGGCGCAGCGTGTCCGGCAAGCCGCGGCGGGCGCACAGGGTAAGAAACAGCAACAACATGCCCAATACGGCACCGGGCACCGGCCAGCCAAAGGCACGCGCCACCAGCTCGCCAGCAAACTGGTAGCCCAGCAGCCAGAGGAAAGTTTCGATCATGACAATATATAAGCCAGGTTGGCCGCAAGGGCAGGACAGCGCAAAGCGCGTTTTGGCATAATGCGGGCCATGAATGATAAAGCCTATTGGTCGGCCAGCTTGCCGCCGGGTTCGCCGGCATGGCAGGCCTGTGTCGGCACCCGTGGTTCGCTGACCGAACACCTGATGGCCACCGGCCGCCAATTCAGCGTCGATGTGCTGGCACAAGGCCCGGCCGACGTGCACGATGACGAGCTGGACCTGCTGCAGGTTAACGCAAAGCAGACGGTTTATGCCAGACACGTTCGATTGCTGCTGGACGGCGTACCGGTCATCGCCGCGCGCAGTGTCACCCGCGAAGACTGCCAGGTATGGCAGCCGATTCTGGCACGTGGCAGCCGCTCGCTGGGGCTGACGCTGTTTGGCGGCCTGCCCGGCCTCGCCCGCGAGGCGCTGCAGTTTGCCACGCTGGACGCCACACACCCGCTGGCGCAGTTGGCCGCCGTGCCTGACGCTGCCGCGTTACAGGCCCGCCGCTGTCGTTTTACCCTGGCAGGCTCGCCGCTTCTGGTGTGCGAGGTGTTCCTGCCGGCTCTGGAGCCGATGCTGAAATGAATACTGCTGTCTGGCGCGAACGCGCCACCGTTTATGGCCAGCTGATGCGGGTAGACCGCCCGATTGGCACCCTGTTGCTGTTGTGGCCAACCTTGTGGGGGCTGTGGCTGGCCTCGCACGGGCGGCCGGACTGGTTGGTGCTGGGTGTATTTGTGGCCGGCACCTTCCTGATGCGCTCTGCCGGTTGCGTGATCAACGATTATGCCGACCGCCATTTTGACGCCCACGTGGCGCGCACGGCGCAGCGGCCGTTTGCCCGCGGCGCCGTTACCGAAAAAGAAGCGCTGCTGTTGGCCGCCGCGCTGGCACTGCTCAGCCTGCTACTGGTGCTGCCGATGAACGGGCTGACGCTGCTGATGAGCGTCCCCGCCGTCTTCCTGGCGGCCACTTACCCGTTTACCAAGCGCTTCTTCCCGTTGCCGCAGGCCTACTTGGGGCTGGCGTTTTCGTTTGGCATTCCGATGGCGTGGGCGGCACAAACCGGCGAGGTGGCCCCGACCGCCTGGTGGTTGCTGGCGGCCAACCTGTTCTGGACCGTGGCCTACGACACCGCTTACGCGATGGCAGACAAGCCGGACGACCTGAAAATCGGCATCAAGACCTCGGCCATTACCTTTGGCGACCACGATGTCAGCGCCATCATGTTGTGCCACGCCGTGTTTATGGCGCTCATGCTAGGCCTGGGCGTGCAGCAGCAGCTGCACTGGCCGTACTTTGCCAGCCTGCTGCTCAGTGCCGGCCTGATCGCCAAACAGTACACGGAGATCCGTACCCGCGACCGCGCGCTGTGTTTCAAGGCCTTTATCGATAACAACCGCGTCGGTATGGCCATCTTCGGCGGCATACTGCTGGATTACCTGCTGTTTCCACTGAGCCGATAAAATTTATCGATACCCACTGGAAATAGCGCCAGCGCGTACCCAACTCCGGGCAATAACCCCGGAGTTTTTTCATGCCCGCTTTTGCCGATATCCTGCCTACCCTGCCCGCCATCGATGGCATCGCCGCCCTCAGCCTGCACAATGCCGCCGGCGAACAAGTCGCCCTGCTGGAAACCAAACCCGGCTCTAGCGGCTCGGTTCGTGTCTACCACGCGCTGTGGCTGCAGCACGGCTGTATCAACCACGCCGCCGCCCAGCAAGGCCTGGCGCTGTACGCCGAGCACACCGCTGACGCGCTGGCCTTCCCCGGCAAGCACCCCAATATCGACCGCCTGCTGGCCCTGCAGGAAGGCGACAGCCTGAGCGTGAACGTCATCCCGGCCTGATCACGCCATCAAACGGCGCCTGCTCGTCAGCGATGAAAAACCCCCGGTCTGCGCCGTAATGCCAGTCAGTTAAGACTTGCGACTGCAAATCCAGTAAAAGGGAACATGTTCATCATGTTCCCTTTTTTGCTGTATGAGCCTGCTACAACACGCATTAAATGACACGCTGCCACA